>NZ_CP090980.1:693304-1039957 GCF_021513135.1 Vibrio sp. SS-MA-C1-2
TAAAATTAGCGGAGCTAGAGTACAAGCGCCAAGTAAGACTACTCAAAAATAGCAATACATCACAGAACTCTGTTGATGAAGCGTTTGCCAATTTAGAAACAAGTAAAGCAAATACCCAATATATCAAAACTCAAATTGATTTCATGCAAATCAAAGCACCTTTTTCGGGTAAATTAGGCTTACGTCAGGTTGATCTTGGTGATTATATAAAACCGGGTGATACGATTGTTGAGCTACAAAATTTAGATAAAACTTATATCGATATTTCAATTCCTGAAATGTACCTAAATAAAGTCACTGTAGGTCAAACAATTACCTTTACGACTTCAGGCACTGACAATAAAAATCATACGGCTAAAATTAGTGCGATAAATCCATCAATTGATGATCAATCTCGTAACTTGGATATTCGCGCACAAATTGTCAAAGAAGATAAGGTTACTTTCCTTCCGGGAATGTATGTTGAAGCGTCAATTATTACTCACGATGTCACCGACTTGATTGTTATTCCGACGGTTGCGATTAACTACTCATTATATGGTGATACGGTTTATATCATTGATCCAAAATCAAAAAGTGATACTGATATTGTCACTGATAGTAAAGGTAAGACATTCCCTGTCTATCATGCGATTCGTCGAACCGTTAAAGTTGGTGAACGTCGAGATAGTAAAGTAGGCGTTATTGCTGGCTTGAAAAAGGGTGATATGATTGTCACTTCTAACCAGCAACAACTTAAAAAGAAGTCTCGAGTTATCATTAACAACTCTCAGCCTTTCCCTTCAATAACTTCTGCAAATGAAGCAAAGTCAAAGTAGGAGCTGTGAATGAAGTTTACTGATGTTTTTATTAAAAAACCGGTGCTTGCGATCGTTTTAAGTTTGGTCTTGTTAGTACTTGGCTTGAAATCATTCCAAGATCTGCAAGTAAGACAATATCCAAAACTTGAGTCTGGTGTTATTACCGTAACAACTAATTATCCAGGTGCAAGCTCGTCAAGTGTACAGGGATATGTAACACAGCCGTTAGAAGCACAGATTGCACAAACTGAAGGTGTCGATTATATGACATCAGACAGTAGTTTGGGTAAATCAACGATTACCGTTTACTTAAAGTTAGATTATCCCTCGGATAAAGCGTTAACTGAAATCCTATCTTTAGTTCAACAGGTTAAATACCGTTTGCCTGCAGGAGTACAAGATTCGAGTATCGTTAAATCAACGTCTGATTCACCAATTTTGTATTTGGCACTATCGAGTAACACACTCGAGACACAACAACTTTCAGACTTTGCGAGCCGAGTAGCTAAGCCAATTTTCTCAACAGTTAGTGGTGTATCAAAGGTTGATATTTTTGGTCAGCGTGACTTTGCGATGCGTCTTTGGCTAAATCCAACCAAAATGGCTGCATTTGGCGTGACAGCCTCTGATGTTCAAGCGGCAATCAAAGCGAATAATGCGGTTAGTGCTGCGGGTAAAGTGAAAAATGATTTCATTGAGATTGAGATCAATGCACATACTGATGCTAGCACCGTTGAACAATTTAAGAATATTTCGATTAAAGCAAAAGATGGTCGTTTTATTCATGTTAAAGATATTGCGACGGTTGAGCTAGGTGCAAACAGTTACGATACTATTGTAAAATTCAATGGTAATCAAAGTATTATGGTGGCATTAACCAACACAGCAACGGCAAACCCGTTAACTGTAGTCGAGGATGCTTACAAGGTACTACCTGAGATTCAAAGCAGTTTACCTGATGGTGTGACAGCAAAAGTTGTTTACGATAAAACTAAGTTTATCAACTCCTCCATTGAAGAAGTAATTAAAACCCTTGGTGAAGCCGCACTGATCGTTATTATCGTGATCTTTGCCTTTTTAGGCTCATTCCGAGCAATGTTTATCCCATTGGTGACGATACCTTTGTCTCTGATCGGTTCAATGTTCTTTATGATGGCGCTTGGTTTTAGTTTAAACTTGCTGACATTGTTAGCGATGGTATTGGCTATCTCGCTGGTGGTCGATGATGCCATTGTCGTGGTGGAGAATACCTTCCGACATTTGGAAGAGGGAACGCCTCCACTTAAAGCTGCAATTTTAAGTGCACGGGAGATCACAGGGCCGGTTATTGCAATGACCATTACGCTTGCTGCGGTTTATGCGCCTATCGGTTTTATGGGAGGATTAACGGGTAAGTTGTTTACTGAGTTTGCCTTCACATTGGCAGGATCAGTGATTATCTCTGGCTTTATTGCCTTAACATTGACTCCGATGATGTGTTCTAAGATGTTATCAAAAGATACCTTAGAAGCACCATTAGTTAAGAAAATTGACCGAGTGATAGAAAAGGTCACCAAATTTTATGAGAAAATGTTATCGAGCTGTCTTCGCAACCGAATTATGGTTTGGCCATTAGCGGCAACCATTCTAGTCTCTTTGGTCTTTATGTTTACTCATACCTCTTCTGAGCTTGCACCTCAAGAGGATCAGGGTATCGTGATGATGATGGGTAAAGGTCCATCGTATGCAAATACTAATTATTTGGATAACTTTACTAAGCCATTAAGTAAAACCACCGAATCCTATCCTGAGTCTCAATTAACAGCGATGATTAATGGTTATACTAATAACCACACGTTCTTTGGATTCTCGGTATTAACGGATTGGGGACAGCGCGAACGTTCTGCACAAGACTTGATGAAAGAAATTAAGAAGGATACTGTGTCACTTCCGGGTGTTCAGCTTTATACTTTCTCACCACCAGATTTACCAGGAACACCACAAGGTCTTCCATTTCAGATGATTTTAAAAACGCCAACAGGCAGTTATCAAGATCTATATAACTATGCTGAGAAGATGAAAGCTTACGCAATGAAGAGCGGTAAATTCATCTATATGCAGAATGATTTAGATTTCAACAAACCACAGCTTGAGATCTCAATTAATCGCGATAAAGCCGCATTAATGCAGGTAAGCCCTTCGGATATCGGTGTTGTTTTGCAGCGTTATTTGAGTGAAGGTTTTGTTAACTACTTTGCATTAAACGAACGTAGTTATCAGGTTATTACTCAGGTTTCAGGGGACTATCGCAATACTCGTGAAAAACTGAAGAGTTACTACATCAAGTCTCAAAATGGTGAGATGGTTCCTCTTTCTGCAGTTGTGACAATTACGCAAAGTATTCAGCCCTCAGCGGTTGATCAGTTCCAGCAGTTAAACAGTGCAACGATTGAAGGTAAGATGATGCCAGGTGTCAGTATCGGTGATGCCTATACTGTGATGGAACAGGCAGCAAAAGAGATTTTACCTAAATCTTATAGTACCGATACATCAGGTCAATTACGTCAGTTTATCCAAGAAGGCTCTTCTTTGGTTCAGACGTTCTTCTTAGCCTTGATTATTATCTATTTAGTGCTGGCTGCACAGTTTGAGAGCTTCCGAGATCCATTAACGGTATTGGTCAGTGTTCCGCTGTCAATATTTGGGGCGATGATCCCACTCTATTTCGGGGTGGATACATTAAATATCTATACCGAAGTCGGGTTGGTAACTTTAATCGGTCTGATCAGTAAACACGGTATCTTGATTGTAGAGTTTGCTAACCAGCTTCAACGTGAAGAAGGGTTAAGTAAGATTGAAGCTGCGAAGAAATCAGCGGCAATTCGTCTACGTCCCGTATTGATGACAACAGCCGCGATGGTTATCGGTGTTGTTCCATTGGTTATTGCTGCTGGTGCGGGGGCTCAGAGTCGTTTCTCTATCGGTCTTGTGATAACCGTTGGTATGTCGATTGGTACGCTATTTACGCTGTTTGTTGTACCAACGGTATATAGCTTCTTAGCAGCAGAACATAATCATGAGAAGAATGATGATGATCTGGATGAATCAGAGACGATAGTGACTGCGAAAAAGCCATTAGAGCATAAAATCGCAGATTAAGTTTTCTTCTGTAAGCCTAATAAAAAAGAGCAGCTTCTTAGAGGCTGCTCTTTTTGTTTTTATAAAGTGTTTAACTACTCATTAATGCCAATGAAAATTGTCTATACGCTCATCAGCGATATAGAAAATTTTATCCCCTTGACTAATCTTGGTTGTTAAATCAGGGTTTATTATGATTTCGCCCTGTTGTTCAATCGCGATGAGTGTCGCATCATTCTGTTCTTTAAATTTCTGGAAAAGTGAGGCTATTTCACGATTTTCGCCTTGATAAATGACACTATATTGAGTCATCCCTTTATGGCTAGTTAAAAGCTCATGATGTAATTCGCTGGAACCGGGATCAATCGCCGCTTTTGCTAACATCTCCACCGCCACTGATGGAATACATTCAGCATTTGGACAGTGTTGCTTCAGTAATTTCGCTAAGGATTCATCATGAAAATAAGCCAGTAGGTGTGCTTTCGGATTTAAATGACTACTGTATAAAGCGGCAGAAAGGGTAATGTCATCTTCTGGATTATCAATAATAATACAGTTAGCCGTCTTCATTGAGGTCAACTCAGCAACTTGTGGGTCGGTAAAGCTATTGACGCGAACAAACTCTATTTTACCTGGAAGTGGGTTTTCCATCTCAGGTCGAACACAAAGAACAATCGCTCGATGCTCTTTTACTTCATGTTGCAACATATTGATTAAATGAAGTGTTCTCTGTTCATTCCAACCTAAAATTAAAATATGATCTTTCACGTTTACCTCTCTTGTTCCTAAAATGCCACTTCTCCAATACTGAATGGCTGCACTTGCTAATTGCCCTATAATGACACCAAATAGACTCAACCCTACAGGTATTACAAATAGAGCAACAACCCACTGACCTAAAGGCGTTGAAGGTGAAAGATCACCATATCCGACCGTTGAGGCGGTGACTAATATGTAATATATAAATTGCGAGGTAGAGTGAGTTAACTGCTCTTCTTGAGCAATAATAAGGAGTAACCAGCTGATAACTAAGTAACTGGTTAGCGCAATGAGTAAAGTTTTTTTTGTAATATGGCTTATATGGGAGATAAACCAACGGCGACAGAGTCTCCAAAATTCCATGTAAAAAGTCTCAAAAAATATTCTTTAAGTAAGGATAAACTATTTTAAACATAAATGATTGTTTCAGGTGTTTTTTAGGTTAATCCTCGCTTTAACTCAATGACTTAAAGTCTATCCATTGAGTTGTCGGCAAAATCATTGGTGTTGCTAGTCGGTGATAAACGAGTAAGCCCCCATGAACATAGATGTACTTTATGATTGAGGAGAGTGAACGTAGCCGTTACTGTTATAAACCTAGACTAGCAACTTTAAGTAAGAAGAATATAAACAAACTTATCTCTTAGCAACTAAATTGAGAGAAGAAATTAACCTTGTTATCTCTCTATTTTTATTACAAAAGAGGGAGCTAGCGTTTAACTTCAGACTCTGTTTCAGGTGCTTCAGTTGGTTGTTGGTCAACCGATTCTTCAATCGTCCCTTTGAGTGATTGCTCTTGTTGCTGGGCTTCTTCTTTCACTGCGGCGGCTTCTGCTTTTTGCGCCAATGTCGCATCTTGTTCTGTGCTCTCTGGTGTCGGGGGCTGTTGCTCTTCAGCTACTTTCTCTTTGTTGGTTAAAGAGTTGAAAAAGTTTTTAATAGATTCAATCAATTTATTTATAAAATTCATAAGTTATCTCCAACTTAAATCGGTTTATTTTGAATAAAAATTAATATACTTTAATAAAAAGCAATTAAAAACAATGTTTTATGATGGTTCGTTTCGGAGATTACGATTATTTTTTTATTGGCTCAATAACAGAGTGTGACTTCTGAGTAACAATATTCAATCAGTATCAAATACAGGACAATACAGCAGATCTCAAGTCTAATTTAATAGGTTTTTGTCATTTATTCCTATTGATTGATTGATTTTATTCGTTGAAAAAATAAGTAGAAGAAGGATTGTTCTGTATCTAATGTTTATTGATCATGGTCAATGTTTAATTTATCTGGTTAGCGCTTAATACCCACATATTGTGTTAACTAAAAATATAAGCCCTATATTTTGTGTTGATATTCTTTTTCATTTATGGTTAGGAGTTTTTGATATGCCGATTGTGATTAAACGAGATGGATGCCGAGTCCCATTTATTACCACTCGTATTAAAGATGCAGTATTAGGAGCAGCGAAAACGGTCACTGACCTAGATGAACAGTATGCCCTTTCTATTGCTGAGGCGGTTGAAGTTCAATTTAAACAGCAACAAGAAGTAGAGATAAATCGAATTCAAGATGCGGTTGAAGATCTATTAATGGAAGGCCCGCATAAAGAAGTGGCACGCGCTTATATCGAATATCGACACGACCGTGATATTGCTCGTGACAAACGTAGTCGTCTAAATGGTGAGATTAGTGGTTTAGTCGATCTAACTAATACTGATATTATCAATGAAAATGCCAATAAAGATGGCAAAGTGATCCCGACTCAACGTGATTTACTCGCTGGCATCGTTGCTAAACATTATGCCACACAACACATGTTACCTCGTGACATTGTTCAAGCGCATCAAAATGGGGATATTCATTTTCACGATTTAGATTACTCACCTTTTTTCCCTATGTTTAACTGCATGTTGATCGATCTTGAAGGCATGTTGACCCATGGTTTTAAAATGGGTAATGCGGAGATTGATACGCCTCGGTCTATTGCTACTGCAACGGCAGTTACTGCTCAGATTATTGCCCAAGTCGCGAGTCATATTTATGGTGGAACAACCATCAACCGCATTGACGAAATTCTTGCGCCTTATGTGACTGCGAGTTTTGAGAAAAATGTTAAAGTCGCTGAAGAGTGGCAGATCCCCAATGCGCAAGAATTTGCGATCACTCGGACAGAGAAAGAGTGTTTTGATGCCTTTCAGTCATTAGAGTATGAAGTGAATACCTTACATACAGCGAATGGCCAGACGCCTTTTGTTACCTTTGGTTTTGGATTGGGTGAAAGCTGGCAGTCAAAGTTAATTCAACAGTCAATTTTAAAGAATCGCATTGCTGGCTTAGGTAAGAATAGTAAAACAGCGGTTTTCCCTAAATTAGTTTTTGCGATTAAAGATGGCTTAAACCATAAGCCTGACGATATCAATTATGATGTTAAGCAGTTAGCGTTAGAGTGTGCCTCTAAACGTATGTACCCTGATATCCTGAACTATGATCAAGTGGTTAAAGTGACAGGTTCATTTAAAACCCCAATGGGATGCCGAAGCTTTTTAGGGACTTACGAAGAGAATGGCGAACTGGTTCATGATGGTCGTAATAATTTAGGTGTGGTTTCAATTAACTTACCAAGAGTGGCTTTGAAAGCGAAAGGTGATGAGGCTGCTTTCTATCAGTTGTTAGATCAACAGTTAGAGCTAACCAAGCGTGCATTGGATTTCCGAATTCAACGTTTAAATGGGGTTAAAGCCCGTGTTGCACCTATTCTTTATATGGAAGGTGCATGTGGTGTTCGTTTAAATGCAGATGATGATATTAGTGAGATTTTCAAAAATGGTCGTGCCTCTATTTCACTAGGGTACATTGGTCTTCATGAAACAATCAATGCCCTATTTGGTACTGAAACTCATGTTTATGATAGTGAGATCTTGCGTCAAAAAGCGGTTGAAATTGTCCAGCATTTACGTGCTGTCACTGAGCGCTGGAAAGAAGAGTCTGGTTATGGGTTTAGCCTTTATAGTACGCCAAGTGAGAATCTGTGTAACCGTTTCTGCAATATAGATGCAAAAGAGTTTGGTGTCGTTGATGGTGTGACAGATAAAGGTTACTACACCAATAGTTTCCATTTAGATGTTGAAAAACAAGTTAATCCTTACGACAAAATCGATTTCGAAATGACTTATCCTGCAATCGCAAGTGGTGGTTTTATCTGTTATGGCGAATACCCGAATATTCAGCATAACCTAGAAGCGTTAGAAAATGTCTGGGATTACAGCTACAGTCGAGTTCCTTATTATGGAACAAATACGCCGATTGATGAGTGTTATGAATGCGGTTTTACCGGTGAGTTTAACAGCACCAGTAAAGGGTTTACTTGCCCCAAATGTGGTAATCATAATCCTCAAACCGTTTCGGTGACTCGTCGAGTGTGTGGTTATTTAGGTAGTCCAGATGCACGTCCATTTAATAGTGGTAAACAAGAAGAAGTTCAGCGTCGCGTAAAACATTTATAAACAATACGTTTAAGATAAATAGGAATGGCAGTGCTGTTGGGATAATCAACAGACTTGCCATTTTTTGTTTCCATATTAATTTACCGTAATCAGATCTAAAACCTAATCAAAAAGTAGAGTAATTGACAATGAACTACCACACTTATTATCCCATTGACGTGTTAAATGGCCCAGGAACCAGAGCGGTAATTTTTGTTTCTGGCTGCGAACATCAATGTAAAGGTTGTTATAATCAGTCTACGTTACGATTAGATTCTGGTCATTTATTTGATCAAGAAATGGAGGATCAAATCATTGCAGACCTTCAAGATCAGCGAATTAAGCGCCGAGGGTTAACCCTCTCTGGTGGTGATCCCCTTCATCCTGAAAATATCTCAGCAATTTTACAGTTAGTGAAAAGAGTGGAACGTGAATGTCCCGATAAAGATATTTGGTGTTGGACGGGGTATAAATTGTCAGAGTTGAATGAACGACAGCAGCAAGTTTTACCCTATCTTTCAGCTTTAGTAGATGGTAAGTTTGTCAAAGAGTTAGCCGATCCAAGCTTAAAGTGGCGAGGAAGTAGCAACCAAGTTATTCATCAATTTGACAAATGAATGGAGTAAGGATGAGTCAATCAACAGCGGTTCTATCACAAATTAATATTTATCCGATCAAATCTACCTCTGGGATATCTCTTTCATCCAGCTGGGTTAATCTAACAGGTTTAAGCTTTGATCGTCACTTTATGATTATGCTTAACAGTGGCAAGATGGCAACTGCGCGTCAATTTCCTCAATTAGTTAAGTTACAGACCAACTTACAGCCTTTTGGTTTAACGTTGAATTATCCTACGAAAGGGCATTTAACGATTCGTTATCAAGACTTTTCTCAGCAACTGATATCAACTCAAGTCTGGAATGATAGCTTTTCTGCTTATTCAACCTTAGATATTGCCGATCAATGGGTGAGTGAGGTTATTGGGCAACCCGCACAACTCCTCTACATTGGTGAAGAACCAAATCGTATTGGTGGCGAGACCAAGGATAATTTAACCTTTGCTGATGGTTTTCCACTCTTAGTCATTAGTGAAGGGTCTTTGCAAGATCTCAATCAACGCTCTTCTGAAGTTCATACTATGGATCAATTCCGAACTAATCTTGTGGTTTCTGGTGTAGAACCTTTTGCAGAAGATACGTGGAAGCGAATTAAAATTGGTGATATCGAATTTGATATTGTCAAACCTTGTAGCCGATGCATTATGACGACGGTAGATCCACTAACAGGTAAGAAGAGTGAAAGCCAAGAGCCAATGAAAACCCTTACAACTTATCGTTGTAATGAGAAAGGTTGGGTGATTTTTGGTCAAAATATCATTCCTAGAAATAGCGGAATAATTGAACAGGGCGCTGAAATCACGGTTATTGAATATCAATAGTCCTTCATGCTTGAAGAGTTGAAGAGGCTAGGTTTATAACAGTAACCGTATTGCTTGTTTGTCCCAATCATAGAGTACACCTATATTCGCGGGGCCTCACTTGCTGCCTACTAGCAACTCCAATTATTTTAGGTATCGCTTATTCTTATCAAGATAAAATCAAAAGGCATCGATTTACATTGTAAATCGATGCCTCTTCTCTTTATCCCCTTCATACTTGAAGTCGCTAGGTTGTTGGTTGTACTCGTTCGTCCTAATCATATAGTCCCCCTATACTCATGGGGCTCACTCACTTGCCGGCTACTAGCAACTCTAATTCTTTTAGGTATATGTCAATATGATTAATCAGTAATAAATGTTACTGTAAAATATCAATAATGATTTATATTTAGTTTATAATATCGATATATTTGAAATTGGCAGTTTTTAATGTTGCTGTTGAGTGTGGGGAAATAATACCTATTAATCTTAACTTCTGATCATAAAAATTCAATTTTAACTAATTCATCAAAATTAAAATGAATAATGAGTAATTTAGTCGCAAATAGTCAGTGATTAAGCTTGTTATTTAGTTTTTAGTGATCATTTAGAGTATTTACTAAATGAGTTTTTACTGTATCTGTTTTCGGTGTCGTTATCATTTTATCTGGCGATAAATTGTTCGAAACAGGGAGGCTACATTGTTAATTTTCATATAAAAATAAATGACTTACTTTCAATTCTAGCACTGGATATTAAGTGGGTTTTCAATTCATCTGTGATCACTGTCACGATGACAGTATTAAATGAATATACATATTAAGATAACAAAAAACAGTTGTTACGTCCTTGTTAATTAATTAAGTGTGATTTTTTAATTTTTTTGCTGGTAAATTACTCAATTGTTGATAGAATAGCCGCGTTTTCAAATTCTATATTTCAGCAAATTGATGAGGATGCTTTGGCATGGAAATATTATTAGTTTTAGTTTTTATCGTTGGTGGGTTTTTTATGGTTAAGCGAGAAAAATCTAAAAACTAACCACTTTTGATGTAATTACTTTTTTAATACAATCTTTTGTTACATCAATAGACAAAAAGTCGCTTATGGCGGCTTTTTTGATATTTATAACCTGCTGTTCTTATTAACTTAGCTTGAATTTTTCTCTGTTGAGTTGGTTAGTTATCTTCTTTTACCCCGTTATGATATAAATAGAACTTAATTGGTACTAAAATCAATCTAAATTGATTAGATTTTCTACTTTACACCGTCAATTGATTTGCTGTGAATGAGTCGACCTCAAATACTTCTTTTATAGAAAGCGATTTATCTCTTCGACTTTAAGCTATTTGGGTATTTCAGCTAATAGTTTAACACCAATCAACCCTCACTCCGAATGTGGATGGCTGCCCACTCACTTCCTATCTAATTTTTACTCATTTGGTACTTATTTACTCATTTATACCTAAAATAATTGGCGTTGCTAGTCGGCGGCAAGTGAGTGAGACCCCATGAGTATAGGTGTACTCTATGATTAGGGCGAATGAGCGACGCCAACAACCTAGCCGCTTCAAGTAAGAAGGGGATAATGACTTTAAGATCGTTTTAATGGTCATTCATTTAACTGATCCCTGAATTACTTTGCAGAATTTTTGATAAAACGTAGAATAGCCACCTTTATTATTTATTAAGTACTTAAAATGGATTTAACTTTATTGGCCGCTTTTGTGCCGACGTTTTTCTTTGTTTCGATCACTCCTGGTATGTGTATGACTTTAGCGCTAACTTTAGGGATGAGTGTTGGTTACCGTAAAGCATTGTGGATGATGATTGGCGAGTTGGCAGGCGTTGCACTGGTCTCTATTTCTGCGGTCATTGGTATTGCAGGTGTTATGCTTAACTTTCCTTGGTTATTTGATGTTCTAAAGTGGGCAGGTGGCTCTTACTTGTTTTATATTGGTATTAGTATGTGGCAATCTAAAGGAAAATTGGCTCTTGATGCTTCTGGGGATGTTTCAGCCAACGTTGATCCAAAATCACTTATTTATCAGGGTTTTATTACCGCGGTATCAAACCCGAAAGGTTGGGCTTTTATGGTCTCTTTATTGCCTCCTTTTATTAATCAAAACCAAGCCCTTACACCACAGCTAATTATTCTTATTTCTATTATTTTAACCTTTGAGTTTATCTGTATGTCTCTTTATGCCACCGGCGGAAAAAGCCTTAAAGCTTTATTGAAAAAGTCAAATAATGTGAAGTTAATGAATAAAATATCCGGTGTATTAATGATGGGAGTTGGTGTGTGGTTAATTTCAACCTAAATAATAGGTTATATTTACGATTTACCCTTTATACTCAAATTTACCACTAATTTTTAAAATGGATCGATGAGCATGGCTAATGAGCATCTAAAATTACAGATTAATCATATTAATGATACCCACTCTCATTTTGATCCTTTTCCACTGCCAATAACCCTCCCAAGTTATGATGGCCGAGGCACAGAACAGCAGCACAGTGTTGAGATCTTTGTCAGTTGTGGTGGCTTTGCTCGTGTTAAAACTGCGCTTGAATTAAAAAAACAACAGGCCGTTAAAAAAGGGATCCCAAGCTTGAATCTCCATGGTGGTGATTGCTTCCAAGGCTCCCTCTATTTTTCATTCTTTCATGGTGAGGCGAATGCGCCATTATTAAATACGCTTGATCTAGATGGTATGGTACTAGGTAACCATGAGTTAGATCTCGGTAATTTACCCGTTGCGAATTTTCTTGATCAGGTTAATTTTCCCTTTTTTTCTGGAAATTGGAATCTAAGTCAAGAAGACGAGAGTAAAGCTAATACATTAAAAAATCGAAAGAACGGTTACTTTTACAACAACAAAACTCAATTAGCGGAAGTCAAATACTTTCATTTTAATCCTAAACCGTCAGATAACTCACACACGATTGCATTGTTTGGTTTATCTATTGATCAAATGGCAAAAATTGCCTCTCCAGATCCTGATACTTGGTTTGAAAGTGCGGTAGAGGTTGCTAAGAACACCGTGAAAGCACTTCATGGGAAAGGGATTAATAATATTGTCCTTTTGAGTCATCAAGGTTTGGAGCTAGATAAAAAACTTGCTCAAGAAGTTGACGGTATTAGTCTGATTGTCGGTGGACATAGCCATACCATGCAGGGAGACTTTAGACCTTTTGGTTATGGTAATCATGGCGAGTATGGCATTGCAATTAATCAAACTCTGATTTTACAAGCGGGTTGTAATACCATTGCATTGGGGTCTGCGATTATCGCCTTTTCTGAAAGTGGTAAAGCAAGTTTAGAAGAAGGAGAAAATCAACTTCTTTTAGGGCAGAAGATATTTATTAATGCTGAAAAAACAATCCAAGTATCAGCTGCTGAATCTGCTTATTACCATCACTACCTGCAACAGCAATCGAATATTCTTTTTTGCCATAAAGATCCTCAAGTTGAAGCTCTGCTTGATCATCAGTATAGAAAAGAGATTAAAGAGTTACAGCAACAACATATTACCCATATTGTTGAGCCCCTTCGCCATGTCCGTATTCCAGATCACAAAGGAGGGAGTCAAGTGGGTCCTCATGTGGCTGCGGGTATGCTTCGACAAGCTAGGGAGTTGGGGGTGAAGGCTGATTTTGCGATACATAATGCCGGTGGTGTAAGAAGTTCATTACCTGTCGGACGACTTTCTGCTGCTGATATTGCGGGTAAATTACTTCCTTTTGCGGTCAATGTGGTCAGTTTTGAAATAACCGGTAAATATATTATTGCTGCCTTAGAGGGAGCTATTAATAATGCCACCAATAATGGGGTGAGTGGAACAGGAACGGGAAGCTTTCCGTATACGGCTGAACTTCGTTTTTGTTATCAGGGGAATAAAGCGCATGGTCGACGAATGACAAACTGCCAATCATTAATCAATGGAAGATGGGTTGATATTATCGATGATAAAAATTATACGGTTGTAACAACTGCATTTACTGCAATGGGGAAGGAGGGGTATTTTGCCTTACTCTCTCGAGATAACGAAATAATGCCACTAACCGCAACTTTAGCGGATAGTTTTATCAATTATTGTAAATCGAATCCTACCTTAGGAAAAATAGCGCAAGATTTGAATACGTTTATTCCGTGTGATTGTGAATAATGTGATCTTGATTAGTCTATTTGATAAGCGTTCTCGAATGATTAGTTATTCAAAATAGGTCTTAATTATGGGTGGAGATTCGCTTTTTTTGCTTAAATATAAAATATTTAGTATACCCCTGTTTAGGTATTAGAAAAACTAATGTTACAGTGAAATTATTGTCATTTTTTAACCACCGATTTATGACGTAAAATTAGTACCAGTTAATGATTAACCCACTTTAATTTAGAAGGTACATTTTATGGCACATTCAGCAACGTTAAACGATACAATGACAACAACTTCTGCACCAGCACTTAAAAACACTGGCTTCTTCAAGCGTATCATCAACATGTTTACAACGAAAAAAACTGCACCGTTAAACTATCAATTACGTGAATTATCTCCGCATATTCAACGTGACTTAGGTTTATACCGTTAATAAAAAAATTTAATGGTTAAACTGCTCATGACTATTGAGTCTTAATGGATGATTAAAGTGTAAATGGGTTACAAGCTAATAATTGATTTTTTGATATTAACTTCTTTAACGTGAGTAATCGTTAATTATTAGTAAATAGTGAAATTGTTAACTAAAATGCCAGAATTCTTCTGCTTGATTTAATTAAATCTTGATAGAAAGAAGTCTGGCTTTTTTGTTTCTGACGCCTAATCATTGGAGAGCAATTGACAATACATGACATTGCCCCCATGAGCATCGTCGTGCTCTATGATGGGGGCGAATGATGACGTTAAGCGATTTTTAATTGAGGAACGTACTCTTTCAGCATCGCGCGTATCATTGCAACCGCTAAAATGATACTTAATAACACCACTGGCCAGCTATAAAGAACGGCTTCTTCACTCCATGTGCCAGGTTGATAATGTAAGTTCCAGTTATTGATAATCCAATCGACTGCGATACCAAAGATCCAAGCACCACCAATAACGCCAGTCAAGTAGCTTACTAATGCACGCATGCCAAGCTCTTGCTTAACTAAAGCTAACGTGGCGACATTGGTTGCAGGACCTGCCAGCATAAAGACCAATACCGCACCAGGTGAAATTCCTGCCAATAAAAATCCTGCTGCAATGGGTGTCGATCCTGTTGCACAAATATACATTGGAATACCAATCAGTGTCATGACGAGCATGGCTAGCCAGCCATCTCCCCATTGAATTAACCAAGAAGTTGGAATAAAAGTTTGTATAACCGCTGCAAATAGAATTCCGATAAAAATCCATTTGTAAGTGTCAGAGACAAGATTACCAAAGGTGTAATCAAAAACCAGTTTTAACTTACTTTTCGGCTTACCGTTTTGAGGTGTTGAACTTGAGCAGCAGCTTGATGTAACTTCTTTCGCTGGCTTACTTGAGCAACAACTTGGTTTAGCTTCTTTTGTTGGTTTACTTGAGCAACAGCTGGTTGTCGTTGTTTCTTCTGGTTTAGGTGACGTTGAGCAACAACCTTTAGTCGCCTTTATGGCATTAATCTCAAAGCTTGGATTTGCTAATTTATCTTTACTCTGACTGCAGTTATTAATAGGAGTAAGATTTTTTAGTTTATTTTTAGTTTTGTTATTTGTCTCTTCTTCCTCGGATTTACCGACAAGAAAGCCAGCCAGAATAGCACTAAAGATTGCAGCAAGTGGTCTAGCAATCGTCATGACTGGCCCAAGTAACGCATAAGAGACTGCAATGGAGTCAACGCCAGTCTCTGGGGTCGCAATTAGGAATGAGGTTGTTGCATTTTTTGATGCCCCTGCACGACGAAGACCTAATGCTGCCGGAATAACACCACATGAACATAAAGGAAGTGGGGCACCAATGAGAGCAGCTTTGACTGTGGTACCAAAAGAGTGACCACCGAGGTATTTGACCATCATGTCAGTAGGAACATAGAGATTAATCACCGCGGCAACAAAGTAACCAAATAGGAGCCAAGGTGCAGCAGATAAAAAGAGTTCTAAAAAGTTTTGGATAAATAGCATCGTTTAAAACCTTTAACGACTAGAATGAAAATGAATTAGGCAATGATAGAGGTTGGTCATGACTCTAAGGTCAAGGAGATTTTTAGGGAGATTAATCGCCCCTTTAAAGCGTTAAATTATTTTATTATAAATGTTATTTATAACAATTTTAAATATGGGAATGTCAATCCCATTATTGAGGGTATACAGAGAGGTTGAGTGCCATTATTATATGCGCATGCTTTCGGATGAGAGCACTTATTACTACTATTTATTTTTGCGCCAATGCTTCCCCAGCTTGGCGTTTTTTTTGCCTGTTAATCTAGGATGCTCGCAACTTCAACTCATTTAGCTAAAGATTATTCAGAAAAAATAAGGGAAGCAATAAGTAGATATCACTCCATCTCTTCCCTTTAATCGTTGGCTTTATCGAGTCGAAATTATACGATTAACCACAAACTGAGCAATTGGGTAGTTTAGACAGTTTCATTTCACGCCAACTCATACTCATTGCATCTAACATTAAAATTTTTCCTGTTAGAGGTGAACCCATATTCGCGGCCACTTTGATTGCTTCCATGGCTTGAACTGCACCAATAATACCAACGACTGGTGCCATGATCCCAGCTTCTACGCAAGTTAATGTATTTTGACCAAATAGAGAGCTCAAACATTGGTAACATGGTTCGTTATCGTCTTGATAGGTGAAGACAGAAACTTGTCCCTCCATTCGAATTGCAGCACCAGAGATCAAAGGCTTCTTAAGTTGATAGCAGATAGCATTAAGTTGATTACGAGTGTCAACATTATCACAGCAGTCTAACACTAATGTATGTTGCTTAATGAGTTCTGTTAGTTGCTGATTATTAAGACGTTGATTGACTGTTGCAACTTGAATGTTCGGGTTTATTTTTAGTAAACTTTGCTTCGCGGATTCCACCTTGCTCATACCGATCGTTTCATCACTATGGAGAAGTTGACGTTGTAGGTTTGATAGCTCAACCACATCATCATCAATCAACGTTAACTGTCCAACGCCTGCTGAAGCAAGATATTGAGTGGCCGCACAGCCTAAGCCGCCAGCACCTAACACTAACATTGAGCTAGATTTAAGTGCCTCTTGGCCTTCAAAGTCAAATTGACGCAAGATGATCTGACGGTTGTAGCGCAGCATCTCTTTATCGGTTAATTCCGCCATGATCATCTCTTAATATAAAGTTGAGTTAAACAGTTCAATCGTGACTGTTTCATCTTGGTTTACGAAGCCACGATCTTTTTCTAGTACCACAAAACAGTTGGCGTGATGCATTGAACTAAATGCGCCAGAACCTTGGTTATCACAGCTTGATACTTCAAATTGACCTTGAGTATTAATTGAATAAACACCACGTTGAAAATCAGTACGACCTGCGCGTTTCTTAAAGATAGTGTTGGCTTTAGCTTGGATACGTAGCGGTGGTTGCCAATCGGTGTGGCCTGCTAATTTAGCTAGAAGCGGTTGAACTAATTGATACAGTGTCAACATGGCTGAAACAGGGTTACCGGGAAGACCACAGAAAATAGAGTTATCGAGTGTTCCGTAAGCAAACGGTTTACCAGGCTTCATTGCAATTTTCCAAAAATCGATGCGACCTTTTTGCTCTAATATATCTTTGGTGTAATCTGCTTCACCGACACTGACGCCACCAGAGGTGATGACAACATCAGCTTGTTGGTCTGCCTTTTCAAATGCTTGGGCTAATAATTCAGGTACGTCTGGGATTATACCTAAATCAATCACTTCACAACCAAATTTAGTTAATAGCGCGTGAATACCATAACGATTACTGTCAAAAATTTGGCCTTTTTCTAACGTTTCACCTAATGGGCGAAGTTCATCCCCTGTTGAGAAAAACGCAACTTTAGGTCGAGCTAAAACAGGAATTGTAGCGACCCCTAAAGAGGCTAAAAGTGGCATTTCTCGAGCGGTTAAGCGTGTACCGGCTTTAATTACTACTGCACCTGTTACAATATCGTCACCAATAGGGCGAATATGGTTACCTACTTTGGGGATCTCTTCGAATGTGATCTGGTCGCCATTTGCCGTTGCTAGCTCTTGCATAATAATTGCATCACAACCAACAGGAACTTCTGCACCTGTCATAATGCGGATACAACTTCCCGCAGGCATCTCTCCCTCATAAGGTTGACCCGCGAAAGATTTTCCCGCCATTGGTAGTGTTAAGTTCTTTTCAAGATCCGCCGTATTGATGGCATAACCATCCATAGCGGAATTGGCAAAAGGGGGCACATTAATCGGTGAACAGATATCTTCAGCTACAACACGACTCATCGCTTCTGGAAGAGGTAAATTCTCAACGGTAGTTACCGGTTTTACAGGGGTTAAAATCTTAATTAACGCATCTTCAATTGGCATTAAGCCAGGAGCATCACAACTTGCCATCGTTTCTATCCATCTATAAATGTAAGAGTTATAAATAATATTATTACAGAAACTCAAAGACTTCGACAGATGAAGATCAAAACTGAGGTGTTTATTTTATTTATTTGCGGTATTCTCTATAAATCGTGATTAGAAATACTTCAAGTCAGTAAACTAGACAAAGTCATTGGTAAAGAGGCATAAAATGGCATTAACGGATGAAGCAATAAAAGTAAAGTCAGCCCTAGAGGCGAAAGGATTAGAGACGCCAACTCGTGACAACTTACTTTCAACGTCAGAACAAAAAGACAAAATTGAGCACCACATGGAGCAGATCCTTTCGACGTTAGGTCTTGATCTTACTGATGACAGCTTGATCGAAACACCTCGACGCGTGGCTAAAATGTATGTTGATGAGATTTTTTCTGGTTTAGATTATCAAAAATTCCCCAAAATCACGGTGATTGATAATAAGATGCAGGTTGATGAAATGGTTAGGGTGCAAAACATCACGTTAACCAGTACTTGTGAACATCATTTAGTGGTCATTGATGGCAAGGCTTGTGTCGCGTATATGCCAAAAGATAAAATCATTGGCCTATCTAAAATTAATCGTATTGTGCGCTTTTTCGCTCAACGACCTCAAGTTCAAGAGCGTTTAACTCAGCAGGTATTAATTGCGCTGCAAACTCTACTTGAAACCGATGATGTCGCCGTTAGTATTGATGCAACCCACTATTGTGTGAAAGCCCGAGGGGTGATGGACGCCACAAGTGCGACAACCACAACAGCGCTTGGTGGGATATTTAAACGTAATATTGCGACCCGTCACGAATTTTTGCATGGTATTCGTTAGTTGTAACTGGTCTCTTTGAGCTAAAAATCAAAGTAATGTTATGGCTATTTAAAAATATTTAGCTAAAAAATGGCTATCCCCTTCTTACTTGAAGTTGCTAGGTTGTTGGCTGCGTTCGTCACCCCAATCATATAGAAAACCTAGACTCATGGGGCCTCATTCACTTGCCGCCTACTAGCAACTCCAATTACTTTGGGTATCATCCCTTCTTACTTGAAGTTGCTAGGTTGTTGGCTGCGTTCGTCACCCCAATCATATAGAAAACCTAGACTCATGGGGCCTCATTCACTTGCCGCCTACTAGCAACTCCAATTACTTTGGGTATCATCCATTCTTACTTAAAGCGACTAGATTATTGACTACTAACTGTGTCTCAATTATATAATGCACCTGAATTCATAGGTTTTATTTACTCGCTTTCCGTCTATGGGCAACCCCAATAACCTTATGTACCAGTACAAATATATGACTCTAAAGGAAGAGGGTGCTTTTTAATTAATGAAGACCAATAATTAAACCTTTTAAATTAGTTGTTTTATATCAATAATATAAGTCTTTGGTTAATATGTTATGATAAATGAACGTTTCGATATGATTGAATTACAATGAAAATAACTATACATGATGTGGCAAAATCAGTTTCTTTATCAGTAACAACTGTCTCTCACGCTTTAAATGATAAGGGAGTGTAAACCCTAAAACAAGAGCTTTAATCAAGCAAAAAGCAGATGAAATGGGTTACATACCGAGTAAAGTCGCAAGTAGTTTAAGAACAAAGAAAAATAATACGATTGCTATTATTAGTTCAATGCCTCTCGCAACTTCAAATTCTCATTCTAAATTAGGCTTTCTTTTTAATATTGTATCTGAAATTACACACTTAACTATTAATAAAGATTATAGTATTTTGTTAACCCCTCCTGTTACAACAAAATCTAAATTACATAATTTAAGTGATATTGCAGGTGCTATTATCATTGAACCTGAGAATGATGATATTTGCATTGAATTTTTAAAAAAACAGCAAATACCTTTTGTATCGATCGGTTGTAATCAAAATATTACCAATAGTAATCAGTTTGTAGATTTACATTATACTAAAATATCAACGCTACTAATAAATCACTTAGTCACAAAACAATGTTCTAATATTGCATTAATTATGGGGGAGTCTTCTCGATTATCTCAACTAGAAATCAAAGACGACTATCTTGATAAAATGCATAAATACAATAGATTACCAATAATTGTATATGCAGATGAAAACGATGGCGTCGAGGCTGGATATAATGCGGCAGAATACTTATTAACACATAATGAAGATATTGATGGGATTATTGTTACTATCGATACGTTTGCTGAAGGGGCTTTAAACTATATAAAAGGTCAAAAAATAAATGTACCAGAAGATATTAAAATATGCACTCGATTTGATGGGATTATATCTCAAACATCAACACCACCTATGACCGCTATTGATTTGCATTTAGAAGATGCTTCTATGATAGCCCTAGAAAAATTATTTAGCCAAATAGACCAATCAAAAGAGATAAATAGCTTAATCCCTTCCCCTGTTCTAATTGAAAAAGAGTCTACTCAATAATAATTTAGTCAAATAAATATATGGAAATAATAGGACTCTTATTGCTATGAGCAAGGGTTAATAACTATTTAGTTAATAATGAAATATACATTATTAAATTTAAAATAATGTGATTTAGATATGAATTTAAAATATTTGGTGTCGACACAACCAAAACGATTTGGCTTAATATGCCAAATCGTTTTGGTTTTTTTGTTGTGTAAAGAAATAACTAACGATTTATAGCTTAAATTATTAATCTCATAAAATATTTATAAACAGACTAGGATGTAATGTTATGATGAATAAAGATGTAGATATTAAACTAGTTATTGAACCTGTTGACGAAAAGCTATCATTAAAAAAACAAATCATTTATGGTATTCAACATGTACTTGTTATGGCAGCATCGCCATTAACAGGGGTATTTCTAATTGCAAGTATTTTAGACCTTCCTATGTCCATGACCGTTAGCTTGATTAGTGCGACATTTTTTGTTTGTGGTTTAGGTACTATTTTGCAAAGTACTGGAGCTTTCAATATGGGAGCTAAGTTACCTTTTATTATGTTACCTGGTGGTGCTCCTATTTTTATCTTTGTTGCGATTGCAACACAAACGGATGTACAAACAGCAAGTGGTGCGGTGATTATGACTGCCTGCTTTTATTTTCTTGTGTTACCTTTTTTTCAACGATTAATTAAATTTTTTCCTCCTATCGTTATAGGAACTATGTTGCTATTAGTTTCAATTAAATTAATTAAAGTTTTTGGTGGTAATATTATTGGACAACCAACTGATGTTGATTATGCATCAACAACACATGTGATGTTGGCCGGAGCTACGATTCTTTTTACTATTCTTTGTGCACGTTTCTTATCAGGTACACTTCAACGTTTAGCGGTGATGATTGGATTATTAGCTGGGACATTTTTTGCTAATATGTTCACGAATATTGATTATTCTGGAGTATTAAATGGCCCTGTTTTAACATTCCCAGCATTCCTTCCTTTTGGTATGCCTAAATTTGACTTATGGGCTTCATTACCTTTATTACTTTTTTCTGTGATTTCAATGGCTGAGGCTACAGGGCAAACAATAGCAACAGCAGAAATTACAGGACGTAAAGAGGACCCTGCTAAAATTGCACCAAAAACAATTAAAGCAGATGCTTTATCATCATTAATTGGTGGTTTTTTTGGTACATCATTGATTGTAACTTCAGGAGAAAATATTGGCATAGTAAGAGCTACAAATGTTAAATCAAGATATGTCACGTTAATGGCCGGTTTTATTTTAATTTTCATCTCACTAATTGCTCCAATTGGTAGATTAGCCGCATTAATTCCACCTTATGTCATCGGTGGAACCGCAGTTATGGTTTTTGCCATTATTGGTGTCATTGGTATTGATATGCTAAGAAAAGTTGAATTAAAAAATCATGCGGAAATGTATACGTTATCTGCTGGGTTAACAATGGGGTTGCTTCCTACATTAATTCCTCAATTGTATTCTAATTTCCATCCTATTGTTCAGATGACATTAGGTAATGGATTAGCAGCCGGTACATTAACTGCACTACTGGTCAATGTTTTGTTCATAATAAAAGAAACAAAGAAACAATCTAAACCTAATTTATCTGAAAGCTTATCACATTAATATTGCTCATTCACTTAGTGTATTCATAACTAGGTGAATATCTTCTCAATTAGTATAATTGGAAATTATAAAATGACACATTCCATTGAAATAAAAGATAATACTATTTATATTCCTGATCATTTAATATATAAAGGTGAAGTTAAGCAAAATTTTGGTTTTGTTATTAAAGGTGAACTATTTAAAGATATTGATACAGTAGAAAACTTGCTAAGTAAATACCCAGAATATCAAAAAGTTAAAATTAAGAATAAATTAGTAAGCCCTGGGTTTATTGATACACATAATCATTTAGCTCAATCGTTTGGTAAGTCACTTGTGTTTGGTGAACCCTCTGAAATCTTTAAACGGATCTGGATCCCTATGGAATCAAATCTTACGGAACGATCTATTAAGCTATCGGCTAAACTGGGATGCTTAGAGTCTTTGAGGGGTGGATTTACAACCGTTGTTGATCCAGGAGCAAGAACTGAGAAAAGTTTAAGTTTATTAGCAGAGTCAATTGAAGAAGTTGGAATTAGAGCGGTTTTAGCAAAAACGTCAAATGATAAGATTGGAGCTAATGAATTTCGACCAATGACAGATATTGTGAAAGAATCTGAGAGATTTATCAGTCAATATCAATCACACGATTTAATCACGCCATCATTAGCTATAGCAATACCTGAAATTGCCTCAGATAAAGCATTAGAATTTACAGCTAATCTTTGTAAAGAATCTAAATGTTTATTTCAAACACATGCCAATGAGCATTTGGTTGCGGTTGAGCGTTCCTTAATTGATCGTTCATTGCGCCCAATTGAGCATTTATCTAAAGCTAATGCATTAAATGAATACACTCTTCTTGCCCATAGCACACTTTTAACTCCACCTGAATTGAAGTTGATTAAAAATGCAGATGCTAATGTCAGTTATTGTCCTGTCGCGAGTGCATGGAAAGGGAATGCCGTTTTACCTGCTGAATTGTTATATCACTTGGATGTTAATGTTGGATTGGGAACTGATAGTACGAGAAGTGATGGTTTTAGATTAATGGATACAGCAGAAATGGCTCATAGGTTTACTTATGGCATTAAGAATGGCGATTTTAATTGTGGTAGTGGTGATATTTGGCTATCCATGGCAACAGACTTAGCTGCAAAAAGTATAAAATCAAATGATATCGGCTCTATAGAGATAGGAAAGAAAGCAGACTTCTTGATTATTGATATTTATATTCCAGAATTATCACCTAGTTGGGATTTGATTTGGGAGATGGTGAGGTTAATGAATAAATCCCAAATCGACCAAGTTATTGTTAATGGGAAAACTAGATTATATAAAGGTATGCCTGTTGACTGGGATCTTAATGCACTTCTGGATGAAGTGAATTTAATATCAAAAGATATTGTATTAAAATCACCAATCCATAAAATTAATGAACATTTTACTTTAAATTAAAAACTAAAAGGGAAGTATAAGTATGTTAACTTATGTCCTTGGAGAGACACATTGACTTTTATATTAATTTTTATTACTGTTTTGATTTCTGCAACGATCCAAGGCTCAACGGGGATGGGGTTTGCTTTAATAATGGCCCCTGTTTTAATTTATGCTCAACCTGAGTTAATGCCTTTTACTTTATTGCTATTAATGATCCCATTAAATGCTTATATATTAATAAGGGAGTTGTCTTCATTAAATAAACCAAGTTTAAAATGGATATTTCCTTCTAGATTTATTGGTACATTTTTAGGCATTTTTATATTAGTCATTCTAACTCCTGAAGCATTAAAAGTATTTGTAGGTGCTTCTACGGTATTTGCAGTTGGTTTAAGTTTTATCGCACCTAAATTTTCACCTAATAATAAAGCCTATTTTTGTGCAGGATTAGTAACAGGTATTACTGAAACATCAACAGGGGTAGGTGGTCCACCTTTAGCATTGGTATATCAATATGAAAAAGCATCTGTGATGAGAGCATCAATCGCAGCTTGTTTTCTATTTGGTGAAATAATATCAATTGTTATTCTGATTGTTATGGGTTCTTCGTCAATAATATTAAATCAAGATATTTCTTTTTATTTTCTATCTGTATTTTTAGGTCTTTATTTAAGTAATTATATTAAGAGATATATAAATGACAAAACACTAAGAATGTTTGTACTTGTTTTTTCATTAGTTAGTGGTTTAATGCTTGTGTTTTTTTAGTTTTTAGATGAGTGTATTGAATACTGATGCCAAAAGTGATTAGAGCTGCTAGTCGTTGATTGTGTTGAATCAACGACTAGCAGCTCTAATGTTTTATATAATAAAAACCATTTAAAACCAGTTGTTAACACTAAGAGAGAAGTGAATGTCTCCCTTAAATGCCTACTTACCATAAATTTTAGATTGTCTTTGATAATCTTTATTTTTCTTAATTTCTTTTTCTAACTTAATACATTCTTGGATGGTGTATTCAATAAATGCGGTTAATCGTTTTGGGGGCAGCTTTCTATCTGGGTAGATAAAGTTAATTGGAATCGAAACGCTATGTTCATCTGGCAATATATGAACTAACTCTCCTTCCTTGATAGGGGAGTAACAGAAAAGAGTCGGTAAGGAGGCGATGCCAAAACCATCTACAGCAGCTTGTAATACTGCATCTAAGGAATTAACCCGTAAACGATAAGGAAGTTTTGATAAAATATCTTCCTCTATTCCAGTTGAAACAAACTTGACTTGTTGATGATTTGACGTGAGTTCATTGATAGATTGAGGGGTACCATATTGCTCAAGGTAATCAGGACTTGCCACTAAAATACGTTGAGAATGGAAAAACGTTCGCTTGATTAAGGCCGAGTCATGCATTTTTCCCACTTTCACGCCTAAATCATAACCATCACTAATGATATCGACATCTCTATTCGACAGATCAAGGTTGATCTTAATTTCTGTATTTTCCCGCATAAAGTCCCGCATAATACGACCAAGGAAACCACATCCTATCTCCATTGGGGCCACGATATTCAGAGGGCCTCTGACTTTCTCACCACTATCAATAATCTGTGATGTCCCTTTATTTAATACATTTAAGGATTCAACACAGGATTGATAATATTCTTTACCTTCTTTGGTGATGGTTAAGGTTCGTGTTGAGCGTACTAATAACTTTACGCCTAGAAATTTTTCCAGTTCTGCGACTTTACGGCTGACGGTCGATTTTGTTAATCCTAACTCTTCGGCAGCTTGAGTAAAGCTATGGCAATCAATAACTCGGACATAGATATAGATAGCGTTTAGATCTAATGGTAATGGATTGTTGTATCTGTGCAACAGTGTGTTCCTTAAATTCGATTTATCTTCATATTTAGTTACATATAATTGTTACCCTTAAATAGTAGGTGACAATATGAAAAATAAAAAGAAATTAAATGCCATCGCGCTAATGTTTACTGCATCTCTGTTATCTGCTTGTAGCATGGTTCCACCAAAAGAACCCAAGCATATAACAGAGATGACAACAAAACAGTTGTTAGCCGAGACGAAACAAGTTGATAACTTAGCCCCTAACTGGTGGCAACAGTTTAACGATCCCCAATTAACGCAATTAATCGAATTAGGATTACAGCAGAATTTATCGTTAATCGATGTTAATAATCAACTGAAGTTAGCAAAAGAACAAGTTTCATTAGCGAAAACGGGCAATAAACCTAAAGTTAATCTGACGGCGAGTGGCGGTGGAATTGGTGGTGGAACATCCTTTAATCCATCTGATTCTGATTACTCTGGCTTAGGTATGCTTTTACCCTCCCTCTCTTATCAACTTGATTTTTGGGGTAAGAACAAAACATCTATTGAGTTAGCGTCAGATAAAGTGCTATCAACGAAAGCACAACAAGCTCAAAGTCGTTTGCTAGTTTCAGCCTCCATTGCACAAAGTTATTTTGTTCTTCAAGATAATTTCGACATCGAGCAAACCGTCACGCTATTAATTAATGAGATGGAAAGCCAAAATCGAGTGATTGAATCCCAGATTTCGCGTGGCCTTGCAACAGATACTGCGCTTTATCAGAACAATGGTGAATTAGATAACTTAAAAACGGAGTTATCAGCAGCAAAATTAGCTCAAAAATTAGCTAAAAATCAACTGGCACTCTATTTAGGCAAGTCACCATCTCAGTTAGGTGAACTTATTGCACCGAACGCGAACACCATTAAACAATTGGATAGTGTTAAGAATATTCCCATGAATTTACTGGCACGCCGCCCTGATGTTGTCGCCAGTCAATGGATGGTCGAAGCAAATGGACAAAATGTGGCGTTGGCAAAAAAAGCCTATTATCCAGACTTTAATTTAATGGTGATGGGATTGGCGCAAAAGCTTTCAAATATGAATCCAGCAGACTTGCTATTAACCGGAGCCACGGTGGGCACAACGTTACCGATTTATGATGGTGGAGTTCGTGATTCAAAATATAACACGGCCAATATCCAATACGATCAAGCAGTAAATAGTTATAATCAAACAGTATTGAATGCAGTGAAACAGACATCAGATGCCATTATCAGCCTTGAGTCTGCTCATCAACAGCAACAGTTACTCATCTCATCGACAGATAAATACCATCAAGCGTATCAAATCCTTGATAAACGTTATCGTCGTGGTTTAGCAACCTATAACGAGATGAACAGTGCGCGTTTAAAGTGGCATCAACAACTGATTAATAAGACCAAAGCTGATAGCTCTGTACTTCAGCAACAGCTACAACTGATTGTTGCACTGGGTGGAGGGTATCAACAACCCGTGCCTCAACAATCATCATCAAAGAATCAGTAAGATCAAAATAGTTAAGCATTGAGACGCGTATTTAATATGACTATTGAATCAATAAAAGAACAAACAGAAGAAGGCCGTGAAATGGAACAGCAAACAAATAGTAACCCTAAAAAGCGTAATAAATTGATTGTACTGTTTATTATCATTATTGCAGCGGCATTGGCAGGTTGGTATTTCTTAATGCCGAAAGGTGTTGAGATAACGGATGATGCCTATGTTTCTGGGCAGAGAGTAATGATTACCTCTAAAGAACCGGGTATTGTGGGTAAGATCAGTGTGGATGATAGCGAAAATATACAACAAGGTGATACGCTGGTTTCATTAAATAAAAATAACATTATTCTACAACAACAACATGATGAAGCGACATTGAACTCAGTGGTTCGTCAAGTCAAAAGTAATTACCTGAAAATCGCTCAATTAAAAGCAGAGTTAGCATCACAGAAGATCCAATTACAACAAGCACAGTCTGATTACCAACGTCGTATTGGTGGTGACAAAGATGGCTCTGTTCTTGCTGAGACATTGGCACACGCTAAGAATGCAGTCGCGATTAATCAACAAAATGTGACGGCATTAACCAAGCAACTAGAAAGTTTAGAAGCGCTTTATCCTGATGAAGCAATCATTAATAATCCACAAATTCAGAGTGCGATTGCGGCGTTACGTCATACCTATTTAGCGCGATTAAATAGTGATATTGTTGCTCCTCGCTCAGGCATGATTGCAACGCGTAATGTGCATGTAGGTCAGCAAATTCAAGCAGGTCAAGCTCTAATGACCGTTGTTCCTCTGGATCACATCTGGATTGATGCCAACTTTAAAGAGACGCAATTAACTAATATTAAGCCAGGGCAAGCGGTTAAAGTAACGTCAGAAATTTATGGTGATGAACATGTCTATCATGGTGTGGTTGCTGGCATTAATGCCGGTTCAGGTAGTGCTTTTTCGCCAATTCCTGCACAAAATGCAACAGGTAACTGGATTAAGATTGTTCAGCGTGTACCGGTTCGAATCTATCTTGATCCTGCACAGTTGAAAGCGTTCCCACTGCGTGTTGGTATGTCAATGACTGTTACTATTGATACGGTAAGTAAAGACCTGAAACCATTTGATTTTAAAGTGTTTACTCAACAGGATGATATTCAGAAATTACAACAACAGCGTCTGACTAAAGTGAATCAGCAAGTGGATGCTTTTGTCGCGACACTCATTAAGTAATTAGGGGAAGATCATGTCTGATTTAGACGCTATCCCTAAATCTAAACTGATATTGATTGCATTGGCGACGTCAATGGCCACCTTTATGATGGTACTTGATACTTCCATTGCAAACGTAGCGGTACCAACTATTGCGGGTAATCTTGGTGTTTCTAATGACCAAGGGACATGGGTCATTACGGCCTTTGGTGCGGCAAATGCGATCTCAATGCCAATGACTGGCTTTTTAAGTCGTCGTTTTGGTGAAGTGAAGCTATTTTGTATAGCGGTTATTAGTTTTATTATAGCCTCTATACTTTGTGGTATGTCGACGAGCATGGAGATGTTGATCTTCTTTCGTGTGCTACAAGGTGCTGTATCTGGCTCTATTGCTCCACTTTCACAGAGTATTTTGTTACGTAATTTCCCAAGAGAGAAACATGGATTAGCGATGGCATTGTGGTCGATGACCGTGGTGGTTGCTCCGATACTTGGCCCTATTCTTGGCGGGATATTGACCGATAATTACTCTTGGAGCTGGATATTCTTTATTAACATTCCGGTTGGTATCATATCTTGCGGTATTATTTATGCGTTATTACGCAATGAAGATACCAAAACAGAGAAAACGGCGATTGATTATGTCGGGATTACATTATTAGTGCTTGCGGCAGGCAGTCTACAAATGATGTTAGATTTAGGAAAGGATCGAGACTGGTTCGCTTCTAACTTAATTGTTGTTTTAGCTGTAATTGCGGTGATCTCTTGGGGCGTGATGATCATTTGGGAGTGGTATCATGACTCACCTGTAGTTAATTTCCGCTTTTTTAAGCGTCGTAATTTCTTAGTTGCTGTTGTCGTGATGTGCTTAGGCTA
This sequence comes from Vibrio sp. SS-MA-C1-2, assembly GCF_021513135.1. NCBI lineage: Bacteria > Pseudomonadati > Pseudomonadota > Gammaproteobacteria > Vibrionales > Vibrionaceae > Vibrio > Vibrio sp. SS-MA-C1-2. The sequence goes on from NZ_CP090980.1 coordinate 722,398, forward strand.
TATGGTCTATTTTGGTTCGACTGTTCTGTTACCACTTTGGTTGCAAGGTGTGATGGGGTATACCGCAACATGGTCTGGCTTTGCTGTGGCACCTGTTGGTATTTTTGCTGTTTTGAGTGCCCCAATTATTGGTAAATTAGTTCAGAAAATTGACCTTCGTTTTATCTTAAGTTACGGCTTCATTATCTTTGGTATTGTCGGTTTTTGGCGAGCAACATTCAATACAGATGCGCCTTTTATCTACATCATGTTGCCGCAGTTAGCATTAGGTTTAGGGACGCTGTCGTTTTTTGTTCCTTTACAAAACTTAGTGGTGACCAGTGTTGATAAGGATAATATTGCGGATGCGGTTGCTTTTTCGACCTTCTTCAGAACGTTAGCTGGCAGTATTTCATCTTCGGTGGTGATGACCTTATGGGATAATCGTATGGAACTGCATCATGCGAGAATAGCCGAGCGCTTTACCATGGATAATCAAGGAGCAATGTCGATAATTGAGCAATTAGGACATAATTTATCGGCGGTCAATCAGGTGATTATTAAACAAGCCTATATGTTATCGACCTCTGATCTCTTTTGGGCCTCAGGTATTCTGTGTATCGGGTTGATACCTTTAGTTTGGTTAGCGAAACCCGTTCGTTCGTAATGAGTGATACTTGTTCAATTCTTGAGCTGAAAAACTAAAACTCATCGGATTTCTCTTTATTTATAGGGTGAAGCTGATGAGTTTTTCCATATGATTAGTATGAAAATTAACCACTAAAGTTATACGGTGGGAAGATCTGAGTCGATATTAAAACTAGCTCTAGCGTCTTAATGAACTTTTCGATACTCTCAAGGTATAGTAATGAGAAGATCTGTAGTCAAGACAGAATGATAAAAAGGAATCAAAGAACGTTTATGGAAAGTTTAACCCTACAACCGATTGAACGCGTTTCTGGTATTGTTAATTTACCGGGGTCTAAAAGTGTTTCGAATCGCGCACTATTACTGGCTGCTCTGGCCAAAGGAACCACACGTTTAACTAATCTTCTTGATAGTGATGATATTCGTCATATGCTTGATGCCTTGCAGCAGTTAGGTGTGACTTATCGTCTTTCCGAAAATAATACGGTGTGTGAAGTCGAAGGGTTAGGGCGACCATTTACCGTTGCTGAACAATCTGACGTTCTATCGCTTTATTTAGGAAATGCAGGAACGGCAATGCGTCCATTAGCGGCAGCACTCTGTTTAGGTGAGGGGAGAGTGATTTTAACCGGTGAACCTCGAATGAAAGAGCGCCCAATTGGTCATTTAGTCGATGCACTTCGTCAGACAGGCGCCAAAGTGGACTATCTTGAGCAGACCGATTATCCACCCGTTGAAATTACAGGCACAGGATTAAACGGCGGTACGGTTGAGATTGATGGTTCTATTTCGAGTCAGTTTTTAACCGCATTTCTGATGGCAGCACCTTTAGCAACGGCCGATACGACGATTGTAATTAAAGGCGACTTAGTCTCGAAGCCTTATATCGACATTACGCTACATATTATGGCGCAATTTGGTGTTACGGTTGATAACCAAAACTATCAGACGTTTGTGATTCCTGCGGGACAGCAATATGTTTCCCCTGGTGATCTGCTGGTGGAAGGTGATGCCTCTTCAGCCTCTTATTTCTTAGCTGCGGCAGCCATTGCCGGCGGTGAAATTAAAGTGACAGGGATTGGTAAAAAGAGCATTCAAGGTGACGTTCAATTTGCAGATGCACTGGCAGCGATGGGCGCAGAGATAGAGTGGGGTGATGATTACGTGATTGCCCGTAAAGGTGAATTAAAAGCCGTTGATCTCGACTTTAATCATATTCCTGATGCAGCGATGACGATTGCAACAACGGCACTGTTTGCTGAAGGAACGACTGCGATTCGTAACGTCTACAACTGGCGTGTAAAAGAGACTGATCGTCTGTTTGCGATGGCAACAGAACTACGTAAAGTCGGTGCGATTGTCGATGAGGGTGAAGATTATATTACCATTACACCACCTGCTGAAATTAACCATGCAGCAATTGATACTTATAATGATCACCGTATGGCGATGTGTTTCTCTCTCGTTGCATTTGCTGATTGTGGTATCACCATTAATGATCCTAACTGTACGTCAAAAACCTTCCCAAATTATTTTGATACGTTTAAGCAGCTGGCGAAATAAATTGACTAGCGAGAAAATCAGTTAACGAAAGAAAATTATCAGCCTGAAGTTGCAGTCATCACACTGCAACTTTAGGTAAAAAGAGAGTATTCCCGTTATACATGATGCTGCGAAGTGACGAGATTGCTACCTACTCTGGCATTCCTTCACCTCTCATTATATCAGCCTATCTATACTTATATAAACTCACTCTTTTACTGTCTACTTGTCACTCCAATTACTTTAGGTATAGGCTTATCCCCTTCATACTTGAAGTCGCTAGGTTGTTGGCTGCATTTACTCGCCCCAATCATATAATACACCTATACTCATGGGGCCTCACTCACTTGCCGCCTACTAGCAACTCTAATTATTTTAGGTATAGTTAAATGAGAGATAAGATACCGATTATATAAAATAATATTGCAAATAAATTGAATATTTAAGCTGATGAAAATAGATATAAATTTTTATGAATTCAGTTATCAATTTATTTATGGTTGGGTAGGTTAAATATTTTCTATAATTGTTGTTATTTTGTGTCCATACTATTTTTACTCACTCTTTTTGTTTAACTTTTTCTAATGTGAATATAAGATTTCATTTTTAGGTATCTTCTTTTATTTTCTCTTATAAATCATTGGTTTATATTTTTTGCTTTAGGGTTTTGTATATATATTGCAAATCCAATCCATTATTAAAACTAATCTTTAATGAATAAAAAATATAATAGTTATGACATCCTAAATATATAAGTGCTTGTTTTGTAATGGTAAGCGCTGTGATTTTGGTTCTCGATAGATAATAGGAGCTAATGATTGGCTTTTATTACTATAAATTTGCATGGTTATTCACTGCTTTTTTTGAGCTTGATCATGTTTGCTCCTTCAATTATCTTCTAGTTATTCCCTAACTCATCTCTTATCGAGATAATTCCAGCGAAGATAGTGGAGACTGTTTTGACAACTGAAAATTTAAATGAAATCGCAATACAAAGAGATAAGAAAAAAGCCTCTTTTGCCCTATTAATTATTCAAACCTTTGCCACACTTGGCTTTGCTGTTTTGTATTCAACGCTTGTGTTGTATGCAACGAAAAAGCTAGGTTTTACTGATGTTCAAGCTACCGTTATTATGGGTGTTTTTGGCGCATTTAACTACGGCCTTCATCTATTAGGCGGGTTACTTGGTGGCCGCTTAATGAGTAACCGAAACTTGTTTATTATCGGCATGGTATTGCAAGTTATTGGTTGTTACTTTATTGCTCAGTTTGGTCATTCAGGGCTTTATTGGGGGCTTGCACTCTTTTTAACGGGCAGTGGCTTAAATGTAACTTGTATCAATATGATGCTGACTCAACGTTTTCACCCTGATGATCCAGGCCGTGAATCTGCATTTTTATATAATTATGCAGGGATGAATCTTGGTTTCTTTATCGGTTTTGCGGTTGCAGGTTATTTCCAAAACCTTGCTGATTATAAATCTCTGTTTATGTTCGCAACTTTAGGTAATTTAGCCGCTGTGCTGGCGACTCTGGTTTTCTGGAAGAGCTTATCTGATCTGACAACGCCGCTTATTGGTCAAAGTCGTGGTAAATGGTTACGCTCTTTTGCAATAGGTTTAATTATTATTGCTACATTGATTCCAATTATTAAATACCTACTTGTTTCTGCTTCGCTGGCGGGACATTTAGTGGTCTTTATTGCAGTACTTGTTGCTCTGGTTTTGATTATTCTAACTATTAAGCATAAAAAGGCGCATGAAAAAGGTCGAATGGTCTCTTACTTGATTCTTGCCGTTGGATCTTTAGTCTTCTGGTCTCTTTATTCATTAGCGCCAATGGGCTTATCGTTATTTATTGACCGTAATGTTGATTTAACCATGTCAGGCTTTAAGATTGCACCACAATGGATTCAAAATATTAATACTGTTGTGATTGTTATCGGCGGTCCATTAATGGCGATGCTGTTTAATAAACTGCGTAAGAAAGGAATTAATATTGATATTCCGATGCAGTTCTCTTCATCGCTTATCTGCATCGGGTTAGGTTTCCTTGTTCTGCCTCTTGGTATCCATTTTGCGAATCCAAATGGAATGGTTGCTGTAAGTTGGGTTGGATTGAGCTATATTTTACAAAGTATTGGTGAACTTCTTATTTCTCCAATCGGTTATGCAATGGTAGGTAAGCTTGCACCGAAGAAATATCAAGGCGGCATGATGGGCGCTTGGATGTTGGTAACGGGTGTCGCTTCTATTGTTGCAGCTAGTTTCTCTGAAATGATGCCGGGTCAAGGCGCAGCAGCAACAACGGATGCCGGTTATGCTTCTGTATTTGGTGGTTTAGGTCTTGCAGCGTGTGTTGCCGGTGTGATCTTAATCTTTATGACCCCATTATTAAGGAAGCTAATTAAAAATTAAATAAATCTATAAAGAGGCAATATGGTTAAACTGAAAAAAAAGCTAATAGTTATTCCCTTATCTTTACTATTGGCAGGTTATATTGCCTCTGATTATTTAAAAGCCTCAGAAACACCTCATACGGCTGTTGTGCTCCAGCAGCCGTCTAAAACCCCAGATTTTCGTACAATGACAAATGTACAAGAGAAGAAACAAGCCTTTTTTAATTTTATTTATCCGAGTATTGCGGCTAAAAACATTGCGATTACTCAAGAGCGCGGTGAGTTAAAAGAGTACATTGCTGAGTGGCAACAAACTTCACCAGTTCCTTTGATTGAACTCAAAGGGTCAGAAAAAGCCTTTATTGAGAAGTTAAGTAAGCGTTATCGTTCACCTATTCCTAAAGGTGGTGTAACGACAGCTTGGCTAAACTCGTTACTTTCCCGAGTTGATATTATCCCTGTTGAATTAGCAATGTCACAAGCGGCAATTGAGTCTGCTTGGGGAACCTCTCGTTTTGCTGTTGATGCCAATAACTATTTTGGTCAATGGTGTTTTGTCGAAGGGTGTGGACTTGTTCCACTTCATCCTGACCCAGAACATTTTCATGCTGTTAAGAAGTTTGACTCTATGAGTGAGTCGGTTTACGCCTATATGGATAACTTAAATAGTCACCAAGCGTATCATCAACTTCATGAGATCCGAGCTAAATTAAGAGCCAGCAATGAACCTATTACGGCTCACCAATTAGCGAATGGTTTAGTGAATTACTCTCAAATTGGTGAGAAATATGTCGAAGAGTTGCAATCCATGCTGCGCCATAATGAATCCTTTATGAAGAAAGCAGAAAATGTGAAGATTCAATAATATTTGCTCGTTGTTTCTCGGTTGTTTTAGATAAACAAAAAGCCGCCTAATCTTCGAAGTGAACCTTCTCAATCAAGCGGCTTTTTTAGATTACTTAAGACTTATATTTACGGCTTCAACGAAAATTAAAAACCTTCGAGTACAATTTTACCAATCGCAGTACCAGATTCTAATTTCTGATGTGCTTGTTTAATATGTTCAGCATTGATTGTACCTAAGTTTTCACCGACGGTTGTTTTTAGGTAGCCACTGTCGATAAGGCTAGCAACTTCGTTCAGTAACTGGCTCTGTTTGATCATATCTTTTGCGGTAAACATTGAACGTGCGAACATAAACTCAATATGAAGAGAAAGGCTCTTTGGCTTCATTTTCATCACATCAAGGGTTGCTGGATCATCAATTAATGCGACCTTACCAAATGGTGCAAGAATATCGATAAAGCTATCTAAATAAGTGTCTGTACTGTGTAAACTAGCAACATGCGTCACTTGACCAATATTCAGTGCCTCGATTTGTGGTTTAAGATCTTTGCTGTGATCAACAATATAATCTGCACCTAAGCTTTTGATCCAATTCGCTGAACTTTCACGTGAAGCGGTAGCGATAATCGTTGCACCGGTTAAGGCTTTAGCAATTTGAACAAAGATCGATCCAACACCGCCCGCAGCACCTGTAATTAGAATCACTTCATCAGATGTGTCCGTTGATTCTACCGATTGCTTAGTGATGTTTAAGTGATCAAACAGTAACTCCCAAGCTGTAATCGTGGTTAAAGGAAGTGCCGCCGCTTCTGCTTTAGTTAAACTTTTTGGTTTTAAGCCAACGATGCGCTCATCAACTAATTGAAACTCTGCATTGCTGCCTTGACGATTTAAGTCACCGGCATAATAAACGATGTCACCTAATTGGTATTGAGTCACTGCTTCACCAATCGCGACAACTTCACCTACTGCATCCCAACCTAAAACACGAGGCGCGTTCTGTTCTGCTGGGAAGTTTTGGCGAATTTTATAATCAACAGGGTTAACTGAGATAGCGTCTACTTTAACCAGAATATCATGACCTGTCGCAACCGGTTGAGCGAGCTCGATATCAACAAGGGCATTAGTGTCTGTAATAGGTAGTGATTGAGTATAACCGATCGCTTTCATCATCATTTCTCTTAGGTTGTTTAATTGGAGCAACATCATCTCTGTTGCGATGTAAGTATAATAGAGCTTGATTTCACAATGATAAACAGCATAATGATTGAAACATTATCAAATAATTTTTGACAATATGCTGTTAGAAGATCTTCAAGTGATATTAAAAATAGCAGAGATGCGGAGTATTACGGCTGCCGCGACCAGCTTAAATATGCGTACGGCAACGGCGAGTGCGGCATTAAAGCGGGTTGAGAAGTCACTCGATGCAGAGTTATTTATTCGCACCACTCGCCAGTTAAGACTTTCTGCATTAGGGGAGCGTTACTTACCACAGTGTGAGCAGGCGTTACTGCTATTAGAGCAAGCCAAACAGAATATGCGGGATGATCTCGATATTGTGGATGGTGAATTGCGGCTTTCGCTCTCTTCTGATTTAGGGCGAAACTTTGTGATCCCATGGCTCGATGAGTTTCTTGATCAGCATCCAAAAGTGAGTTTAAAGATCAATATTAGTGACAGTAATATCGATTTTTATCGCGACTCTGTTGATCTTGCTTTACGTTATGGCTCGCCTTCTGATTCTAATCTTTATGGGTTTAAAGTGTGCGATGTGCCTGATGTTCTTTGCGCCAGCTCTGAATATATTGCGGCTCACGGAACCCCTAAATATCCTCATGATTTAGTGAATTACAATGGACTGTTTTATCAGCTCTTTGATGTCACTCACGACGTTTGGCAGTTTTCACAAATAGATAATGATCAGAGAGTGAAAGATTTTAAAGTGAAGATGAGTGGTAATCGATTTGCGAATGATGGCGAATTGGTACGCCGTTGGTGTGTGGCGGGTAAAGGGATTGCCGTGAAGTCGAGTATTGATATTTCGAGCGATTTGCTGAGTGGCCGCTTAGTGAATGTGATGCCAGAATTTACCCCAAAACCCACGGAGTTGTGGTTAGTGTGTCCGTCAAAACAGTCAATAACGCCCGCAGTTCGCCTATTTCGAGATATGTGTCGTCGTAAGAGTAAAGAGATCATGAAACAGCTCATCGACGCCAAGGTTTTATCCAGTCATTAATCGATATCTTATCTATCACCTGTTGGGTTGATTATGAAACGAATAATTAAATGCGTCGAAGGGCTAGGGAATCGTTTATTTACCCATACTTCTGATTAAAACTCAATCTGGACGATACGATTTAACGGTAATAAACCTGCTCGTTTTATTGCTTTTTGTGCACCAAGGTTACCGCTCTCAGTCGAACAGATAGGGGTTAAGTTTCGTTGATTGGCTGAGTTAACTAACCAATTAAGAACGTGAGTGGCAATACCGTTTCCACGCTGAGACTGCGCCACAATCATACCAAGATCTGCATACTCGGTTTGGTATTCATCAAATAGACGACATTCGCCAGTAGCAAATAGTTCACCCTCTTTCCAGTAACCGAACAGTTCATTACGGCTGATAAGGTTTTCAAAGTAACCCGCCAGCCACTGCTCAGGTGCACCGATATTGGTTGCAGCAAACTCTACAAATTGAGTCAATTGTTCCGGCTGAGCCAGGGCTAGCTCAAATTTAGCGGTATGGTTTTTATTGCTGCGCTTTATTTGCTGGTACATCAGAGCATTAACCGTCACCGCTGATGAGTTATCAAGACAAAGTGATAGATACTGTGGTTCAGCCGTGCTCACAAATGCCCCGTTTACTGTCCCGATCACAGGATGATTTTGTTTTGCGATTAGGGTGAAGAGTTCTGTTGCATCAGTTTTAGCGTCACGAGTAAGATAGAACTATACCCTTCATACTTGAAGTCGCTAGGTTGTTGTGTAGTGGTAACTAAGTTTGGTCATACCTTTAGATGTTATTAGCATGAAGAATATTAAACAGAGATGCCTTCATTTAAATCTTGTTAGAGAACGCTAACTGATTTGCCCCAAAACATCAGTTAGATCGTCTTAGTTTGGCGGTAATATGATATTATAGTTATAACAATGTTGACACCTTAAATAAAGGGGGTACAATCACCATTGTTATAACAATGTAGTTACATAGAGGTTGGGATATGCGCACTCAAGTACGAAAAATTGGCAATAGTCTTGGCAACATAATTCCTGCTACGTTCATTCGTCAGCTTGGTTTGGTTGAAGGGGCTGATATTGAGGTTAAAGCTGATGGTAAAAAAATCACTATCGAACCAATCAAACGTCCGAAGAAACGCTTTCCGTTCAGCGAAAAAGAACTTCTGAACGGCTTAGATGCTCATACGGCACATGCTGACGAATTAGCGGTTGTTTCTGGTAAAGAGTTCGGCGAATAATGGCTCAGTACATCCCTAAACGCAATGACATTATCTGGTTAGATTTTGAACCCGTGAAAGGCAAGGAGATCGGTAAGTACCGTCCAGCCCTTGTCCTTTCAAGTAAAGAATACAATCAGCAAACGGGGCTACTTATCTGCTGTCCGATTAGTACCAGTATCCGAGGTCAAGCTACCGAGGTTTCAGTTAGGAATTTGGATAAACCTAGTGTCGTGGCATCAAGCTTGATTCAAACATTCTCTTGGAAAGACCGTAACGCGAAGAAGATAACCGCCGCTGAAAACGGTGTGATGGAAGATGTTTTGCTAAGAATTATCCCGTTGATTGGGGCTGAGTCTCTATTTGAAGAATAAATGATAATTTGTATGGCGAGAACCAAGGTATTTTAAAGTGTCTATTCCAGAAGGGTATTATGAGATCAATAGCAAAGGTTTTTGATTTTTAATTCACCAATGATGAATAATTCCAAGTTATAAATAAAAAAATTGAAACTGATAAATGTTCAAAAATAAGTTTCGACAACATTAAATTGCTAGCTCGTTTTGGGGCAGAAATGAGTTAGTCAGTAAAGGGAGTACTCATACTCGAATTTTTATCGAATTTACTCCCGTGATATACAAAGTGGTTACCAATGAAATATCTATCGGTTGGATTATTTTATTAAAAAAATAGTCAAGCATGAAGAGCATAGAGCATAATTAAAGCCTGACTGTTGAGTGTTTCAGATAAAATAGTTAACTCAAACCTGCTTAACATTCTATCAAGCTCTCAGTTTCTACTATTGGTTTTTTTGATAATTACTCATTGCTCCGCTTATTCGTTACGGCTCAATGAGCAATTATGACAGACTTATTGTTATTCAGTCACTAAACGTAATCCACTTGGTAGCGCATCACCAAAGACACGCTTGGTCTCTTCTTCGGTTAGTATCTTCACTTCAGAGACCATCTCAATCCAACTTTGTGGCACTTTACTCTGTTTGAGCTTCTTAAGTACTTCGCTTCGGATCTCATCACTGACATCAAGATTTCTATCCCCTGTTTTACGGGTCATCATAACGGCAGCAAAGGCGATATGAGGTTCTTTGCGCCACTCATACTCCATAAGATGAGGCAGACAATAGGCAATATGCTCACCAGAAAGTAAGTTATGCTGACTACCGTAAAAAGGAGAACGAGTGGCAATTCGTCCAATTGCCCACCAATGCGCTTGTGAGTATTGAGACTTTTGCAAACGACCAAACATCCACTCAATCAGTTGCAGTTTTTTCTCAAAGGGCAGATGTTCAAGAGACGCTAACAAGCGCACCATCTCTTCATAGCCACGGGTTTGCATTTCGTGAGATAACTTACTGTTTCTAGTCGCTTCTGGATTGACGTATTTAGATATCTCGTTAAAAATCGTTAATTGTTGCTGTTGCGATAAACCCCCAGCCACACGACGCCAGCACGTCCACCAATCACTCCAAACTTGAGGTTGATTATCGAATTGAATACCGTGTTGATAGAGTCCCCAAAGTTGCTCGATTCGGTACTCATCAGAGGGATAACCAAATCCCGGACGCAGCGTAAATCCCACCAGTTTCAACCAAGTTCTTTCATGTTGTTCAGAGCGGCGACGACGTTTACGACTCTCAATTAGGGTGTCATTGAGAAAGCGTAAGCAAGGTGAATCCCATCGTTCACGTTTACCTAGCATTTTATCGAGATCTTTATTGAGGGTTTTCACCAGCTTTGGATCATTATTTTTACTACCACCGAAAACCTGCTTAATGGCTTTGGTTGCTTGCTCAATATTTGCGGGTAGAATAGATTCAGCTAATTCTGAGTTATTGTCACTTTTCTTATTGCTGTGCTGGTTTCGAACCGAAAATTCGACTTGCCAACGTTGATCTGAATGGGTGCTCACACATTCGAGCTGTAGCGTTCCGACTTCTGTTAATTGGCAAGCTAGCGTGACTTCCTCTCGTAATTTTTGGTTAGCCGCTAATTGTGAACGGTCATGATCACTGGCTAACGTGGCAATAAAAGGCGGTAACGAGATAAAACTCTCACTCTTTATATCTATTAAGTCACCAGCAGAAATATCTAATTCATCGCTGGTGGAAGAGAGATTAAAGCGTACAGGTTCACCTAAAGTTAAGGCAAACTTACGACTTGTTAGATTGATCTCTTCACTCTCTTGAGTCCCTTTTGGTAACAGACAGATCCCTTGTTTATGGCGATTATTCTCATTAATCGTTAAGAAATAACCTCGCGCTGAACCACCACCAATCTTAAGTTGCGCTCCTCGGCGGGCTTTGGCATAAGCTACTGCGCCTAATGCCACCGCAAGATCAGGGTGAGGATTTGATAGCTGCGTGATTGTTTCACCACGCCATCGAGAAAAGAGCGTTGTGAGCTGGTTGGTGATTTGAGGGCTATTAAAGACCCCGCCATTGAGTAGAATGGCACTTGGGATCACTAACTCATCATCGGCAACTTCAATACCATCTTGTTTATATTGATGATATTCATTAAGCGCATCACGACAAACCGATTGATGAAGAGCAATAAACTGCGCTAAATGCTTACTAATCGCAGGATCAGCAGTGTAGGGCAGGCCAAACTCTACCACGGCTGCACGGCGATGCTCGGGTAGTTGATTGATATCAGTGAGTGGAAAAAAGCCTTCCAATGCGACTTGATGAACATCTTTTCGTTGAAGGTCGACACTTTTTGCGCCACCAATTAAACGAGAGCCTGAACCTAATAGCGTCACTTTTCCTTGCTCGGCACTAGAATGGCTAAGTAGTTGCTCTTTGACTTTTCGGGTCTGCTGGATCAGTTTCGAGAGCGCAGCACTGCTCATTCGCTTATTGCTATTTGATGGATTAGGGCTATTTGACGGATTCGGGCTAGTTGACTGACTAGATCTAGCCAGTTGCTGTTCAGCTATATGGGCAAGGGCAAGGTCGATGTTATCACCACCAAGCATTAAATGGTCACCGACACCAATGCGATCTAAAGTTAATTTCCCCTCTTGATGACCGACTTTGATCAAGCTGAGATCGGTCGTTCCGCCACCCACATCGCAGACTAATAACAGGGGAAGATCTTGCAGTAACGTTTCAGCTTGTTGATCATGTTGGGCGTACCAATCATAACAGGCAGCTTGAGGCTCTTCGAGCAGGTGAACTTTCGGTAATCCTGCTAGTTTTGCCGCTTGTAGGGTGAGGCTTCTTGCGCCTTCATCAAAAGAGGCGGGAACGGTAATCACTACTTCTTGTTTTTCTAAAGGGGCATCTTTGTGGTGATAGTTCCAAGACTGACGAATATGGTTAAGGTAACTGGCACTGGCAATAACCGGGGAGACTTTCTCAACATTTGAACGAGAAGCGGTCGATGACCAAGGCAAAATCGATTCTGTTCTATCAACACCGGTATGAGAGAGCCAGCTTTTTGCACTGACAACTTGACGACCTTCTACTTTTGAGCCTAACTCTCGCGCCAGTTCACCAATAATGAGATGCTCAATATCGCCAGAAACATGATGGTCATGCCAAGGGAGAACCAATTGAGAAGGATCGATTTCATCTCTAGCTGGATGATATCGAAAAGAGGGTAAAAGGGGCTTTCTTGAAACTTCGCCTAATGCAGTTAATTGGTCTATTTCAAAGATTTTAACTGGGCTTGATTTAAGATCATCGACGATTTCACTATAAGCAACAACGGTATGGGTAGTGCCAAGATCAATACCGACAAGATAACGAGGAGATGAAAATTGAGACATAATAAATAACTCCAGTGAAATAAGAATGAAAACTCGGAGAATTAATATTTAAGAGTGAATACTTAATAACTTTAGCAAATATACCCTTCATACTTGAAGTCGCTAGGTTGTTGGCTGCATTCGCTCGCCCCAATCATATAGTACACCTATACTCATGGGGCCTCACTTACTTGCCGCCTACTAGCAACTCCAATTATTTTCGGTATAACGCTTAATTAATAATTAATACCTTGTAACCATTAATTAAGGAATAACTTCAAATAGCAATAATAAAAAAGGTGTACCCGAAGATACACCTTTTTTAATGGTTAGAGGTTACGCCTCTCTAACGTCAAACTCAACTTGCCATTTCTGTCCACCATCGGTTGGGATAGCTTCAAGGCACAGTGTACCCAGTTCAGTAACGCGTGATGCTAGACGAACAGGAACCACTTCACCCGCTGTTCGGCCATCAGAAACCGGCAAGGTCACTTGGATCGCCGGTAACTCTTCTAGCTCTTCTGGTTGCCACCAATCTAAATGGGTACCCGCGATATCATCACGACGAACCGTTGAACCGAAGAATTTGAACTGGACAGGTTGACCAATCACCAGCCCGAATTGTTGGCTAGGGACATCCGAATGGCTACCTTCTTCCATGCCAAATGGTGCAACACACAATGCTTCCATTGGCGGCTCCATTCCTGGAATTGCAGGCATCGCGCTTTCAATACCGACATAATAACTACTCGCAATACCGCCACGGATTCGAACGCCTTGACCACGACGAACTGAACCATAATAAGAGGCACCACTTGCAACTGCCAAATCAAGATCTAATCCCGTTAAGCGTTTAGCCTCTGGAGATCCTGCGGTAGTTAACCAGCTATTGATGGTATTTTGTAAACGATCCGCTAATAGTGAAGATTTTAGAACACCACCATTGAAAAGGATCGCAGTTGGGCGAATAAACTCTTCATGAAGTTGGTCATACTGCTCAAACAGCTCTTCAACGGCATCGTTTTGACGACTTAAGAAGCTCGCAATATGACGAGATACTGCGGCATCCTGTGCATAAGGAAGACCAATTTGAGTCAGGGCGCCACGCGGTTTTTCAACTGGGTGTTCGTTGACTTGAGTTTCGGGGAAGAAACCATCGACAAGGGTCTGCTGAACTTCTTCTTGAGTCAATTCAGTTTGTAGCGTGCCACCTAGTAGCTTCGAACCACGACTAGGAACAACAATAGGAACAGCCTGAAGTTCACGATCATTTAATAGTGCTTCTTTTGCATCACGACACGCGTGAGTGACTGCTAGGATTTGCCAAGGTTGTAGTTGTTTGCCTTCTTGCGCTAACTTCATCTTGAGACGATAAGCCAGAGCCAAATCCATGTTGTCACCACCAAGAAGAATATGGTCACCAACCGCGACGCGATTTAGGGTTAAGTTCCCCTCTTCTTCTGTGACTGCAACCAAGGATAAATCCGTTGTACCACCACCGATATCAACCACCAGAATAATATCACCGACAGAGACTTGGTCACGCCAGCTCTCATCGTTATTCTTAATCCAGCTATAGACTGCGGCTTGTGGTTCTTCGAGCAAGGTTAATTGATTAAAACCTACACTTCGAGCGGCTTCTACCGTTAAATCACGGGCAGCAGGATCAAATGAGGCAGGGACAGTAATCGTCACATCTTGTTGATCAATCGGTGTATCAGGGTGTTGATTGTTCCATGCATTCGCAATATGTTGTAGGTAGTTGCGCGTCGCATCAACAGGAGATAGCTTCTCAACTTCGTCTGGGCTATTCAAAGGTAAGAAAGCATCACGACGATTAACGCCACCGTGACATAACCAACTTTTAGCACTGGCAATTAAACGAATAGGCGTTTTGCTACCTAAACTGCGCGCCATCGCACCAACAATTGCATTTGGCTTGCCATCCCAAGGAAGCGCAGTATCACCATCTGCAAGCTCAGATTCATGCGCTTGATAGATAAAAGAGGGTAACTGATCTTTGGATTCAACTTGCCCTGGCGCTGTTGATTGCGCGATAGGCATAATTTGAACGTTAGCATTCTCATCATTGAGATCTACGTAAGAAAGTACACAGTGAGTTGTACCTAAATCGATACCGATACTAAAACGGTTGTCTTGCATTATAATTCTACCTCTGCGGCGGCAATGATATAAGGGTTATGCCCTTCTGCCAATTTTGGTAATGTAATTTCTGTCACTTTCCAGCCTCGGTGAATAAGAGTGCCGTTAAATGGTGCTTCACCGATAACATTGCCAGTCAGACGAACTTCCGCTGGGTTAAATCCTTTTGCTAAAGTCACTCGACTCTCTTCATGTTCTGTACGAACAGGAGCAAGTGCCAAGTACTCTTTAAATACTTTCTGTCCACCTTCATGGATAACACGAGCCGCAGCACCGACATCAGCGTCAGAGAACCCTTTTAGATCTTCATTCATAAAGTCGACAAATCGGGCTTCTTGCTGAAGAAGAGAGAGCAGCTGTAGCGCTGAATCAGGCGTTGATGTTTTCAGTTTTGGTTCAACTTCAACCTCAACAATTTTTTCTATCACTTTTTCAACTTCGACAATCTTTTCAACTTCGACAATTTTCTCTACTGGTTTTTCAACTTCAACAATTTTTTCGACTGGCTTCTCAATAATCTTCTCAATGGTTTTGCCTTTTTTAGCAAATAACATGACAACAAGAAGAAGCACAAGTGCCGCTAAAGACGCATGACCCATATCAAGGGTGGTAGGCATTACTGATAAATCAACAACCATAATATTTTTACTCTCGTAGTAGCTTTGTTTTTATTAGTCAACGTATGACTCTTAATAACAAAAAATCGCAAAAGGTAATTAGTGACAAATTTTAGTGAATATTATCATAACTGTGAGACAAATCATCAATAGGATTGTTTTTTTGGTCAACCATTAAGCAATTTAAGGCTATTTTATTATTAATTATCAATGAAATGTTAGTGATATCTTTTTATGTGGGAAAATAAGATATCTATCCAAATTAATTGGCGTTGCTAGTGGGCGGCAAGTGAGTGAGATCCATGAGTATAGGTGTACTATATGATTGGAGAGAACGAACGTCGACAACAACCTAGCCGCTTCAAGTAAAAAGGGTATACATGTTGTGAGTTCTCACTCTGTTTAATTATGATGTTGATTCTTGATAAATAAAGTTTACAGTAATTAAAATAATACTCGAGAATATATCCGGCAAGTGTCAGACGATCGGGTGGGAAAGAGATAACTAAAGGATTGTTTTATTTAATCCTTTAGTTATTCATTTAAACATAATAATTTATTGAGTGGCATGAGTTTATTAATAAACATCGATTTCAGTAAGAAACTAACGCGTACCATAAACCACGATACTTTTTCCTCTTGCGGAAATTAAACCTTGATTTTCAAACTCTTTAAGTGCACGTCCTACACTTTCTCGATTACAGTTTACAATTTTTGCAATTTCAGTTCGCGAAATATAGACCAACATCCCATCTGGGTGAGTAATCGCAGAAGGTTCTTTGGCAAGATCTAACAGCGTTTTTGCAATACGACCACGGGTATCAAGAAAGTTAAGTGCAGTGACTTGTTTATTGACTTTAAGGAGGCGATCAGCAATTGATGTACTTAAATCGATGAGAATCTCTGGACGTTGTTTTACTAATTGCTGAAACTTGTCGTAATCAATTTCAATAATTTTACAATCAGATTTAGTTCTTACGGTTGTCACTCTATCACTGCGACAAAAGAAAGACATTTCACCAAAATAATCATTTTTATTGAGATAAGAGAGAATGACTTCTCGGCCGTCTTCATTGATCAGAATGACTTTAGCCGTGCCATCTATTATTGCAAAAAGAGAGTTAGAATTATCTCCCTTGGAAATAATATTTACTTTGGGTGGGTAGGTTCTGACCGTACAATGTTTCTCTATCCAGGCAATATTTTCTGCCCGATTTGCTTCACTTCGCATTTTTGTTTGCCCACAATAACAATTGTATCTAATTTATCATTATTTCGGTTTATTTCAATGCTCAAAATTAAAATTTTAGATGGTAAAAATATAAATGTAGTTAGAAAGCAGATTGTGGGTAATTAAACGATAAAAATGAGGAGGGGAAAGAGGGAGTCGGGGACTCCCAATTGAAATTACTTTTTAATTTGTTGTTTATCAACCGCGGTTAATTCACGAATTTTACGGCTTGCTTCACGACGCTGTTTCGAGATTTCTGCGCCAATAATGATATGGTCATCAACACGATCTTCATAATCGGCTTTCATATTTTTCACGATTGCCACAATTTCATCCGTTGTCATATCAGTATTAATGTAATCCATTAGGTTATCTAAAAGATCAACACGTTTACGGTTATCACGAACTTTTTTTTCATTATCAAGAAGTTCACGTTTTAGTTTATTTTTGCTACGTGCTAGAGAAACGATTTCAAATACGTTGTTCATTTTTATCACCTTTCTAAATTAAATAATAGATAACTATAAAACTGAATGAATTAAACCATAACCTAACCTTAGTTCACAATAAAAATATGTAATGAAAAGGTATTTATCATAAATTTGATTGATAAAAGACAACTTTAATGGGGCAGTCTGATTTTTATTTTTTATTGTCTATCCCTTTCCTTTTCATTATAGAAGCTGCTAGCTTATTGGCTCTATACCCTTCTTACTTGAAGTTGCTAGGTTGTTGACGTCGTTCATTTGCCCCAATTATATCGTACGTCTATACTCATGGGGTCTCATTCACTTGCCGTCTACTAGCAACTCCAATTACTTTGGGTATGTTTGTTCTAAATCTATACTCATGGCCTCATTAATTTATCAATTATGAGTAACCCCACTTATTTTTGGTATATATTTAGATAAATAAGACTTAACTGAAGAGAGCCGAAAAATGGATAAAAAGATTAAAGTCGGTGTTAGCGCATGTTTATTGGGTGAGCAAGTCCGTTTTGATGGTGGCCATAAAATGCAACGCTTTGTTGTTGATCAGTTATCAGAAATGGTGGAGTTTACCCCTGTTTGTCCAGAAGTTGCGATTGGGATGTCCATTCCACGCCCTGCAATTAGACTTGTCAGTGATGAAGACCGAATTAAATTGGTTCTGAGTAAAGATAATTCGATTGATTTTACCGATAAAATGATTGAATTTAGTGAAAAGAAAACCGATCAGTTGAGCGACCTTTGTGGTTATGTACTTTGCTCTAAGTCACCCACTTGTGGTATGGAGCGGGTGGTCATCTATCCAGAAAAGGGTGGGGCTGGTGACAAGTCGGGCATTGGTATGTATGCCAATATTTTAATGAAGAAGATCCCTTGGTTACCTGTTGAAGAGGATGGACGCTTAAATGATCCAGTATTAAGAGAGAACTTCGTGACTCGGATTTTTGCTCTACAAGATCTTTATACTAGCGTGAAAGCGAATTTAACCCCTGCGGCCTTTGTTAATTTTCACTCGCGATATAAATTAATGTTAATGGCAAATTGCCCTGAAGCTTATAAAGAGTTGGGTGTATTGGTCGCCAATATCAAAGAGTATGATCTTGAAGAGTTCTTTGTGCTTTATCGTCAGAAATTTATGGATGGTATTAAAGAGAGAGCATCGAAGAAAAATCACACGAATACGTTAATGCATATTCAAGGTTATTTTAAAAAATCATTGACGTCAGAAGAGCGTCAAGAACTTGCTTCTGTGATTGAAAGTTATCGCCTATGTGAAGTGCCGTTATTAGCACCGTTGACCTTAATGGCACACTACTTAAAGCTCTACCCGAATGAATATTTGGCTTCGCAAGTCTACCTTAATCCCCACCCTAAAGAGTTGAAGCTCCGTTATTCATTATAATTGATACCTCAAATAATTGGAGTTGTAAGTGGCAAGCGAATGAACGATGCCAACAGTCTAACAGCTTCAATGATGAGGGATATTAGTTCTTAAAGTGAGGTGAGTGTATGTTTTTAGTCTGGTTTCGACAAGATTTAAGACTTGATGATCAACTGGCGCTCCTTGCTGCTTATCAACGTGCAAAGGAACAGCATACATCGATCATTGCGCTTTATATTGCCTCACCTCAGCAGTGGGGGTCTCATCATGTCGCACCCATTCAAGTAGATCTCATTGCTCGTCGATTACGACATTTAAGTGATGATCTTGCTCGATTAAATATTCCTCTTATCTTTAAGCGTTGTGATAATTACCAACAAATTCCCGCTATCGTCGCAAAACTGGCTGATCAACAAGGCGTTACTGATCTTTTTTATAATCGACAATATGAGTACAACGAACTCATGCGCGATCACAATGTCGATGAGTGTTTAACGGCGGCTGATATTGCCGTTCATCATTTTGACGATTTACTCTTATTGCCTCCAGGATCAGTAACCACAGGCAGTGGAGAGATGTATAAAGTTTTCACGCCGTTTAAGAAGCGTGCGCTGAGTCTATTAGCTGAGACTGAATTTGACTCTTTGAAACATTCGCTTTCTCCACAGCGACCTTTATCTTTTAAAGGCAGCGATATTGAGAGTATTATTCTGGATTATCAAGATGAGCAGTTTCCAATAGATAATCATGGTGCGATGAGTTCGATTAATTGGTTTGCTGTTGAAGATAAGATTGCTGATCATTTAATGGCGTTTTGTCAAGAGCGCGCCGTTGATTATCAAAGAGATCGTGATTTCCCCGCTATTGATGGAACCAGCCAATTATCACCTTATCTTGCTATTGGTGCGTTATCTATTCGTCGTTGTTATCAACAATTATTAAGTTATAACCAATGTAGTGATGACGATCTTGGCGGTGCAACGTGGTTGAGTGAACTATTATGGCGAGAATTTTATAAGCACTTAAGCTTTGCTTATCCAAGATTATCTAAAGGTAAGCCATTTCATCTTTGGACTGATAATATCCAATGGCAAGGTAAAACATCAGATTTTATTGCTTGGCAACGAGGTGAGACCGGCTTTCCAATTATTGATGCAGCGATGAGACAGCTAAATAGTACCGGTTGGATGCATAATCGTTTAAGGATGATTACCGCGTCATTTTTAACCAAGGATTTAAAAATAGACTGGCGACAAGGTGAGCATTATTTCTCATCTAAGCTTATTGATGGTGATTTCTCAGCAAATAATGGTGGTTGGCAATGGGCAGCATCAACAGGAACGGATGCGCAACCTTATTTTCGTATTTTTAATCCAACGACTCAAGGTGAGCGTTTTGATCCTAAAGGTGAGTTTATTCGACAATGGATACCTGAATTAGCCGAAGTCCCTGATAAATTTATCCACACTCCGCATATCTGGAGTGAAAACGCGACCATTCCGTTAGATTATCCACTGCCTATTGTTGATCATAAAGCTGAACGATTATCTGCTATTGCGATGTTTAAAGCTGCGAAGGAATAGTTTAAATAAAAAAACAGCAGGTTGAATTCATATCTCTCTGCTGTTTTTATTGACTCGATTAAATTAATAAACCCTAAGTCTATTTAGAATCAGCGCGACTCATGAACTTATGTTCTGTTGTATTGATCTTAATCTTTTCACCATTGGCGATATACTCAGGAACTTGTACAGTTAAGCCTGTTGATAAAATAGCTGGCTTAGTACGAGCACTTGCAGATGCACCTTTGATTGAAGGATCTGTCTCAACAATCACCATTTCAACACTTGAAGGTAATTCAATTGCAACAGGGGAGCCATCAACGGTTAAAACCTGTAGACCTTCAGTCTCTTCAGTAATAAACAACAATTCTTCTGCGATGCTATCTTTGTTCATGTTGTATGGCGTGTAGTCTTCATTATCCATGAATACGTACTCGTCACCATCAATATAAGAAAACATAACGTGGTGGCGGCTAAAGTCTGCAAGATTGATCATCTCATCAGCTTTGAAGCTCTCATCAGCTTTGGCGCCTGTCGCTACATCATATAGACGCATGCGGTATAAGCTAGCACCTGCACGACCACTTGGAGTTAGTTTGCTAATATCACGAACTAAATATACTTTGCCATTGTGTTCAACAGCTGCATTCTTTTTAATTTCACTTGCCTTAGGCATGGTAGAGTCTCCAGTGTTTTTGTTAAGGTGAAATTACCATGTTCTCAAGCTGAGACCAAGTAATGAAAGGGATTTATTAATAGAAATATGAGGTCGAATCACTCAATAGATAGAAAACTAAGTTTTCTTTTATTTTTTAAAGGAGCAGACTGTTTTAATTGAATGAAAAATAGGCAATAAACGGTTTTTAATAAAAATTTATTGCCGTAGAGTCTGGGAGGACTATCTGTTCTTCAAATAAGAAAGGTATCGCGTTTAAAGCGGAGTTGAACTAAATAGTTGATATCCATCATGGAGACCTTGGATTAGCATTTGCATCCCAATAACCGTTAATATTAATCCCATCAATCGTGTCGCGATGGTAACGCCACTTTCACCGATAATATTAATGAGCTTTTGCCCTGACATAAAACAGAAAAATGAGATAAAACACAATAAAGCAAAAGTACTAATCGTGACGATAATATCGATAATGCCACCAGAAGCAGAGTAGTTCATAGCGGTAGCAATGGTTCCTGGGCCAGCTAAGATTGGCACTGCCAGAGGTGATATTGCGACATCAGTGGTAGGTTGGTGCACCTTAGATGCACTTGTTTCTGATTCGGATTCCGTTGAAGAATCTTCGGAATGCATACTCGAACTGCTGCCTTGAAGCATATGATAACCGACCATAAAGACCAATACACCGCCCGCTAAGCGTAATGCAGGTAAAGTAATGCCAAACAATTCAAAAATTCCTTTTCCCAATAAACAAAAAGCAGCAATGATACAAAAAGCAGTAAATAATGCTTTAAAAGCAACACCACGACGTTGTGCGTGATTCATCTCACCTGTCATACCAACAAAGACCGCGGTATTGGCTATTGGGTTCATTACTGCAAAAAAGCCCATAAATGCAGTTACCGCAACGGAAATAATATCTGACATAGCTCACCAAGTTATAAGAATAAGAGAAATAATTTTAAGTTTAGTTCAGAAATCAATAACATTACTGTTAGAGATTAATATATTCCTTTTGAGTTGAGATTGTGGGTTTTCGACTACATTCATTCGCCTATTAGTAGTAACTCCAATTATTTTGAGTATAATCGAGAAATTAAATATTTAGCTTAGAGAATACCCATGGCTCAAACTGCACATGCACTGCATATATTAGTGAAACATAAAGAGAAAGCTGACGATATTATGGCTCAGTTAAAGAAGGGCGCCAAGTTTCAAACTTTAGCGAAAAAGTACTCCACATGCCCATCAGGTAAAAAAGGAGGAGATTTAGGTGAATTTCGTAAAGGCCAAATGGTGCCACAGTTTGATAAAGCCGTTTTTCAAGGAGAAGTGATCACTCCTCAACTTGTTAAGACTAAGTTTGGTTGGCATATTGTGAAAGTACTATACCGTACTTAATTATTTATCCTTCTTTTCTTTAATGTTGCTAGAGAGTCGTAATATTTTTCGCCTGCTAGCAACTTTATCTGCCTTCCTTAAATATAAAGTCCTATATAATCAAATGCTTGTTGTTATTTTGTTTGTCGAGTAATTAATGGTGCCCTTTAAGTTGCATTTTTAATGCATGTTATGTATTATGTGTTCAAGCAATGCTGAAGAGTTAATCGGTTAGCATGAAATAATATTGAATTAAGTGGAGAATAAATATGAGTTGTTGTGGAGCCTGTGGCGGTCAAGATCATGATGAAAAACCAAAGAAAAATGAAGAGACACAACAAACAAATACAGAGAATAAAGCAGACTCATAAGCTGTATACCCTTCATCCTTGAAGTCGCTAGGTT
Source organism: Vibrio sp. SS-MA-C1-2 (assembly GCF_021513135.1). Lineage (NCBI taxonomy): Bacteria > Pseudomonadati > Pseudomonadota > Gammaproteobacteria > Vibrionales > Vibrionaceae > Vibrio > Vibrio sp. SS-MA-C1-2. The sequence continues at coordinate 744,943 of NZ_CP090980.1, forward strand.
ATTGGCTGTACTCGTTCGCCGACTAGCCACTCCAATTATTTTAGGTATAACATCCTTTATTTATTCAAAAACCAGTACTATTTAATTTTTATTCAAAAGTTGAAAATTAAATAGGCTGGTTTTCTTGTTTAATTTCGATAAAGAGGTTTGAGTAAGCCAATAATGAAGAACGGGTATTTTTATTCTATTATTTGTTGAAATCGTCAATAACACCTTGGTTATGTAAGTAAAAAACAGACCCGTATTTTTACGAGTGTCTGACTTATTTTATTGCTGTATATTCCTTAATCATCAGGATTATTTTTAATATCTCGGCTATTTTAGCTGTTTACTTTGAGAGACTGTTTAAAACTAAAGACTGACATTCTTGTATTGAAAAGAAGAGGCTAAGTAATGAAAGTTGGTATTTCTAAATTAGAGCAATTACGTATTCAAGAGCAACTGCTTCATGATTTTGAATTAAAGTATCATATTCAATTAACTGGATTAGATATTGATGAATTTGGTCAAGTTGAATCTATTAATGACAACGGTTTTATTAATCTCTGCTGTCTTGACTGCTCAAGAACAAAAGTCGTTCGCCCTGAGGTGGTTACTGAAGCGTTAAAATCCGATGAGAATCAACTTCTGTCTGGATTGTGTCGTTAATCGAGTACTTGGATAGATAACTAGACTCATGTTGTCGATGAGTTTTATTTCAGGTTTATCTCTTTTATAGTTGAAATTAGCTAGGCTAGGTTTACAACAGTAACAGCGTCTTTCGTTTGCCTCAATTATATAGTCTATCTATATTCATGAGGCCTCATTCACTTACCGCCAACTAATGACTCAAATATTTTAGGTTTATGATTTATTTTCTTTAAATAGATTAATCAAAGCCCCGCCAATAATTAATACAGTACCCATTAACGTGGTTGAAGTTGGTACTTCATTAAAAAAGAAAATACCTAAAGCAATAGCAAACAAGACTTGAATATAAGAGTACGCCATTGTTTTACTTGCTGCCCCCACTTTCATCGCTTTGGTGATAAAGACTTGACCAATTTGAGTGAATAACCCAACTAGGATTAACAATACTAACTGATATAAATCAGGAACAACGATTTCATTTCCTAATAAAAAGAGTGCAACAGGAAGCGCAAAAAGAGGAAAATAGAATACAATTACCGCAGGATCTTCTTTCCTGCTTAGCTTTTTTACGATGGTATAGGCAACTGAGCTAGCCGTTGCACCCATCAAGGCGACAATAAGACCAAATGTTGGAATGTCATCAACTTGAGATGCAAAAAACAGATCAGGTTTGACGATTATCACAACTCCAAATGCACCTAATGCAATACTCAAAATAGTTGATAGATGGATTCGTTCTTTTAAGAATAAGAAAGCCAAAATAGAAGTAATAATTGGGGTCGTATTTTGGATAATCGTTGCTTCTGCTAAAGGAAGTACGGTTAACGCATAGTAAACACAAATTAATCCTGTTGTTCCAATGACTCCTCGGCAAGAGAGAAGTAGCTTATTATGTCCCCATATCGATATTCTTTTCTTTTTAACCATCAGATAACTTAAGATAACTGAAATTAAAGCTCTAACTGCAATGATCTCAAAAAGAGGGATCCCACTGTGGCTGACGAGTTTTACGCATACCGCCATTAAAGTAAAACCAAGAGCAGAAAGCAGCATAAATTGAATGCCAAGATAAGGGGAGCCGGCGGTAGCGCTTTGATTATGCATATATATCCTTCTTACTTGAAGTTGCTAGGTTGTTGGCTATACTCATTCGCCCCAATTATATAGAAAACCTATACTCATGGGACCTCATTCACTTGCCGCCTACTAGCAACTCCAATTACTTTGGGTATAATTTGCCATTGATGTTCTGAAGTGTTTGAAAAGTGAACTAAAGTAAGTGGTTAAATTAACAAGACATTATTGTCATCGATTGTAACGCGTTTACTTTTGTAAGCAAGGATTATGCTATCAATCACTCTTTTATAGAGTAATTACCCTAAGTTTTTATTTATTTTTAGGTTTTTATCCACTCCTTGGATTTTATCAGTTTGTCAGTGAGTGAAATGATCCTTATTTCATTAAATCAAGAGGATAGATTTATTTTTGTTAACGTGATACAACAATTGCGTTACAAAAAGCACTCACAAGCCAACAATGGAATAACGCAAATATAGAAGGATCTGAAAAATGAAGAAATTTAAATCAACTCTCATTGCCATTACGATAGCACTGACGTTTGCAACGCCCAGTTTTGCTGCTGAAGTACCCGCAGATGTTCAATTAGCACAAGAACAGACATTAACTCGAGGCAATGGTGCAGAAGTGCCGACGCTTGATCCGATTATGGCATCAGATACAGCCAGTGCTCGTGTTATTAATGATATGTTTGAAGGATTGCTAACTGAAGATCTTCATGGCAACTTAATCCCTGCGTTAGCAACGGATTGGACGATTTCTGAAGATAAAAAACGTTATACCTTCAACTTACGTGAGGCACAATGGTCGGATGGCGAAGCGATTACTGCCCGTGATTTTGTCTTCGCATTGAAGCGAATTGTCGATCCTAATACTGGCGCGCCTTATTCTTGGTATGTCAATATGGCGAACATTGTTAATGCCTCTGAGATCACAAAAGGAGATATCTCACCAGATAAGCTAGGCGTTAAAGCACTTGATGACCAGACGTTAGAGATAAATTTAACTAAAGCGACACCTTATTTTATTAAAATGTTAGCGCATTCAAGTATGTTTCCACTTCCACAGCATGTGGTTGAAAAGTATGGTTCAACGTGGACTAAGCCTGAACATATGGTGACGAGCAGTGCGTATAAACTCGATAAATGGGTGATCAATGAGCGTATTGTGTTGAGTCGAAATGAAGCATATTGGAACGACAAGAAAACCATTATTAATGAAGTGACTTATCTGCCAATTGAAGACTTAAATGCAGAATATAACCGATTCCGCACCAATGAAATTGATTTAACGTCAACCGTCCCTTTAGAGTTATTTAAAGTGATTAAACGAGATCTTCCTGATGAGTTATTAACCATGCCGTCATTAGGAACCTATTATTATCTCTTTAATGTCAATAAAGCCCCATTTAATGATCCGAAAATTCGTCAAGCCTTAGCTTATGCGATCGATCGTGATGTTGTGGTTAATGGAATTCTAGGACAAGGGCAGATCCCGGCGTATACCAATACACCCCCAGCCGTTGCTGGATTTGATGTGCCCAAATTAGAGTGGGCTACATTGAGCCAAAAAGAACGTAATCAAAAAGCAAAAGCGTTATTGGCTGAAGCGGGTTACGGGGAAGAGAATCCATTAACGTTTGAGTTGGATTATAATACTTCTGAATCTCACAAAAAGTTAGCGATCGCGATCTCTTCCATGTGGAATAAAAACTTAGGGACAAAAGTTACCTTAGCAAACCAAGAATGGAAAACCTTCCTCCAAACATTGTCAGAGAAAGATTTTAGTGTTGCGCGTTATGCATGGATTGGTGACTATAATGAAGCTTCAACGTTTTTAAGTTATTTTGATTCAGAAGGGTTGAACTACGGTGGTTGGTCAAATAAAAACTATGATCAACTATTGAGTGATGCATCATTCTCGGAGACGGATCAAGGACGAGAAAAATTGTATCAACAGGCTGAAGAGATATTTGCGAAAGAGATGCCCGCGATTCCAGTTTATTTCTATACTCGTACCGTATTGAAACAGACCAATATTGGCGGCTATAGCAAAGACAACGCATCAGATAATCGCTATACCCGTGACTTATACATTACAAAATAATCGCAATCCAAGATTAGAACGAAGATAATCGTTTAAAACAGAAAACCCCAACTCAGATGCTAAAATAGCAATTTGAATTGGGGTTTTATTTTATTAGTAAAATGAAATTTTAATTAAAAATCAACTTACTAATTTATTTCACTTATTTCACTTATTTACTTGCTAATGCTTTGTTCTTACCTTTACGGATAGCATTGCTAATAAAGATAACAGCCAACATTGCGATACCCAGCAGACCATACATCTCCATCCAGAAGTAATCGCCGCTAACCAGACCAATATCTGAGAAGGTTAAGAATGCACCAATGACCATCCAAACAACGATAGCAGAAGCTGCGTAACGATGCTCCCAAGGGGTTAAGTCAACCGCATCACTGGTCGGCAATACATAATCCGTTTGGCGTGGTTTAATGGCACCAATCACAAACATCAGAATCGTACACACAACGAATAGAATCGCTAACTGATGTAAGAAGTGCAGTGGCGTATGGAAAATAAGCTGCATTGAACCGTAAGACAATACGAATACGGTCAGAGCAATTTTCGCCGCGATAGCTGGTACACGTTTAGAGATGTAACCAACAAAAACGATAGTAAAGATAGGCACACTAAAGAAGCCAGCAACCATCTGTAGGTATTGGAATAGACCTTCAGGAGCGTACATGATGAATGGTGAAATACAGATTGCAGCAATGGCAATGAAAATACCAAAAATACGACCTTTAGATACTAACTCTTTATCACTTTGACCTTTACCAAATAATGGCTTATAAACATTCAATGTGAATAGAGTTGTTGAGCTACTTAATACACCATTAAAGGTACTTAAAATTGCACCAAACATAACGGCAACAAAGAAGCCAACTAATGGTTTAGGTAACACTTCGTTCACTAAACGAGTATACATCGTATCAGGGTTACCGGCATCAGAACCAAACATATGGAAAGCAATAACACCCGGGATGATTAGGAATAACGGAGTTATAACTTTAATTGAACCAGCAAGAATAACCCCTTTTTGGCCTTCTTTTAAGTTTTTAGCCCCTAAAGCACGCTGAATAATGGATTGGTCAGTACCCCAATAATACAAGTTTACTAGTAATAGACCAGTAAATACGGTAGAGAACGGCAGTGGATCGCTGCTAGAACCAACAGATTGCAGTTTCTCAGGTGCATGAGTCAAGATGAGGTTTAGACCGTCACCAAAGCTACCATGACCTAATGCCATTAGACCGAACACTGGGATCATTAGACCACCAATAACCAGACCGACACCATTGATGGTATCGGCAATAACAACCGCTTTTAAACCACCATAAATCGCATAAAAGAAGCCTAAGAAACCGATAGCTGCAGAAATAATCCAGATAGCTTGGAAGTTAGTTACTCCGAGTAACGCATCAACTTGGAATATTTGGTTAATGATTACCGCACCAGCATAAAGGGTTGTCGGTAAAATGTTGATGACGTATTGACATAAGAACAGTAATGTAACGAACTGTTTAGTTGCTTTGTCATAACGATTTTCTAAAAAGTCAGGTACTGTGGTGATCCCTTGCTTAAGATAGCGAGGAACTAACATTAGGGCGACGATAACGAGTGTCACACCGGATGCCACTTCCCAGCCCATCACACTCATATTGCTGCTGTAAGCTTGACCACTCATGCCAACAAAGTTACTGGCACTTAAGTTGGTTAAAATAAGTGATGAGGCAATAACGATCCCCGTTAAGCTTCGTCCACCAAGGAAGTAGCTATCTTGAGTATCGTTTTTATTATTTCTTATCTTTAAGAATGTGATAATCCCAACTAGCCCCGTAAAGGCTAGAAAGGAGAGCAATGTAACAAATTGCATGTTGTAACTCCGACTATTTTAGCGTTTTTTTAAACCATTCGAGACTGGATTCGATGGCTTGATTAAGTTTTATTATTGATTTAGAGGTGTCAAATGAATGGTCTGCATTCAAAGTGACGAACGCCTGTTGATATTGATGATACTTGATGTATAAATTACTGCTCTGTGGTTGTAATACCACATCATCTTCAGTACCGACAATGACCATTAATGGCTGGGTATAGCTCCCTATTGCTGCAATCGGATCATACTCATAGAGGTCAAAAAAGAATTCTGATGAAAGAGGTCCGTACTTTGTTCCCCAGCGCGCTGGAAGAGCGACCTGATCAGTTTTTCCGCTTACCGCCTGATGAACCGCTTCAGGGGTAAATATTTGACTAAATGTTGCATAAGGATTGCTCACTGGATTCCATAAGACCAGAGAATCAATATTTTCATTACTTGACGCTGTAATTGCTGAAATTAAGCCTCCTAAACTTAATCCCAACAACCCTACCTTGGTGAAAGAGATAGGGAGTTCATCTAACTGGCTCAGTATAAAAGCTAAATCATTTAGCTCTGTTGTAATGGTGGTGTTAAACCAGTCACCTTTACTTTCCCCACTGCCACTAAAATCACATCGTAATGTTGCGATTCCAGCATTAGCAAATTGCTCAGCAGTTAGTTGAAACATTCCTTTATCAGTTGTTGCAACAAGAGACTCGTTACAATCACCAGTAAAGCCATGACAAAGAATCACTAATGGTGGAGAGTCAATCTGGGTTGGAAATGTCAAGACTCCATTTATGGCGAGTTGACTATTTTCAAAACTAATTAATTGAGTATTCATCATTAATATCCATTGTTAATATTTAATAATGCTATCACGCAAATTCAATGATTCACAAATTAATAGTGAAAAGTGTGATAACGTTTACATTATTTTATGTTGTACATTATTTTATATATCCATTATTAAGTATGATTATGGATTTTAAGGGATATTATCCCAAATTGTGAATCATTGATTCCATTTATGAGGTGTAATCGTTTACATTTTTAATGTAGTTTAAGTATATAAAAATAAAGACTTATAAATGAAAAATATAAGTTATATCTACATTACAGATTAATTATCATCAACTGATTCATATTCTCAAAAATGTGATAATCCTAAGTTTTAATTTCATATATGGTGCTTAAGTTAATTTTTTAATGAGACGACATACCATGTATAACCCTGAAACATCTTCTTTATATAATACAATAAAAACTTTTTTTATGTGGTCATTTGGGTGATCTCATTGATATCCTTTCCGACGATAGCGATTGAAGGGACGGTAACGGCAACAAATCAATCAGCCTTTGTTGAAGAGAGTCCAATAGAAAAAAAGTTGAACCGCAACTCAATATTAACCCAAACTTAACTTATATTGATCAGCTACCATCCCTTTATCATCAAAATAATTTTGAGTTGATTTGGCAGGATAATGCCAATAAAGATAGGTTGGAATGGCAATTCGAGTTATTGACCTTATCTGGATTAAGCCGCGACTTCACGGATAGATATGTCCAACTAAAGCAATTAAGGCTGTCTACACAGTTGCAAGAGTATGATTTCTATGCGACTGACAGTCTGCTTGCATATATGAATTTTATTGATCAACTGAAACAGAAGGGAGACGCATGGCTTTTTGGCCGTGGTTTTGATTATCAAAGTAACAGTATTAATAAAGAATCTTTACAGCGTGTATTAATGAGTATTGAAGAGGATAAACTCTCGGTACTGCTTGATAACCTTGATTCTAAAGATTCAAATACCATTGCGATGAAAAATGAGATAAAAAAATTAAAATCAGTCGAAGAGTGGGAAAAAATAGCGACAACGAAAACGTTACGAGTCGGAAATCCAAGTCATGAGATAAACAATATCATTACTTCCCTTGAAAAAAGCGGTGTGGTCAGTGGATCTCAAGCTGAAGAACTAACAGGGTTAAACTTGAGTCACTATGACAAAATATTGTTACCTTGGGTTAAAGACTTTCAACAACAGCATGGTTTAAACAGTGATGGGGTTATTGGCCCTAAAACACGTGAATGGTTTAATAAGTCTCCCAAAGAGCGCATTGCATTATTAGCGTTGAATATTCAGCGAAATAGATTTTGGAAAAATAACAAGTCAAGTCAGTTAGTGGTCAATATCCCGGCTTATCAATTGAGCTTGCGCCTTGACGATAAAGCGGTATTAGAGAGTAAGGTTATTGTTGGACGCCCAAGCCGAAAAACGCCTTTATTAGATATTCAGTTAGCGAGTATTGTGTTTAACCCACATTGGAATGTACCTCGAAAATTGATGCGAGAAGATATTTTACCGAAAGCAAAACGAGATTATCGTTATTTAGAGAATAATAATTATCAAGTGTTAGATAGTTGGGGTAATAACGCTATCGAAATTCCACCAGAATTTATTGACTGGGACACGCTAGATCCGTGGAATACCAATTACCGACTTCGTCAAAGACCGGGAAGTAATAACGCATTAGGTCGTTATAAATTTAATACCCCAAATAATCAGGCGATCTACTTGCACGATACTCCCGGAAAGCGTCTATTTAAACGAGACTCTAGAGCGCTGAGCTCAGGTTGTATTCGTGTAGAAAAAGCACGTCAATTGGTTGATGTTGTTATGAACTATAACGGATTAAATAAAAATAAACATACTCAATTTCTTAAAAATAGAGAGACAAAATATTTAAACGTGAAGAAGAAACTTCCCGTCTCGATGATCTATCAAACAGCTTGGGCTGATGAGCAAGGAAGAATTCAGTATCGAGATGATATATATAAGTATGACAAAATTGCTTATCAACACCCACAAGCGAATAAGTATATTTATAAATAGTTGTAAAAGAAAAGTGATCAAGATATCAATCACTCAGTAATGAATAAATAGGAACAGATACGAGTTAATTATGGAAACAATTGATCAAAACAAGAGAAAATGGTTAATCAGAGCAAGCATGTTAACGGGGTTAGCTATGCTACCAATGACGAAAGCATTTTCTTCTCCGATATCGAGAAAGTTAACCTTACATAATGTTAATACGTTAGAGAATATCAGTACCACTTATTATCTTGATGGTAATTATAATAATCGCGAACTCTCTAAGCTAGATACTTTTTGTCGTGATCATCGTCGAAATGAGCAGAGTCATATGGATGAAAAACTCTTCGACCAAATTGCTCGAATTCAAGCGTATTTAGGGGTACAGAGAGAAGTGTATGTTATTTCAGCTTACCGTTCTCCAGAAACCAATAAAGCGAAACGTGCACAGTCAAAGAGTGTGGCGAAGAAAAGCTACCATATGAAAGGGCAAGCGATGGATATCTCTATTGATGGTGTTGCACTTTCAAAGGTACATGAAGCTGCATTGGAGTTAAAAATGGGGGGAGTGGGATATTACCCTAATAGTAATTTTATTCATATTGATACAGGCCCTGTCCGTTCTTGGCGTGGTTAGACTGCTTTTGGCACCTTATACGGAAGTAAAGCGAATTAATCTACAGAGTTGTTTTTGTCCGATTAAACCCGTGATAAAATGCGTAGATATTTCGATAATGTGGAAAGATAATCATGAGTAATAATACAACTGGTTTGCAAGTAGATATTGTTCCAGTCACGGCATTTCAACAAAATTGTTCAATTGTCTGGTGTGCAGAAACTAAAGACGCGGTTGTGGTTGATCCCGGTGGTGATATTGATCGAATTTTAAAGCGTATCAAGGAGTTAGGTGTCAATGTAACTAGTATCGTGTTAACTCACGGTCATCTTGATCATGTGGGTGGCACTGAGCCATTAAAAGCACAACTGAATGTACCTGTTATCGGCCCGCATAAAGATGATCTTTTCTGGCTACAAGATCTACCAAAGCAGAGCCAAATGTTTGGTTTTGCTAACACTCCAGCATTTACACCGGATCAATGGTTAGATGAGGGCGATACAGTCAAAGTCGGTCAGTACGAGTTAGATGTTTACCACACACCAGGTCATACTCCAGGGCATGTTGTTCTTGCTAATCAAGAAGTCAAATTAGTCTTAGTGGGTGATGTTCTTTTCCAAGGTAGTATTGGTCGAACCGATTTCCCACAAGGGGATCATGCAACATTAATCAACTCTATTAAGACTAAGCTTTGGCCATTAGGAAACGATATGGTTTTCATTCCTGGTCATGGGCCCACATCGACATTTGGTCATGAAAGAAAGACCAATCCACATGTTGCTGATGAGATGCCACTGTATTAATTAGCGTTATCTTCTAACCGTTCTTCTTTTAGGTATATATTGAATGATTTTTATTCATTGGCAACTTCATTCATTTTGGATATGTGATGGCAAAACCGAATAAAAAAGGCCCAACTCAATGTGTCGATATTTACTGTGCGAAGTGTAAGGCTCAGTTGTTTAAGTACCGAAAAGGCGGCAAGGGTGCATTAGTTAAATGCTTTAAAGAGCGAATTGTTAACGATTATACTGATGTGCCATGTTTTTGTCCTTCTTGTCAGCAACAATTTGCAAGGGATACATTAGTTCGCGGGACACCTGCCTTTAAATTCATTGGTGGCAAGGCCGTTATGAAGTAATACTCCATCTTATTTAAAATGGTTTAAGCTCACAATACATGACTATAAATCAAGCAATAAGCACGCCAATTATGACTTTAATCAGGTTTTAAAGCCTTTTTTATATAAATTTGACAATAATTTTGCTATAAAACGCGATTACTTTTTCTCCGAGTAATAGGACTATACTTATCTTATTACGAATCTAAAAAATCGTGGAGTTTAAAGGCTAATGAAAATCAGTCATAAACGTAAAGTTGTCGCAAAGTTTAATAAAAGCTTTAAAGTTAAATCTTCTGTTAAAACGAATATTGTTGATAAAACAGAAGCCGTAGCTAAAAAAACGGTAGCTAAAAAAGTGGTTGTTGAGAAAACAGCTGAAGTTAAAGTTGAAGTGACAAAACCAGTTGCAGAAGCTGTAACGAAAGATGTACCTAAAAGTGATCTGGCGTTGACACCAAAACAACAACAGGTTTTAGATATCTTAAAACAGCAGGATGACGGCTTAAATCCAAAAGGTATTGGACTAGAAGCAGGACAAGAAGACGCGAAGGCGGGATCTTGGGCGACTGGAGCCTTGAAAAAGCTGGTGGAACTTTCTTTAGTTGAGAGAGTTCAGTTGGGTGGTAACCGAGTGCTTTATAAAGCACTTTAATCACCAATAAAAAGAGAGGCTTAATTGCCTCTCTTTTTATTTAAGTATTCACTTTTTTTGCAAATACCACTGACCTAACTTTATAAGACGGCGGCAATCGCTTTACAAAGTGCTGGCATATTGTCTTTTGTCATTCCCGCAACACTAATGCGACCTGAGCCAACAATATAAACACCAAACTCTTCTTTTAAGCGTAATACTTGTTCTTTGGTTAAACCAGAAAATGAGAACATGCCATTTTGACCATTAATGAAAGAGAAGTCTTGTGTTACGCCATTTGCCGTTAAGCTCTCGACAAATAGTTGGCGCATCTCTTTAATACGAACACGCATCTCAGCGACTTCTTGTATCCATTCGCTACGAAGTGTTGGATTTTCTAAAATCTCAGCAACAATCTTTGCACCGTGTGAAGGTGGGTTTGAATAGATAGAACGAATAATCGCTTTTGCTTGGCTAAATGCCGCTTCAGCACTGTCAGCTTCTTTTGCAACAAGTGTAAATGCACCGACACGTTCGCTATACAGCCCCACATTCTTAGAGAAAGAGCTCGCAACTAATAACTCATCGACTTGAGTTGAAAAATGACGTAGACCTGCCGCATCTTCTTCAACACCAGATGCAAAACCTTGATAAGCAAAATCGAAAAGAGGCAGAAGTTTTTTCTCAACACAAAGAGAAGCTAATTCTTTCCACTGTTCTAGCGTTGGATCGATACCTGTTGGGTTATGACAACAGCCGTGGAATAGAACCACATCACCGGCTTCTGCGGTCGCTAAGTCTTCAAGCATCGCAGCAAAGTCCATTGATTTGGTTTCTGCATTGTAATAACGGTATTCAGCAATTTCTAAACCTGCGGCACTAAAAACACCACGGTGATTTGCCCAAGTAGGATTACTGATCCAAATTTTATTACTTGGCAGTTGTCGTTTAATAAATTCAGCCGCAATACGCAAAGAGCCTGTTCCACCGGGAGCTTGCGCAGTTTGAACTCGACCTGTGCCGATAAGTGCAGAATCACTGCCTAACAGTAACTTTTGAACCGCAAGATCATACTCAGCAAGACCCTGAATACCTAAATAAGATTTAGATTGTTCTTTTTCTAATAAAATGGCTTCTGCTTTTTTTACGGTATTTAAGACTGGCGTTTGACCTGATTCATTTTTGTAAATACCGACACCTAAATTGATTTTATCAGTGCGAGTATCATTTTTAAATTCGTCAGTTAAACCAAGAATTGGATCTGCTGGAGCGAGGGCTATTTTTTCAAACATTGACATTCATCCTTGTTGTACATAAATCATCACTTAGTTATACCGCTACCGGCAACTATTGACAATAGCTCAGAAGATAAATAGATAAAATAACAACAATTTTCGTCAAGAGGGAAGATGAAAAGGGGCTTATTCCCATTAATGGTTATTTGCCTGAAGGGATTGGCGTGACAGGTAGCATATTCTACGTCGCTTCCTGTCATTCTAATTAATGGGGCGAGATTAAGTTGATACAGTTAAATCACTCATTGATAAAATCATTAAGCTAAGTGCTCAGGCAATACTCAAACAGCCCTATATTCAACCGTAATATTTTGCTTTATAGCATTAACCACATCTTGTGTCCCTTGTAAGTGTGAGCTGCTGCCTGTTGAGGTTTCAACTAATGCAACACGATCTATTTGATCAAATTCATAATTGGCCATATTCATCGCATTTAAGGCGACTTGTAATGGGGGGAGGCTAGGATTAAATGCTGCATTTTCTGCGTACATCCCCGTAAATATACATCCATCATTGGCTTTGATGGCGACACCACTTGGATTTTTCGTGTAGGGTGAATGGCTAATATTGGCACTTTTACAAGCCGCTTGTAATAGCGTTGAATCGGAATCTACTTTTAACTGATGATCGACAACTGTCATTAATCCATCTTTTATCCCTAAATCAGCAGGACCAAATGCTTCTGGTAAATACTCATGCAGTAATTTTGGATCACGCTTTGGAAGTTGGATCTTAAGCTTGCTTGCCATCGTTAACTCATTCATAAACTGGCGACAGTGACCACAAGGGCTATAGTTGATCGTAATATCACTAATGCCGGTCTCACCTTTATTCCAAGCGTGGCTAATTGCAGACTGCTCAGCATGAACGGTCTGTCCAAGCTGGATACCGGTCATTTCCATATTTGCGCCAAAATAAATTTTTCCAGATAAACCTCTAGCCAATGCACCCACATGGAAATTTGAAATCGGAGTCACCGAATACGCGGCAGCAAGGGGCAATAAAAGCACACGAAGGTCAGCGTCTGAAAGCTGAGATAGGGCTAATAGTTGATTAAATTGCTCGACACTAATTGTGGCATCAAAGTCTTCAGAATCCATGATAGGTGTTAAGTAGTTCTGAATCTCGATCGGTAATGCTTTTAATGCTGTAGTGACACTTGGACGCATTTTATTGCTCCTATTATCAAAAGGGGAAACCATTTTAATAAGTTATTGGCTTAATTGAGTGATCTAGATCACATACCTATGATGTCATTTGGTCGATTGCTCAGATATTAGAGTGATATCATACAAATTCTTACTCATTGCCTAAATAATGGACACTTCATTTGGCTCTATAGCTTAAATTCTAGCCTAAAATTAGCGTTATACTTCAAGTAAGAAGGGGATATCTACTCTTTTTAGCATAAACAAATCACATTAAGCCTTCTGCATATTGATAGAGTTTTTTTAATATTGCCATCTTGTCACTATTTTCTTGATGCTCTTCGGCTAACTGTTCTAGTTTAAACATAAATTCGTGACCGTAAGAATCAAAATAGTCTCGACGATGATGATTCCATTTGAGCATTTCATTTTCATCTAATGTCATTGGAAAGTTACGAGCGCGATAATTAAAGAGCAATTTCTCAATGCGATTATCTTTAACGTTTAATTCTAATGCCGGTAAATTCTCGGGCTTAGTCTCTAAAATAATATCCATGGTCGCTCTATCTGCGGGAGAAAAGAATCCACCGTAGAGTTGGGTATCCACGTTATCGCTTTTTGGATAATCAGGCTCTTTGCTGTACAGAGTATTTAATTTTTCGCGCAGTTCTGGATGCGCTTTAATTTGTGCTAAATGCCGTAAACACTGTTCGCGATCAATTCCAAGACGTTGAGCATCTTCAGCTTTTAGCGTTTTAGCTGGTGCAAGGATCGGACATTTATTGATGTGAACCAGTTTTAAAGGTGTAGGAAGTTCCCCTTCACTCAGTTCGCTACGTTTAGTATAGAGGCGGTTACGTAGCTGCTCTGCATCTAAATCAAATAATGGCGACGGATCTTGCGCAAGGTTAATAGCAATAACGGCATTTTTATTTTTTGGGTGCCAAGCAATAGGAATAATCCAACTGGTGTTGCCGCATTGAGAACCAAACATTCCTGATATATGGACCAATGGTGTCATGTTGACTATATCGATCATTGCATTCAATGGGTTTTTATTACGATGTTTAAATAGGAAAGAGTATAGTTTCGGCTGACTATTTTTGATTAATTTAGCCATCTCAATGGTGGCAATAACATCTGCCATTGCATCATGAGCATTAGCATGTTCAATTCCATTAGCAACAGAGAGTTTTTCTAATTTAAACGAGGGGAAACCGTCTTCATTGAGTGGCCAATTGATCCCATCTGGACGCAGAGCATAACAAGTACGAAGTACATCGAGAAGATCCCAGCGAGAGTTACCATTCTGCCAAGCCCAGCCATAAGGATCGATAAAATTACGGTATAAGCCATATCGAGTCACTTCATCATCAAAGCGAACATTATTATATCCAACGACACAGGTATTCGGTTTTGCCATCTCTTGATGAATTTTAGCCATAAATTCAGGCTCAGATAAGCCTTTTTGCACTGCAATTTGTGGCGTGATTCCAGTGATAAGGCATGCTTCAGGCGAGGGTAGATAGTCATTGGGAGGCTGACAGTAAATAACCAAAGGTTCACCAATAATATTGAGATCCATATCAGTACGAACGCCAGCAAATTGGCACGGCTTATCTGTTGCTGGGTTAACTCCCCATGTTTCGTAATCAATCCAATAGAGAGTGGGTTCATGGTTGTTATTTGGGTTATTCATTGTTTTAAAATTCTCTCAATATTGTCTATTGGCTTAAGATACCATAAAACCTTCTCGACTTGATAGGTATCCACAGAATGCGGAGTAAGAGAATATTTATTTGATTAGATTTTGGTTTATTAGAGCTGAAACAAAGAAACATAAGAATCGATTTTTGAGATCTCGACCGAGAACTAAGTTGTTTTAATTCATAGATGAGGATGAGCTTGTATACTGACATTAGTGGACTTTTAACTCTGATGTGCAGATAGGTTAATTTGAAGAAAAAACTTTGTGGTGGATAATATGAGTGTTGAGAATACAGTGACGATGACGACAGAACAATTATTGGAAGCTATCACTCAGCCTAAGCCGTTTGATCAACATTATGCGAGCCAAGAGTCCGTTGATAACTTACGAGAGCGCATGAATGAAAAGTTTCTGGGCATCGATAAACGCCTTGAACAGGTAGATAAGCAGTTTGACAAGATCGATCTAAAAATAGAACGAGTCGATAAAAAGATTGATAAGTTATTGTGGTTTATCGTGGTTGCTGTTTTGACGGTTTTGTTTCAAGACTATATTTTCACCTTGTTTTCGTCTTAAAAAGAGTGTGATTTCGGAGGGATAATATGAGTGTTGAGAATACTGTGACGATGACAACAGAACAATTATTGGAAGCTATCACTCAGCCTAAGCCGTTTGATCAACATTATGCGAGCCAAGAGTCCGTTGATAACTTACGAGAGCGCATGAATGAAAAGTTTCTGGGCATCGATAAACGCTTTGAACAAGTAGATAAGCGCTTTGAGCAAGTGGAGAAAAGGTTTGAACAGGTAGACAAGCAGTTTGACAAGATCGATTTAAAAATAGACGAGTCGATAAAAAGATCGATAAGTTATTGTGGTTTATCGTGGTTGCTGTTTTGACGGTTTTGTTTCAAGACTATATTTTCACCTTGTTTTCGTCTTAAAAAGAGTGTGATTTCGGAGGGATAAGATGGGCGTAGAAAATAGAGTGATAATTACGGCAGAACAACTATTAGAAGCGATTATTAATCATAAGCCGATCGATCAACATTATGCGAGCCAAGAGTCCGTTGATAACTTACGAGAGCGCATGAATGAAAAGTTTCTGGGCATTGATAAACGCCTTGAACAAGTAGATAAGCGCTTTGAACAGGTAGATAAGCAGTTTGACAAGATCGATCTAAAAATAGAACGAGTCGATAAAAAGATCGATAAGTTATTGTGGTTTATCGTGGTTGCTGTTTTGACGGTACTGTTCCAAGACTATATTTTCACCTTGTTTTCGTCTTAAAAAGAGTGTGATTTCGGAGGGATAAGATGGGCGTAGAAAATAGAGTGATAATTACGGCAGAACAACTATTAGAAGCGATTATTAATCATAAGCCGATCGATCAACATTATGCGAGCCAAGAGTCCGTTGATAACTTACGAGAGCGCATGAATGAAAAGTTTCTGGGCATCGATAAACGCTTTGAACAGGTTGATAATCGTTTTGAGCAAGTAGATAAGCGCTTTGAGCAAGTGGAGAAAAGGTTTGAACAGGTAGACAAGCAGTTTGACAAAATAGATCTAAAAATAGAACGAGTTGATAAAAAGATCGATAAGTTATTGTGGTTTATCGTGGTTGCTGTTTTGACGGTACTGTTCCAAGACTATATTTTTACGTTGTTTTAAATTCTAATTATGTCAAATAGACGTTGTTATCATAAACTTTATACCCTTCTTACTTGAAGTTGCTAGGTTGTTGGCTATATTCTTCGCCCCAATCATAGAGTACACCTATACTCATGGAGCCTCATTCACTTGCCGCCTACTAGCAACGCCAATTACTTTGGGTATAGATTCATACTCTCTTTTCATCTTCATTTCCCTAATTTAGTGCAAAAATCAACTATCCTGAAAAGAGAATAAGGAGAACTGTTTTGCATAACTTAAATGATTGGTATCTATTCTGTCGTGTTGCTGAAGAGTGTAGCATTACTAAAACGAGTGAAAAGTTGGCTATCCCAACCGCGACAATTAGCCGCAGAGTCAGTAGCCTTGAAGAGACAACTGGCTGTTTACTGTTTAATCGTAATGCGAGCAGGTTAACTTTAACGGATGAAGGGCTTAGTTATTATCAAGAATTACAAGAAACTCTTGGTAGGATTGAAAATGAATTTGATCAAATTTCAGAAGAGATTACTGGCGTTAAAGGTTTTATTAAGGTTCTCATTCCTCGGTTAATTTATAAGCTTATCTTTCAACGAGGATTTGAGCGACTTCTTCAGCAGCATCCTCATATTCAAATTGAAATTAATATGTATGATGATAAATATCAGGATATTAATACTGATTTTGACTTGATCATCAGTATGAGTAAAAAAAGTTCACCATTTTTTGATGATCAGGAGATTGCCGAGCATCACTTAACCCTTGTCGCGACAAAAGAATTTTTGAGAAAGCAGTCAGAGATTACCAAACCGGATGATCTACATAATTTACCTTTTATATCAAAAGACCCAACGCTAGATCGCTATCAACTGTTGAATCGCAAGACCAATGAGCCCATAAATGTCTCGTTCGTAAATAAACGTCTTAATATTTATGATGCCTTTTCTATCAAAAAAAGCATGTTATCTCATTTGGGTTTTACGGTTATTCCTCATATGTTAGTAAGAGATGAGATTGAAGATGGTGTCGTAGAACAGATATTGCCTGAGTGGTATTTACAACCTTTGCCGCTCTATATGTTAACGAAAAAGGCAGAAATAACTCCCCGTTGTCAACAATTACTCAAGGAAGTTATTTTAACTGAAATTGAAAGGTTTAAGCTCGAATATAGTGAAAGAGAACTGATTACTTAATCGGTCAACATTGGAAAATAAAGCGCAATCGTCCACCACTGTTCATAGGCTGATCTGTTATTTTCGTTTTTATATTGGGTTAGCTTTTCTTGAATCAATCCATTTAATTTAGCGCTTTGCTGTTTAAATAGTAACTCATTATGGTCAATTAAAGGGCGAGTATAACGCTCTAATTCATCTTGCTCTTTTACGCTTAATTGATCCTCGTTTAGTATATCAGCCGCAGACTTAATAAAGATAAATTGGTATAACTGTTTTCTATTTCCTGAATTGAACAGGGTTGGATAGATGGTTAAGATCCTTTGGTTTTCAATGGAGAATTGACCGTTATTTTTATGTGAACGTTTGGCTTCTTTTAATGACTTTTTCAAAAAGCGTTTTGCAATATCCACGTTACTTGTTTCAGGGATGGCCATATAACCAGCAATAGCAACCATAACTGAAAAAATAGTTGAGTAGGCAGTATCTAAATAGCTAGGGAAATCAAAACTCGGTACATTATCTAACTTTACATACGAAGACCAAAAGATGAGGAGAAACATCCAAAATAATTTAATGGGTGGTGCAGTATGATGAAATTGATAAGCGCAAATATACACAAACAACATCATAAATGGAAAAAACATTACCGGATCATTAAAAGGCATAATCCCATAACTGATACCAATTCCAACAATTGCCAGTGTTATTTGTGCTTGGAGTGTTGCACTGTTAGCCATTTTCACACCAGGCATCGCTGCGTAAATTGAACACATAGGACCTACGGTCATCATTGCATATAACCCACCTTGCCACTCTAATTGTGTCCATAAAAATGAAATAAAACACATTAATAACAGCGTTCTCACCGCATTTGTTAAACAAAAAATAAGATCTGGTTCTTGTTCTTTTATCTGTTCAATTTGCTGTTTGAATTGAGGTGGTTCTTCTTGTAATGTATTTATATTTAACCAAGTTAATTGTTTTTTTAATTCAACTAAATAACTCTCGATGACCTGTTGTTGGATAGGTTCTGAAATTTCTAAAGGTGCGAGTAATTTAGTCACCTCTTCCCCTGATTCTAGTTTCTCAAAAAACAGTGACCAGTCAACGTGATTATTATCTTTTTTACTTTCTAACAACATGTATTTTAAAATCACAGTATTAATTGCGATAGAAATACAGGTTAAGAATGAACTACTTTGTAATTGAATATCTCTGATTGACGCTTGGCTTCCAATAATAGTATCTGAAGGTAAGCTTTTATTACGGCAGATAAAAAATAGGTATTCAGCCATTTTTTTCTGGCTCTCAGATATGCTCGAACCAAGTAAAATATTTTTAATAAAACGATAAGTTGTTTTTTTTATTACCTTGAAACGATGAATCTCATCTTCATAAGGAAGAATAAATGAGATTACTTGAGTGGCTAAAATACCTAAGATGATCCCACATGCTCTGGCTTCTACCTGATGAAAAACGGTGGTCAAGTCTGGTGAGTAAGCAATAGGAAATCCGACAATTGATAAGGTAAGCCCAATAACTCCCGCACCATATGCTGCAAAGTTTTTTTGTAATGACGCCAAACCCGCACTCAATGAGATACCTAAAATAAGAAAAAAATTGAATAGCCAAGCATCGGTTAAACCTATTCCAGAAATTAATAGGATGTAGAGACATGCCGATAAAGTTCCGACTATACGAGCACAAGACTTCTTTAAGTTAGTCCCATGACCTCCTGTAAACTGGATCGCAGCAACCGTTATCATTGCTGCGCTGGTGGCCCAAGTATCCAGTTTAAGGCAAAGCAACCAAGTGACGATGACCGTCAATGAAAGACGCAGTGCAAAGAGGCTAGATTTAGGATCTGTCCAATATTTAATGATTTTCATATTAATGCTCAATATTGATTGACGCCGTTGTTCCTGAAATGAGTCGGTGGTTTGCTATTTCTTCTGATGTAAACTTTATTCTAACTGGAACACGTTGACCAACTCGAACCCACGGAACGGTTGGCTCTACATCTGGAACCAGACCAGAAAGATCTGCACTTTGATCTTCAATTGCTCGCCCAATACTTTGTACTGAACCGATAATATTTTGATCAGAAGAGAAGAGTGTTACTCGTGCAACATCACCTTGATGAATGTTTTTAATTTTAGCTTCTGAGAAATATCCCATCGCATAAAATGTATTTTTTTCAACTAGTGCAACAAATGTTTCGCCTACATTAATATAGTTACCAATACGCTGGTTTAAATTTGTGATATAACCATCTGCAGGAGCATAAATTTTAGTACGTGATAAATTAAGGTTTGCCATTGAAAGCTCTGCTTTAGCATTATTTAAAGCCGCCTTACTTGCTTGAACAACATAGCCTTCATTGGTTACTTGCTCTTCTGGTACAAGGTGGCCGGTTAATAACTTATAATCACGTTGATAAGTACTTTGATTCTGTTTTAATTGGAAGTTTAATTTATTTACATTAGCTGTTAGTTCATCAACATTGTGTTGATAATCAGATGCTTCGATTGTGAATAACAGGTCACCTTTTTTTACTTTTTGATTGTCATGAACATGAATATTAACAATCTCACCTGAAACCTTGGGTGCTATCTTAATGATTTCTGAGTGGATTTTAGCATTTCTCGTCCATGGTTTATTCATGTAGATATTCCAGGCACTGCTTCCCATTAAGAAGGCAGAAATAATCAATAAAATTGGAGTAATTAAACGAAAATGTTTCATATTGCAGCCATCTTAATTTCAAGGATTGTTGTAAAAATAATGATATAAATAGATAGATCACAGAGAGAGGTATTAATAATATTGAATTTCTTTGCAATTGGTAAGTATGCCATTCTAAGTATTAGCCATATTCCAATTGAGAGAATAAATAGCTGTAAAATACCTGGGAAATAATAGGCATCAAAAAATATAATTTCGGACATAAATAATTTCCACTATTTAAATAGAATGCTAAATGAGATTTAATATAAATTCTACTTTGTGAGTTTTATAAAAATGTGTAATAAAAGAAGTTATAAAAATATACTTATTACGCTATATATAGATAAAGATATAAACAATAATGAAATTATCATTTGTTTCCCACCTTATTCATCTTGTTTGCTTGAGTGTAATATAACGATTTAAAACATTCATATCTACCCACAAAAATGGATAGATCGCTTTCACTATTGTTAGGGAGTGTGAATATAAAGTTAATTGTAGCGTTGGTTGACCACATCCAAAACAAAATCGACAAATAAGCGATGGGTTTTGGGGATTTTGTTGCGATGCTTGTATAAAAGATGGA
Source organism: Vibrio sp. SS-MA-C1-2 (assembly GCF_021513135.1). Taxonomy (NCBI): domain Bacteria; kingdom Pseudomonadati; phylum Pseudomonadota; class Gammaproteobacteria; order Vibrionales; family Vibrionaceae; genus Vibrio; species Vibrio sp. SS-MA-C1-2. The sequence goes on from NZ_CP090980.1 coordinate 766,138, forward strand.
TTGGAAGAGGGTCAAGTTGCCATTTCGGGTGAAGGTATTCTAATTGGTTAGTTGCGAGTTCTTGTTCAACGCTATAATCAGGAATAATACCAAACCCCATATTTTGTAGTAAAAAAAGTTTAATAAAACTGATATCTTGTACCGCAACTTTACTGTTAGGTTCTAAAGTGAAGTTTTTATCACCTTGATGGTAATGGTGTTCACTTCCTCTTTGGTAAGCGATAAAAGGAAGATCGACTAATGTTGAGATATCTTTTGCGGCATCGTATTTTTTGATAAAAGAAGGGGAAGCAACGGTAACAAGATTAATCTGACCCATATTACGGACGACTAAAGATTGCGATTTTGGCTCGCCAAAGATAATGGCGATATCAATGCTTTCATCAAGCTCATCACTATGACTATCTTTTAACTCAATATTTAATTTGATTAATGGATACTGCAGCATAAAGTGGTTAATTTTATCTTCGAGTAAAGTTCTATATAGAAGGCGAGGAATATGAAGTTTAATTGAACCTTTGATTTTTTGAAAGTTAGCGTTTACATTATTGATCTTTTGTTCGAGTGAATCAAAATAGCGATGGAGTTGATGATAATAACGCTCGCCACTCTCTGTAAGCGTTAACTTTGCACCCTGTCGAACAAAAAGTGATAGCTGAATCTCTTTTTCTAAGTTTGCTATTCGACGACTAAGAGTGACTGAAGGGATATTCAATTCACGACTAGCTTGATTAAAGCCGCCAAATTTGGCAACTAAACAGAAAAGTCGCCAATCGTTAAAGTTATGCATTAATCACCATAAAAATTTGTCATATACCCTTTAAACGAATGACACAAACAGTTGGTATCATTCTCTTTATCTGTTTAAATTTAGTTGTAATATCTAGTTTTATCAATTGGGTACTAAAATATTTTGATGATAAATTAAGTTTTTTACTTATTTAAATAAACTATAGTTAAACACCTGCAGAGGCCGTAAATACCATTTCAACTAAAAGCTTGGGATTTGCTAATTCTACTTTGACGCATGCACGGCTTGGAGAGCAGCCTTCAGGAAACCAAGCTTGCCACTCTTGATTTAACACTTCCATATTAGCAAAATCGGTAATATAGATAGTCACAGCACTAATATGAGATTTGTTACTATTGACAAGTGCTAACATCTCTTCTGCTTGAGCAAAAACCTGTTGAACTTGCCCTTGCATATCGGCATCTTGGTCTGACTCAGCGACTTCTACAAAATTTGCAGTGCCATTTAAAACTGTGACATCTGACCAAAGTGGAGCTGGATTAACAAAATTAACGGCTGTAGGTTGTTTTTCAGTTTGAGCTAATAGTTGGTCAATCGTTTCTAACTTTTTAACTAGTTTTGCTCTCTTTTTGAGTAGTTTTTCTCTGCTATTTTCGGAATCTTTCATTTTTTTCTCTTTTCCTTGAAGTATGAATGCCGTATTAGTTTGACTCTTTTTTAGATCAAACTCTGGTTGATAATCATGACAAGGTTGGAAATTAATGCAAGGTGAAAGTGGTGTTAATTCTGATGGCGTATCTCTTGAACTCAATAGGATGGGCGAGCATAGGTTACGTTCAGATTCACTGGCTCGTGCACAACTACTACAGATAAATCGAGGTTGATGAACAATTTGCTGGAACGTTAATAGATTTGCTCGAATATCGCGTTTCCGAATTTGACATAATTTTTGATTAATCATCTATTTACCTCTCAGAAATATTGCGTGACATGAACCTCCGTTGATGCCTATCAAGTATATAGCCTTATTTGATGTCGTTAGGCTATGTTTACTACAGTCATAGCTGTCTTTTTTCGCCTGACTCATGGGGCCTCATTCATTTTTTGCCTACTCGCAACTCCAAGTACTTTGGGTATATTGGTCATTTCAATTGCTTTGAGTATAGTTTATGCAAGAATAATTTGTATTAAATCTTGGACTATAATGAATGTATATTGTTTGAGGGGATACCTATGTTGCCGATTCTATTAAATACAAGATGTAAACTATTTCACTCTGTCTTTATGACATTTTTTTCATGATATTTAGTTTCAATTTATCCGCGGAAGAAATAAAAAGTTATTATGAAAATGGTAGCATTAAAGAAGTAGGGCAGTACCAGAATGGTGTCCCGGATGGTAAATATTCACGATTTTTCGAAAGTGGATCAATTCAACAGCGTGGCTTGTTTAAGCAAGGTGAATTACAAGGAGAAATTGTTAGCTATTATGAAGGCAGTGCAATTAAATCAAAAGTAACATACCAAAATGGTCAGCTTGATGGTATTGCCATTATGTTTTATGAAAACGGTAATATGGAGTCAAAGTCTGTTTATAAATCTGGAAAAAAACAATCGTCAATTCATTTTGATAAACAAGGCAATCGATCTAATTGATGTTATCCACATACATTCAAAAAATGAAGCTTCTGTTGTAGAGGTTTATCCCCCGCCTTACCTGAAGTTGCTAGGTTGTTGGCCACTCTCGCTCCAATCATATAGTACATCTATACTCATGGGGCCTCATTCACTGCTGCCTACCACAACACGCCAACTACTCTGGGTATAAAGGGCGAGATGCCGACAATAAGTTTAATTTTCAAAAAGACTTGAGCATATACGGATCTTCTGAATTAATATGATCACAAGTTATCTATCAAGAACTCTTCTTTAAATCCGTTATTGATTAAGTAGAACGACAGGGCAACGATTAATCACGCCATTTAATTTAACTAAATAAAAAAATAAACATTGTACTCAATATGTTGTTTTAGCGTAAGTTTCCACCAATTTATATAAAATTTTTATAAAATTCTCCATTGTCATGACTTTTTCATCAATATTTTTTTGATATTTTATGTTGAAATGACATTTTAGTCCTACCATCTTTTCATCGACAATTTAAAGCTCAACTCCGAGCCAATGCCGATAATAAAGTGGATTTTTCATTTACTCTTGTCATTGATGTTTTCTTCAAGAGAGTCAATGATCAAATTATCTTTATTTGATTGTCGACTTACATCAAATAAATGATTAAAGAGGAAGTGACGATGTTCAATTTTGAAACATATTTATGCAAAAAGTGTGGTAATAAAGTAGAAATAAAAAATCATGGTGGTGGTGAATTAAGCTGTTGTTCTGAAGTAATGAGTTGTGTTACTTATGATTTAACGGAAGACAATTTAAATAAATCCTTCCAGATGGAAGCAATATCACATGTTCAAAATCAGATCTTTGCAAATATTGTCGAACGTGAAGGTGATAGTGAATTAGCTAAATATTATCGAGATCTATCACAATCAAACATTAAGAACGCCTTTTTTATTCATGAGAATATTAATCACAGAGAGAATTTTTCAACGAAAAATATTTTAGAGCATACACTTTGCAAAGCAATGTATGAAAACGCTAATTTATACCCAAGTTTTTCTAAAATTGCCAATGGAAATGATTATATTGATGCTGAAATTTTATTTCTAGGATTAGGAAGTATCAAAGGCCGAGAATTAAATAAACTAAAAGAGCTAGAAATAACAAGAAAGAACGGTTCTTTATTACATAAAATGCTGGCTAAACATCAGTTAAATATGGATGTAAAAATTGGTATGAATAAGTAATTTTTAATAACATTAAAGTTATTTGAATGAATGATTTATCTTATGAGCACTTTTAGTCGTGTTGATTATATTTGACTTGTTTCAATGTAACTAAAATACCTACAAAAATTTATTTATTGTGGTATTGAAATAATATGTGATTTAAATGGACCTTCAATCATGCACTAAAAGAATAAAACTATTTAAAAATTAAAAAATATAGAGAAAGTAATGAGTAGAATTATTGGTATTGATTTAGGTACAACAAACTCATGTGTTGCAGTTGTTGATGGTGATACTCCAATCGTTATTGAAAATGCAGAGGGTGAGCGTACAACACCTTCTATTATTGGTTATACAGAACAAGAGATTTTGGTAGGACAGCCCGCTAGGCGTCAAGCGATTACAAATCCAAAAAATACGCTATTTGCGATTAAACGTTTAATTGGTCGTCGTTTTTCTGATGAAGAAGTTCAGCGTGATATTCAAATCATGCCTTATAACATCGTTGAAGCAGATAACGGTGATGCTTGGGTCGAAGCGCAAAGTAAAAAAATGGCGCCGCCACAGGTTTCTGCTGAAGTTTTAAAGAAAATGAAAAAGACAGCGGAAGATTATCTAGGTGAAAAAGTGACAGCTGCTGTTGTTACTGTTCCGGCTTATTTCAATGATGCTCAGCGTCAAGCAACAAAAGATGCCGGAAAAATTGCTGGATTAGAAATTAAACGTATTATTAATGAACCAACAGCCGCTGCACTTGCTTATGGTTTAGATAAAAATAAAAAAGATAGCACGATTGCTGTTTATGATTTGGGTGGCGGTACATTCGATATTTCTATTATCGAGATTGATGAAATTGAAGGTGAAAAAACCTACGAAGTATTAGCTACAAATGGTGATACTCACCTTGGTGGTGAAGATTTTGATAATGTCTTGATTAACCACTTAGTTGACACTTTTAAAAAAGATGAAGGGTTTGACCTGCGTAATGACTCGTTAGCGATGCAGCGTGTTAAAGAAGCGGCAGAAAAAGCAAAAATTGAACTCTCTTCAGCCCAGCAGACAGATATCAACTTACCTTATGTGACAGCCGATGCTACAGGGCCTAAGCATATGAATATTCGCCTTACTCGTGCAAAGCTTGAGGCATTGGTAGAATCATTGGTTGAACAGTCATTGAAACCATTAAAGACTGCATTAAAAGATGCAGATCTTTCACCTTCAGATATTTCAGAAGTGATTCTGGTTGGTGGGCAAACGCGTATGCCATTAGTTCAAGAAAAAGTTAAAGCTTTCTTTGGTAAAGATCTACGTCATGATGTTAATCCTGATGAAGCTGTTGCACTAGGTGCCGCTATTCAAGGTGCGGTATTAGCGGGCGATATTAAAGATGTTTTATTATTAGATGTTACCCCTTTATCTCTTGGTATTGAGACAATGGGCGGGGTGATGACAACGTTAGTCGATAAGAATACAACGATTCCAACTCGTGCAAACGAAGTCTTTTCAACGGCTGAAGATAACCAAAATGCGGTGACTATCCATGTACTTCAAGGTGAACGTAAGCAAGCGAAATTGAATAATTCATTGGGTCAATTTAATCTAGAAGGTATTGAGCCTGCACCTCGAGGAATGCCTCAAGTTGAAGTTACATTTGATTTAGATGCCGATGGTATTTTGAATGTCTCAGCTAAAGATAAGCAGACAGGTAAAGAACAAAAAATCACGATTCAAGCATCAAGTGGTTTAAATCAGTCTGATATCGAAAAAATGGTACAAGAGGCTGAATTAAATAAAGATGCAGATAAAGTATTTGAAGAAATTACCGCATTACGAAATCAAGCTGATCATTTAATCCACACAACAAATAAAGAATTAGCCGAGCTTGAAGGGACTATTTCAGCAGAAGATAAATCAAACGTTGAAACAGCGATTAAGTCCTTAGAGGATGTAAAAAATAGCGATGTAAAAGATGAGATTGAAAGTAAACTTCAAGCGTTACTTTCTGCTGCTCAAATACTAAAAACTGCATCTGAAAATAAAACGACAGATGCAACTTCAGAAAAATCAAATTCGTCAGATGATGATGTTGTTGATGCAGAGTTTGAAGAAGTGGAAGACGAAAGAAAATAGTTAGATGAAATTTAATTAAAGCGACAACTCGGTTTATACCTAAAATATTTGGAGTTGCTAGTAAGCGATAAGTGAATGATTCCCTTGAGTATAGGTGAAATATTTCATTGGGATAAATAAGCCCAGTCGACAGTCTAGTATCTTCAAGTATGAAAGGTATAGATCGTATTGCAAGCCTACTTGAATACCTAATTCAGGTCTGATTATGATTGATAAAACACATTATGAAATATTAGGTATTAACCACGATAGTTCTATTGATGATATTCATCTTTCTTTTAAGCAATTAATTAATAAGAATAGCAAAATAAGTGGGAAATTATCTTACCAGGAATTTAATGAAATAATTTTAGCTTATGATGTTCTCTCCTGTCATGAAACTAAAATGAAATATGATAGGGATATTAATAATGAAATAGTTAATAAAAAAGACGTGTTTGTATTCGATTTAAATATTTAACACTCCCATTTATATTAATTCCAATGAACATTATTTTGTTTTTCTTTATTATTCATTTGCACTATTAGTTATATTGTAAATAAAGGCTAACTCACACATGGCTAAAGACTATTATGCTCTTTTAGGTCTGACTAAAACAAGCACAAAAAAACAGATAAAAAAAGCATACAAAAAACTTGCTAATCAATATCACCCAGATAAAAATCCCAATAATCCCCAAGCAGAAGAAAAGTTTAAAGATATAAAATTAGCATATGAAACTCTTTATGATGAAGAAAAGAGAAGAGAATATGACTTGTACGGTGAAGAAGGAAGTTCAAATCATCGTCAAAGAAGAGAGTATCAATCACAAGGATTTCGACAACAGCATCATAATTCTGCAAATGGTTTTAGTCAGTTTGATTTCTCAGATTTATTTGGTCATGGATTCGATCGACAAAACTCCCGTCAACAGCAACAAAAAGGTTCAAACTTAGAATTTAATCTTCATATATATCTTTTGGATTCACTGCAAGGTGCAACGAAAGTCATTAATATTCCAATTAATAATCAAAATAAAACGATTAAAGTTAAAATCCCGAAGGGAATAAAATCGGGTGGAAAAATTCGCTATGCAGGCAAAGGCGAACCGGGTTTCAATCAAGGTCAATCAGGTGATTTAATTATACATATTACCGTTGATGATGATGCGACATTGAGTCGTAACGGTGATGATTTAACCTATAAAAAGACGATTGATATGTTTACTGCTGTTTTGGGTGGAGAGATAAATATCAGTTTATTAGATAAAAATTATAAGCTGAAAATTCCGTCTACTACCCAAAATGGCAAAAAATTCAAATTAAAAAATAAAGGTATAGCAACAAAAGAAGGGCAGTTCGGGGATCTTTATGTAGAGATTAATATCTCAATACCTAAGCTAGAGACTGAAGAGCAAAAAGCCTTAATCACCCAACTACAAGATTTATTAAATAAATAACAAACATTGAATAAAGATAGGATTAATAATGAATAACCATAAAAATAGCAATGATTTAATTAATGAAGAAGAGTTGATGGTGAAAGGTAATGATAAATCTTTGTCATTAAAAGAACAAATAGAAGAGTTACAGTTAGCATTAAAAGAGAGTCATGAGCAATTATTACGTGTAAGAGCGGATGCTGAAAATAGCAAAAGAAGAGCACTTACTTCTGCCGATAAAGCAAAAAGTTATGCAATTGATAAGTTCTCTGAAGATCTTATTCCTGTATTTGATAGTTTAGAGTTAGCAATCGAAGCTGAAGAGAAACAAGAAAAATGTGACAACGTAGCAAATGTGACGTCAGGTTTGAAAATGACTTACAAGCTATTAATTAGTATTGCAGAAAAGCATGGATTGACAGTTATTAATCCAGAAATGATGACTTTTGATCCTAATTTTCATCAAGCGGTTTCAACACAGCGTTGTCAAACCATTGATGAATTACCAAATAAAATTATCTCTGTGTTACAAAAAGGGTTCTTATTAAATGGACTATTAATACGCCCAGCTATGGTTGTCGTCTCTAAATAATGAATGGCTAACAGTCAAAAAACAGTGTTTACATTAACTTAAACCTTTAAACCTTTGAACATAGAAAGAAAATAATGATAGATAATATAAAAGCTTTAGCGCAACCTGGTGTTGTTTCTGATGCCAATAAATTTGTTGAATACTTAACATTTATGATTCATCGGGGAACCGATTGTACGATTATTCAAAAAGCACTTAATCAAGTAGCTATGTTTGAACGCTCTATTTCACAAAAAGATCTCACCGCAAATTTGACTGTCAGTATTGGAGTCTCTAATCATGGTTGGAATATTGTACTACCAAATATATATAAACCAGTTAAATTAGCTTCTTTTACTGCAATGGAAGAGGGGTCGAGATCATTTCCTGCAACTGATGGAGATCTCTTCTTTATGATTAAATCAGATCGAATAGATCTGAATTTTCAATTAGCGAAATATATTTTCAAAGTATTTGGGAATTTTTCTACCTTGGTCGAAGATATTCAAGGATTCCGTTATTTGGATAACCGAGATATGGTCGATTTTGTCGATGGAAGTGAGAATCCAACATCTGAACTACGTTTAGAATCTATATTAGTGAAAGATGAAAGAAAAGTTCATGTCGGTGGAAGTTATTTAACGGTACAACGGTACGTAACAAAAGAGAGAAATTGGGTATCACAATCTGTTGCCTACCAAGAAAAAGTGATAGGCAGAACAAAATTTGACGATATAGAACTCAATGAAAATGATAAACCGGCTTGGGCTCATAATAATAAAAGCAAAGTTTTTATTGATGGAGTTGAACAGAAAATACTGAGACAAAATCGACCATATGGAAATGCACTTGAACATGGCACGATGTTTATTGGCTTTTGTTCAGAGCCCGAAGTGATTCAATTATCATTAAAGCAAATGATCTATGCTGACGAGTTAGGTAACTATGATCGGTTACTTGATTTTGTTGAAGCAAAAACGGGAACGAATTATTTTATGCTTTCTCAAACATTATTGAATTTATTTGATTGATATTAATTTCTAAAAAATAGGCTGGACAAGGTAAAAGTTCAGCCTTTATTGGGTAAAAAAAACCACACTCCGCAAAGTTGTTCCAAAATTTATGCAATCCTTATCGACTTGATGAATACTTTATATTTTATTCACGTTATTTTAGTAAAATAAAGAGATAAAATGAGTTTTTAATCTATTTTATTTATAAAATTTATCTTTGTTTGCTCTTAAGTTGGGTTTTGTGTATCCCCTATATCTCACTGTAATTATTGTATTTATTTTTTATATTGCTCTTATTTTATAAATTTTTTATCAAATTATTTTTGTTCAGTGTTTTTTCATCGATTTTTTTTCATTAGTTTATGCCTAACTAGACACAAATATCTAATATGCACTCATCGAAACGAAGACGCCCTTTTATAGAGCGATTAACGATTCACTACTTAATTATTATTGTTAAGGTTGAGAAGTAGATAATGATTGAAAGAACATATTACGATGTACTTGGTATCTCCCCAAGTAGCTCGATTAATGAGATTCGAAAGTCTTATAAAAATATTGTTAGACAGAATACAAAGACTCCTAGTTCAATTACATTAGAAGAGTTAAACGAAGCAACGTTAGCCTATAAGGTGCTCTCATCAAGTCATAGTAAATATGATTATGATTTAGATATATTTAATCGTAACGCTCTGATAGGTAAAGCTGATATAGAAAACACACTTTTACAATCACTTTTACCCGTACTATTAGCACCTATCAGTCTAATTGCAGTTTGTTTTATTGGTTTGGGCTTATATTAGTTCATTCGCCTTATACCCAACTGAGGGTATTTATAAGCAATATTAGTTTTTAACCGTTTAATTAAAATTCATCCGAAGGTAAATAGTATGTTTAATGAAGTTCAGTCATTAGTAAAAGAATTCCCAAATCACAAAAACGAAATCAATCATTTATTAGATAATGATCAAGAGTTTGTCGCAGCAAGCTACCAATATATTTTAATTTCAGAAGAAGTACATCTTCTTGAGACACTGAAAGGCTATATTCAAGGAGAGAATCTTTTTATCAAGAAATTGGTGAAGTCGATGCTGAAAAACCGTTTATTTAATAATATCAATGCTATTGCGGCTTAATTTTTACTTTTTTGTCGAATCTTTCTTTATTCGCTTTTAACTTATTCTTATAAAATTTATTGGTAGGTACATATATGTTTAACGAATTACAGTCTCTCATCAAAGAGTTCCCAAATCACAAAAACGAAATCAATCATTTACTAGATAATGATCATGAATTTGTCGCTGCAAGCTGCCAATATATTTTGATTTCAGAAGAAGTACATCTGCTTGAGACGTTAAAAGGTTATATTCAAGGGGAGAATCTTTTTATCAAGAAATTGGTGAAGTCGATGCTTAAAAATCGTTTATTTAATAATATTGCTGCTGTAGAGGCGTAGTGTCATCTTAGTTTAGCTGGAAGTTATTAACTGACTGATTGTAAACATTTTTTATCTAACTTATAAGATCAGGTCATTGGTGAGAGACCCAAATCAATCGCCGTATATACTTCATCCTTGAAGTCGCTAGGTTGTTGGCTGCACTCGTTTTCCCCAATCATGTAGTACACCTACACTCATGGGGCCTCACTTGCTGCCTACTAGCAACTCCAATTATTTTAGTTATATAAGAGAAATATTCATTAATTTAATGAAAAAGAAAAACTAGGGGCAGAGATAGAAGAACAGGGTGAAAAAATAAAAACATTATTTATAATAAAATTTTGCTTTTACTTCTTCTATATCTGATTTAAACAGTAGTGACTCAATCAACATAATACTTAATGGATTTAAGTGGCTATAAAGCGCTTCATAATAAAGAGTTGCAGCACTACTTTTTTTCCTTTCATCTCATAGGCTTTACCAAGTAAAATCGTACTCATTAATGAACGTTGATAATGGTTATGCTTTCTTAAAGCAATCAGTGCTCCATCAGCATTTTGTTTTGTTAAATAATAGACAGCGAGAGCTTCATTTGCGGCAACGTTAGTCTCAAATGTATCCGCATCAAAATCATACGATTCAAAGTATTTATTTAATTCTTCAATACTCTCTTTATGTTTAGTATTTTCCCCCATGTAGAGGTCTAAAATACCCAACATATAATCTAAAGAGACTAAAGTATCAGTGTCATTTCCCAATCTAATTTGTTGTTTTATCTCATTTCTTGTATCTATTAATTGATCAAAATGGCCAGAAACGATCCTGCCATAAGTTTGAACAATTAAGCTTAGTTCTTTGTTATTATATACCCAAGGCGTTAACAACCTCTTGTTATTGTTTATATTAAATAGTTTGGCTAAATCTGCTGATACTTGTATTGACGTACTTGAAATATCAATAGAATTGATGGTATATGTACGATCAAGCTTGGTCGTTTTTGATACTTTATCAATAAATTTAAGCTTAAATGACGTTTCACCATTAATCGTGATATTGATGCGCTGAGCGGCATTATTATTAATCTCTGCAGAGATATAATAGTGTTGGGTATTCTTTCTTAGATTTCTAAGTATTAACTCAACAATCCCTCGTTGGAGCTCGTACTGTCCAATATTTTCATCAAAGTGAACTTCGATTAAATAGGGGTTTAAGGTGTATTGTTCTTCTGGGGTAGTTTGCTGTTTATACTCATCATAGCCAAAAAGAGCAAACCCAAAAATGATCGCGGAAACTAAAAGAAAAAGAGGTAAACTTTTATATATTTTCCATTTCTTATTAGAGGGAGAAGGTGAATATTTTACTGCAACATTACTATTGTTGGACAAGACTTCTGCAGGTAAGTTTTTTACTAATTTAGTGTTCTTTAATGTGGAATTTTGCCCACTAACAACGTCGACTTCCCCTTCGAATTTGTAACCTTTTTTAGATATAGTTTTAATATAACTTTTGTTTTCTGTGCTGACCTGCTTCAGCTGTTTTCTCAATTCAAAAATAGATTGAGTAACCACTTGATCTGTTAAGATAGCACCTTGCCAAACCTTATTGATGATTTGATCACGGCTATAGATAACACCCTCATTTTTAATTAGAAATAGCAATAGCTTAGATAGGCGATTGTCAATAAAGAACTCTTCACCTTCAACGATAATTTTGTTTTCATTTGGATCAAAAATCCAATTGTCTACTTTATATTGATCATGTTTTTTCATTATTATTAATAGGTTATCCATTTATCAAAATAATTTTTTAGAAATCTGCCCTTTCAACAGGAAGGAGATTTTATTGATCTCTTCTAAAAGTATATGTGAGCTTTGAGAAATTTTATGAAAAGTGGATGTGATTTTTAATAAAATGATGGAAAGTATATTGAATTAAAACAAGATATACATAAAGTGAATGGAAATTGCTCGGTTGTTGGCTATATTCATTCGCCCCAATCATATAGAGAATCTATACTCATGGGGCTTCATTTTTCGTCGCTTATTCGCAACAATAATCACTCTAGGAATATTGACTAGAGGTGACTTACAATCTGTATTGTTCCCCTTGAGTTGGAATAATAAATTCAACACCAAGATCATTCAGTTCATCTAATTGTTTTTTGATTATCGCTTTTGGATCCTCACCTTTTTTTAAACCATATTTAATGTGGCTGATGACGATTTTTAAACCTTTCAAACTTCCTTTGCCGCCAGAAAGTTGCTCGAAACGTTTTAGTTCAGTGATTAACCAATTTGGTGTTAGATGACCAAATAGGGCTTTGTCTGGTGTTGCGTTAGCAAAGGAAACTTCAATAACTAAACCATTTAATTTACTTGATTTTTGAATCGGCGCTAATTGAGTCCAAACTTTTTTAAGTGATTCTGTTTTTTCTACTTTATCTGGTCCAGTGTCACCAAAAAATGCAATTGTATTTTCATTATCAGTGATAAAAAAAGCAGAAGAGGGAGCAGGATGATTGACAGCTAATGAACTGATATTCAATGACGTCTCAGCAATCGATATTGGAGTGCTGCCATCAACATTAACATATTGATACTGACCAATCTTATATCCTTTGCCAGTATTGCCGAAGTTAGGCCAAGCTGTCCAGTTAAAGTAGGTATCAGCAATCGCCTTGTTGGTTTTCTCTGAACCATAAATGTTCTTTTTGGTGTCTTCAGGTGATGCAATAATTAAACCACTAATATGATCTAAGTGACTATGAGTGATAACATACCCTTTGATTTTTTCTCGAAGGATATAGCCAACTTTGCCGTATTCACTGTTATTAGGAACGTCTACATGATCGAATGCTCCTTGTTTATTGGCAACATTCAGCCCGTTAATAATGGTACCGGCATCTAAAGTGACGTAGTTTTTATCCATTTCAGAACGAAGTAGAAAAGAGGTTAAATTGCCATCTTCAATTCCACCTTTGGAACCCAAAACAGTTAATTCAAAGTTTGCAGCAGAAACACCTGAGCTAAGAGTCGCGAGAAGTGTTGTTGTTAGTAAAAGCCGTTTCATTGTTGATCCTAATTACATCCATAATAATTTTTTATATTGTCTCACTATTTATTCGTTTTACCAATATTGAATGAAAAAAAGGCACTAAGCTTTCACTTAGTGCCTTAATCATCAAGTCGATGACATTAATAAATTTTTGTTAATCAATCCATAATTAGTTAATCACTTCCCGGTGATTTTATATCCGATTATTATTTGTTGCTTCCTGGCGTTATCTATTTATTCATCATCCTGATGAGTTTTTATCTTCCGTGTACTTTCCATGTTAATTCAGTCAATCATTGACTGGCGATCCATTTCGCCGTTCTATCAATCCAGATAGAGAACTCAACCATCCTTGTTAGTATGAATATCCTATCCACACTGCGCTAATATCCTTTAGCAAACACCGTCCTGGTGGTCCTTGATATCCATCTCATGACTTTATCAATCTAGATAAAGAGTTCAACCGTCCTTGTTAGTATGAATATCCTATCCACACTGCGCTAATATCCTTTAGCAAACACAGTCCTGGTGGTCCTTGATTTCCCTAATGTCTACAAGCTCAACCATAAGCTTTACTTCCATGTTGTTCCTAAGCTTTCCTAGCTTTTTTCCTTGAGTTGATGTCCTTGTCAACGAGGTATACTTTATATTAAGAAGGCAGAGAAACAAGTGTGGAAATTGAATATTATTGACTAAAAATAAGAGCGATATTTTTAAATTTTTTTTATTCAGTTACTTAACTAATCTGCATGTTCTATTTAAGGAGATATGCATCGGCGTGCTATGGTCAATCTCTTACAAGCCAGCTAGAGAAGAGACTACCAAATAATGAAAGCTTATATTTCACGGTTGTATATAAGTTGTTCGAATAACTAATCGGTATGTGTCAATTCACATTAATTGTTAATAGCTCATGCAGTTTATTTACAATTGTATTATTGATGCCCACAAGTAAAATGATGACCCGTGTGCATATGATACCTTTCATACTTGAAGTCGCTAGGTTGTTGGCTGTACTTGTTCGCCTCATACCTCTATATTCATGAGACCTCACTTGTTTGCCGCCTTCTAGCAACTTCAATTATTTTGGGTATAAATATTAATTGATGATAGGAATCACTAAAATATCAATCGGTGATTTATCAATAATGTCTTTTGAGTAAGAGATAAATCGACTAAATAAATCATGATGGTGCCCACAGATTAATAAGTCCACTTCACTTGCAATAATACCATTGACAAAAGTGTCACTTAACATGCCCGTTCCAACAAATATATGTTTAACTGGTTGCTCACAGTGATCAATAAAAGGTTGTAAATGGTCAAGCATCTCCTTGTTTAATGGTGGCTCTACTTCCGGATCATTAAGATCGTAAAGATCGTGATATAACTTACCATGGCTTGCATCTACATGGATTAAAGAGATATCTGCCTTGAGTTCTTTCGCTAAATACTTTGCTCTATCAATTAATAAGTTACTTTCGTCATTAAGATCGATTGCGACTAAAATATGTCGGTATTTCATGATCGAACCTCACTATTGAAATTATTCCTGATGATTAAAAATTTAGTTTGTCTTTTAAAGATTACGCCTAAACGATGAAAATATGTACAACACTGATCACATAAATAGAGATGTTTGTTTTATTTTATACTTCAACTAAGAAGCATATAGCGAAAAAGTGCTTATTAAATGCATAGGGTTTCATTTTTTATACACCTAAATCATTGAGTTTGCTCGTTGGCGAAAGGCAAGTGTAGCCATTAATTACAATAAGATTACATTTTCATTACAACCATCCTCGCCCTATTGTTTCTAGCGTTACCCTTACGCTATTGTATTTACAACGTCAGCACGGAATATATTTTGTGCCTCATTTTTAATCACAACAAAAATATACTTACCTTTTAAGGTATCGATAATACATATCGGATATCTATTAATAAGAAAGTATAGCAGCAGGGAAGTTATTCAATGAACAATACAATTAAATTCGTTATGTTAGGTTCGGTTATTGCGCTAGTTGGTTGTAAAACCACAGAGTCTGAAAAGCTTGCGACAAATAATGTTTTAGAAGCAAACTCTCCATGGGCAACGACCTCTGTTTATCAAGTCGTGGGTAGTAAAGTTGACCGTAGTGTTGATTTTATCGATGATGCAACGATTTCAAATGGAACCATCAGTTCTGCACAATATCGAGATGGTACGTTTATGTTTATTGGCATGGCTGATCATAATAGTGGTGAATTTAATACCAGTCAGTTAACGGCTTCTATCGAAAATGTTTATACCAACAATGCTGCACCATCAGGTTTTAGTTTTGGTAACTTTGAGATCATGTATAACAATGATGATCAATTAATTCGTCGCTTAAGTAATCCGTCATTTAATACTTCCGCTGTCATAGATCGAGTTGTCACTAAAGCTGACAGTGACGAGTTTGGTTATACTTTTCAGCACAGTAATGGCAATACCTATTATGTTGAACATAAGCCTTATGCCGAATCTTTCCCAGAGCAAAGCTACCCTGTTGAGTTAGCAACAACGGTAAATACATTTTATCAGCACCAATTAGATGCTTCAGATACCGCATATGAAGCGTTAACGTTAAATGCACCTTGGGCAACTACGGCTGTTTATAAAGAAGTTGATGGTGAAATGGATACTTCAGTAAATTATATCGATACTGATATCGCCAATGGCACCATTAGCTCTGCACAATATCGAGATGGTAAGTTTATGTTTATCTTTATGTCAGATCACCATAAAGGCACATTTAATGAAAATATCGCATCAAATATTGAAGCAACAATCGAAGGATCCGATCCAAAAGGTTTCGTTCATGGTGAGTTTAGTGTCGAGTTGAATGAAAATGGTGACGTCGTTCGTAAACTGTTTGGTGGTCAACGTATTGTCACCGAAGCCACTAACGAAATGTTTACCTATAAAATGGTGGTAGAAGGGGAGACATATTTTGTTGAGCACCAACCTTATGCATTAGCATTCCCTAAACAACAATACCCCGTTGAATTAGAGCAAGCGGTAAATGACTTTTTCTATCAGAAATAAACATCCTTGTTGCAATTATTAACTTATTAACACAGGGCACTTTTCTTATACCTTTACTAGCCTTTAGGTATGATTAAGTGCTTTTTTTATTATACGAGTAAACGTTTCGACGCACTCAAAAAGCGATGAGCTGCTAGTGATAGCGTTGCATTTCCAGTTGTTATCGTTGATGCTAAAGACAGTGTAAAGCAATGCTATAAACGCTATGGATCTCAAACATTTTAAGACGCTGAAAACAAACTTTTCATCACCATTGCAGATCTACGAGCTAGTTTGGGCTAGCACATCCGCTCTCTGGTACTAACAAGCAACGGGGAAGAAATGTGTGTTAGCCAGTAAAGGAATCAGCTAACTCATAACTGGACATTTCTGAGTTGCGAATGATATGAGTCAAAACTAGGCTGCCTAACCAAAGCGATGGAAGAAACTTTATATCAGTGGCCAGAATTATTGAACCACTACAATATGTAGACAAGAGGGGCTGCACCAAACCTTAAAATAAGGAAGTAATCGTTGTGGCTAGACAATAAAGTATCGTCTGAATCTCATTATTAAACATGAATTAAGACGTAGCAGCTTCATACGTGTTACTTTTGCGAAATAACTATACGAGATTGTGTTTTTCACTCAAATTATAAATAGAGAGCACCAATCTCCAGATCGAAGAATAAAGGAATCATTGTATGTCGGATGCATTAAGCGGTGTGATAGCGATAGGATTATTTGTCGTAGTGGTTGTGATTTTTATCTTAGCAGCCGTTAAAACAGTAAAGCAGGGAGAACAATGGACAATAGAGCGTTTTGGACGTTATACCAAAACATTAAGTCCAGGGATCAATATTATCATCCCGTTCATTGAAGTTATTGGTCAGAAAGTTAATATGATGGAGCGAGTCTTAGACATTCCACTACAAGAAATAATTTCAAAAGATAATGCTAATGTAAAAATTGATGCAGTCTGCTTTATTCAAGTGATTGATGCAGCTAAATCCGCATATGAAGTGAATGATTTAGATCACGCAATTAGAAATTTAACGCTGACAAATATCAGAACAGTATTGGGCTCAATGGAACTGGATGAAATGCTAAGTAAGCGTGATGAAATTAACTCAAAGCTTCTGATGGTTGTGGATCAAGCTACGAATGGTTGGGGCGTAAAAGTTACTCGTATTGAAATAAAAGATGTTCAACCGCCAAAGGAATTGGTCGAAGCGATGAACGCTCAAATGAAAGCAGAGCGTAATAAACGAGCAGAGATTTTAGAAGCAGAAGGTGTGAAACTAGCTCAAGTACTACGCGCTCAAGGGCACAAAGAATCAGAAGTATTAAAAGCAGAAGGTGAAAAACAAGCCGCGATTCTACTTGCAGAAGCGAGAGAGCGACAAGCGCAAGCAGAAGCAGAAGCAACAACGATGGTTTCTAAAGCGATTAGTGACGGTGATATGCAAGCAGTAAATTACTTTATTGCTCAAGGTTATACCAAAGCGCTAGAGTCTATTGGTACCGCAGAGAATGGTAAAATAATTATGTTGCCGTTAGAAGCCAGTGCACTGATGGGATCGATTGCCGGTATTTCCGAGATGTTTAAATCAACTAATGAGAAAAGTGAATGATAGATTTGCTTTCGCAAATTAATTTATGGCATTGGTTCATTTTAGGATTCATCCTGATTGGCGCAGAAATGCTAGGCTCTTCTGGTTATACATTGTGGTCTGGTTGTGCTGCGCTTATCGTCGGAATCATTATGATATTTTTTCCGTTATATTGGCAAAGCCAATGGATATTGTTTGGGCTATTGTCTCTCCTCACAACAATAGTCTGGTGGCGTTATCAAAATCGAAAAGATCAACAATCAGAACAAGAAACGACATTAAACCAACGCACGAAACGGTTAATCGGCAAAACTACTGTGCTTGATAAAGATATTACCGCAGGCACGACACGAATTACTTTAGATGGTAGTGAGTGGAGTGCTCGCACGGAAATTGACATACCGAAAGGTACGGTCATTGAAGTTATGTCTCTTGAAGGAATTATCGTGGTTATAGCGCCTAAAAGTCCTGCATAGAGATAACCTTATATATTTAACCCCTCAAAAACACCTTATTTAAGGTGTTTTTTTGCTTGCGCAAATGAAATATCATTTTAGGACACACACCAAAAGTATGATGTTTGACTGGTTTCACTATTATGGTGCTCTCACTCGCAATCTGATTTTTTAATTGATGCTACGCCCTATTACCGCTGTGTCTCACGCTGTGCGTCACAGTTTTTTATGTGGTGAAGATCCTCTCACTCAAAAAAACCATGAGCACTGCAGAGAGTGGATCGAATCCAAAATAGAATCTCTTACCTACTCATACTATATTGATGTGTGTGCTTATGCTGTCATGAACAACTACTATCAATAACTTTTTAAATATGGATTAATCCTGATGCTTATTTGGTGTGTGTCCTTTTATTTTCTTTTATTTTCTTTAAAATTAATTAAGCTAACTGTCCGTTATTGACTCATCTAACTAAAAAGGAAATGGACAAAAGCGTGTTAGTGATTAGTAAGGTGTTTATTGAATGGTGAACAGTAAGCTTGTTTAACATGTATAAATATTTTAGTGTTACATATTGTTTAGAAAGGGACTATGAAACGGAGCTTCTCATGGAAATACTCACTGAAAGACTAAAAATGAGCCAACTAACTTAGAGATAAAAGACCGCTTTGAATCAAGGATCCCTACTTGGAAAAACACTTCTGAACACTGGCTATGTCTTACTATTACTGAACTTACAACAAATAAAAAGATAGGTGTTACTGGCTTTCAACTAAATAACGGTATCGCTGAGGACAATACAATTCGGTATCTTGGTGTAGAATTAGAAGATGCACTTAACCTTTCAGAAAGTATTGATTCATAAATTAAATCACCTTGATACCTTATTATGAAACATGTTAATTTAATCGTTAATCGTTAATCGTTAATCTTACCTTATATACGGTATCAAGGTCTAAAAGTAATGTCGGATAAAAGTGACGAGCAAATTGAAGAAGAAGCGATAACATTCGCAAAGAAAAATCGAACTGCAATTTGTCGAAGACTAACAGATCAGTCAATTTATCTTCCTGAAAATGAACCTGTATCTGTATTTATGTATGGATCTCCTGGTGATGGAAAAACACGTACCTATCATGCTAATATTAGTAGCTTGAAACCGTATCTTGATCCACCTTATATCATGGAAGAGTTACAACATATTGTTAAATAATGAGGAGTTGTAATATTATGAAAAATGTTGAAATCACTAAAGTACAATCTTCTCCATTATCGCGCTTTGTAAAACAAGCATCTTCAACAGAGAAGAAAAAGGTCTACAAAAAAGTCATTATGGCTGCAACAAAAAAGCAAAATGAAACTATTGCTTTAGCTAATCGTTAAATGAGCTAATGCCATATTTATCAATCGGTTAGTTAGCTGATATCGCCTCAATATCATTCAGTTCGTCTTCATTTTTACCCAAGCTTGTTTTGAATATTCATTTATGTTCGAATTGAACATCACGAATAAATAAGATGGGAAGTAGGGTAAAGCTATGTAGGAAGCCTTCAGGGGAAATTGACGGTATGCGCCCCATGAACCCACGAGGCAATTTGTCAATGTTTGAAATTCCAAGGTAGAAGTGCATCAATATCTGGTTCAGCTTTTGCTAACTCTTTCATGCATCTGACCAAGTAGTTATAGAGGATAAGATCATTCGCCTTTTTTAGCTCTCCAATCTCTGGATTCTCTATGATCCTTTCGATTTCATCTTCAACGACGGCTAACAAAATGTCAGGAAGTTTAGCTTGATTGACAAAGTTTTCATCAAGTCTGACACTAATAGCCATAATTAGTCACCTTAGTTATTATATATTACACGAATAACATTGCCGACAAATTGTCGCAATGGTCAAGCTGGTATTCTTCTTTTATAAAAGTTAGATTATTCGATGGTGTTTTTAATCTAACTTAGATAATAGTTCTTGAGCCTTCATACCATAAGAGGTTCTAAGTTTTAGATCTAAATTTACGTTAAGTCTGTTTTTTGCTTTTTTGCTTTATTGTTGTATTGAAGGGGATTTTTTTAGGATTTTTTCTGCTGAGGTTAATAAAAAATGCAAAGAATCGATAAAATTGTTAGATTCTTCAATTCTCTGTATTTAGTTCAAAAAACAAAAATTTGGTTCAGTGGAGGTCATGATGAATAAAATAATTGATAAATTAGGTTGGATTGATATTCAACAAGGGAAACTACTTTGTGTTCGTTCACATGGAAAAGAGTTATTTTATATTCCAGGTGGCAAGCGTGAAGTGGGCGAAAGTGACCAACAAGCATTACTTCGTGAAATTGATGAAGAACTTTCTGTTCAATTAATACCAGAAACGATAACGCCAGCATCGACATTTTTAGCGCAAGCTGACGGTAAAAGTTCAGGCGTTGACGTTCAAATTACCGCGTATTTCTCAAAATATAGTGGTGAATTAAAACCAGCATCAGAGATCGCAGAATTGAAATATTTAGGCGTAGATGATAGAGACGTTTGTTCATTAGCCACATTAGCCGTTTTAGATTGGCTGGTGGCAGAAGGTTTGATTTAATCTATTAAATGGATAAGCCTTGCTAAATACTCACAAAAAATGAAGAGTTTTCAGCAAGGCCTTATTATACCCTTCATACTTGAAGTCGCTAGGTTGTTGGCTGTATTCGTTCGCCCCAATCATAGTACACCTATACTCATGGGGCCTCACTCACTTGCCGCCGACTAGCAACGCCAATTATTTTAGGTATATATAGAATGTCGTGATGATGAATAACCGAACATCACCACTTAATACTGGTCGTTACCCGATAAACTTACCAATAAAGTTCCCAATATTCGTGAAGCTAGCAATGGCCATAACAGCGACAATCAATCCACCGATAACCGTTAGATAGACAGGATGTTTATAATCACCAATAATATCTTTACGACGAGTGGCAGCCAATATTGTTCCTAATACGACAGGAAGGATAATACTGTTTACAAGACCTGCTAACATTAATAATAAGATTGGCATATTCATTGTGACAGTCCCTAAGGTCGTCACGATAATAAACCCGACACACCATGCTTTTTCATTGCGAGCAACAATCGGGAATAAGGTTTTAATCAGTGATATCGCCATGTAAGAGTTGCCCACAACCGATGTAATTGAAGCAACGAATAACACTAAACCAAAGATAAAGTAACCTGTTTCACCCGCACCTTGACGGAAAGCATCGGCAGCTGGATTCGAACTATCTAACACTGCGCCTGTAGAGATAACACCAAAAACCGCTAAAAATAGTAAGATACGAATAACAACAGCAATGGAGATTCCAGCCCATGCTGCTTGTTTGACTGTAGAGATATTTTCGTTACCACTTAATTTGATATCAACTAAGCGTTGTGCGCCGGTATAATATCCACCAACAGCACCGCCGACAATGGTGAGTGTTGGTAGTAATAAATTCCCAATATCTGAGGGTAACACTGCTGCCGTTAATGTTTCTCCCATTGGGGGAAGATTTGTCATCGCGACATAAGCAATCAATGTTATCAGTAAGAGTCCAAGGTAGCGTGCCATTTGGTCCATTCGTTTCGATGCATTATGAACAACAAACAGTAAACAACCGACAATACCCGTGAAAAGCGAGCCCCAAATGGTATCAACCCCGGTTAACACATTTAACCCCAGCGCTGCACCACTGACATTACCAAAGTTAAATGCAACCGCACCTAAAGCCAGTAATATCCCGACAACGTATCCCATTCCCGGGATAACTTTATTCGCAATATCTTGAATTCGTAATCCCGAAACACCAACGATGCGCCAAAGGTTCATCACGATACCGAAAGTGATAAAGATCGAAGCAAAAACCGGAAAGGCCATGTCGATTTGATACATATTGGTAAAAACAGAGGTTTGGATTAAGAATCCAGGGCCAACAGAGGTGGTAGCCATTAAGAAAGCGACACTTAAAATAGCTTTTTTCTGCCATGAAGTATCGTGTTGTGAAGCTGGGATTGTTGAAGTTTTCGTCGTCATACCTGATCTCAAAATTGTTGTGTTCCTACTTTTATAAAAATAGAAAAACAACTGAAAAAGATCAGCTGATATTATAATTAAGTTATTAATAAACAATAACTTTTTCTTTGTCCCTGTTTGTCGGCGAGGGATTCTATAGAGTATGGTATAGGTTGTCAATGGTTATTTTCGCTAATTATTAACTAAGTTAATTTAATGGTCTGTTGTTTTAAGATGAGAAGTATCGAGTTACTGAGGATAAATAAACAGAATAGCGTTGATCATTATATAGAGGGTTATTTTTCAGGTGATAAAAGACATTGATTTAAATGGATAAAAATAATTATAAATCTGAAAAAATAAATTTCATTTTTCAATGGGTACTATCTTTTTAGAATGTGACTTTTGTCTCAATTCATTATTTGTTTAATCGTTAAGATTTATTCATCTTATTTATATGACGAGAATATTTAATGCGATCTTTTAATAAAACCCTTGTTGCAGCAGCACTATCAGTTTCAATGCTTATTCCTTTTGCGGCTTCGGCACAATCGGTTGATGCGCCAAGTAGTCCCGCTGTTCAGTCTCAAGTGAATTACGCCGATTATGTCACGAAAAGACAAGTCGTTGATATGTTACTCCACGATGCATTAAAAGCCTTTAAATCTCCTGCTCGTATTTCTCATGCTGGCTTTACGGCCAAAATGCCAAGTAATATGGAAATGGTGACTAACTTTTTATTAGATGCGTATAAATTAGAACCTTATCGTACTGACTTATTAATTTCTGCCGCAAATGCTCAGGTTTATAATAAGAATATCGACCGTGCTATTTCGCTTTTCCAACAAGCTCAATCTGTTGCACCTGATGATCTGGATCTTCATGCTTATTTAGCGGTATGGCAGCATTTTAATGGGAATGAACAAGCATCTCAAAAGCAGTTAGCTGCGTTAGAGAAATTGAACACCGGTAAAGCGAATGACATTAAGAAGATTCTAGCAACCGTTGATAATGTCGTTAGCCAACCATTAAAAGCGGATCCTGCGGTGAAACTTGGAGACCATTCAGCCATTGTAACGTTAGGTTATGCATTAAACCCAGATGGCTCGATGCATGAGATTTTACTTAAACGTTTAGAAACAACATTAGAAATGGCAAATGAATACCCTCAATCATTGATTGTTCTGACAGGTGGTGTGCCTAAGAATAACAAAACAGAAGGGAAATTAATGGCTGACTGGTTAGTAAATAAAGGCATCAGTCGTGATCGTATCATTGAAGAAAACTACGCGACCAGCACCGTTGGGAATGCATTATATAGCAGCTATGCACTAGCAAGACATCATATTCAGCATGCGACAATTATCAGTTCAGCAAGTCATGTTCGTCGTGGTCAAACCTTGTTTGAAATTGCAAGTTGGCAGACGGGACCAACAGGAATTACGTTTGATACCGTCGCCTATCCAGATAAACCATTAGCTGATTTAAAAGTACCAAGTAAAGGTGAACTATTAGGTATTTATCGTGATGCATTAAGAACTTATGGTATGTGGAGTTATCGTTCATACCCATTAGAGTCTCGCTAAGATTTGATTCAACCTTGAAATTTAAACCTCGCCTTCTATTTAATCTTAATTGATAAAATAGAAGGCGAGGTTTTTTTATATTCCATTTTTTAGCTTTAAATAGAGAAGATCAATCTGTTGTCATAATTGGTGTATACTAGCGCTAACTTTTATAAAATTTATCGAATAATACGATGCTTCTAATTGGCAATCTTAAATAGGGAGCCAAAATAGAAGATTCAGCCGTGTTATCAAACAAAGGAATATCATGATTAGAGTCAGTACCTTAACCCCGGCAGATGTTTGGTCTAAACCTAACGTTTCTGAAGTCGCAGAAGTGTTAGCATTATTAAAAGAGTATGATTACGATCTTCCGACCTTAGTGAAGTTAACCGGTATTTCTGACCGTCGTTTCTCTGATTGGACAGCGGGTTACAAAAAAGAGCCGTTAGAGCGTTCAAATATTCCTTATACTTGCTGGTGTTTTTTGGTGGCTTTAGTTGGTCGTCCAAATATCAACGGTAAGCCAAAAAATGTGAATATTCCAAAGGTGCTTTCTGCATTTAGTCGTAATGCTTTTTTACCTGCAAATACCTATAAATCACCAAGTCAAAAGCAGCTAAACCGTGTCGTAGGTGATAACGCATTTACGGGTTTAACTTATGAAGAGCTAGCTCAAACGTTTAATTGGAAGCAGAGCCATTTTGACGATAGTATCTCAAAAGATAATATCCCATTCTTAAACTTCTGTTTGATTTTAATGCACTTAGGGTTAGATATTCAAAAAATGATCTTACGTGATCTCCAAGAAGAACTTGTGATCAGTGATGAGTAGGTAGAAGACTGACGCTCTCTTTGGATTATATACTGTTAGTATCACAAAGAGAGCACGATTTTAATCACTCCTGCTTCTTTAACACCGCATTCAACCACTTCTCATCTTCTCGGCCTTCTCTCAAATCGGCAGTACACCAGGTTTTGATGACAGAGAGTGACGAGGTAGAAATAACGTCATTTAATAACGTTTCATTGAGGTTGGTAAATTGTCGACCGCCGCGCTCAACTTCATTATCACCATATTTAAATGAACAATAGAATATCCCACCAACGTTTAACGCAGATGATAGCTTTTCAAAGGTCTCTTTTAATTCAAACATCGGAACATGAAGTAGGGAAGCACATGCCCAAATGGCATCATATTGTTTTTCTGTCTTAAATTCTTGGAAAGTGGTGACTTGGACGGGTTGATTAATTAACTGTTCTGCAAGTTTTGCTAACTCATCACTGGCATCGATAGCATCAACTTGAAAACCGAGTTGTTTGAAGGCATCGCTATCACGACCAGAGCCACAACCGGCATCTAAAATAAGGCTCTGGCTGGGTAATAAGGGCAAGAACTCATCATAGAGTGAAGACATATCCACAGAGATAGTACCATCAAAGAATTGTTGAGCATGTTGGTTGTAATAGTTCATGTTATCCTTTTTCAAGTCTTATCCCCTTCTTACTTGAAGTTACTAGGTTGTTGGCTACGCTCATTCACTTGCCGTCTGCTAGCAACGCCAATGACTTTGGGGATATCATTTTATTGCGTATTATACGTCAGTTTTACAGGGATTGAACTTGATAATCATCACGATCAGAGAGGGTGAAACTCTTTTGGTTGCCATTTACTTTCAGATTCAAACTCGTTGTAAATCGCTTGCATCCTTTTTTTGATCCCCGCTTTTGTTGTTATCTGTAAGCTCAAAGAAATTGAATTTTTTAAAGAGTGTTTATGTTCCTCAAAAAAGAGAACATTCCGGGTTAATAACTTATCATAAAATGGCGTAGCGGGTGGAAGATCAAACTTACCGTCACTGCCACGATTGCATTTTTTACAGGCAATCACCAAGTTCCAAACGCCATCAGGAGAAAGTTGGCTATTGCGTAATCGTGAGTGTGGTAAAAAGTGGTCAACATCTGCAAAGTCATCATCATCGCTTAAAACAAACTTACTCACCTTACGATTGCAATAAAAACAGCAACCATTCTGATATGGTAATAATGTATCCACAGCCGAACGTAAGTTAATTCGTTGATTTTGGGTTTCTGAGGAGAAGGTCTGATCCTCTCTATTATACACCAACATATTGGGAGACAACCCTGCTCGCCATGCCTCTTCAACAATATTCCATCTTGCTTGGTTCTCATCCGTGATGACTTGCTTTAAATTAGGTTGTTCTAACAGCGATAACAAATTGTCTGTTAAGGTAATGGCTTTTTCTTTTCTATGGTCAATAAACAGTCGATGGCTTTCTGCAATCGTGCCAGAACCCACATTTTGAAACGCTTTAAATACGTCGTTAAATATTTTCTTTTCTGCCATTTTATTTAACTGTTGCCAATCCGCATCGGTCTGTTCGCTGTGTAAGTAAAGGTCAATGTGGCGAGTTAATTCGTTCTCTCGTTTAACAAATTGATGAGGGTTAATCGCGTAATGGTTAACCACTTCTTTAAGAAAGTTGTGTTGCAGATCTGAATAGTGAACCTTACTCTCACTGCCTGATAATTGCATTAATGAATGAGAAAGGGCAAATTTATACGTCGCCGAGTTTTTCCCAAATAACGTTAAGGTTCGTAATGTATGATGAGCGGAATTTTCTCGATCAATAAATTGGAGAATTTCTGGTTTTTTTATTGTTGATTCACGGCTCATTACTCATACTCAAATAGATATACGCTCTATTTGTATGATATATGAATTATTTTTTATCATCAGTGATTATTATCAATTCTTATTAATCTCCCCATCTCTTGTAATCCCTCTTTAACGTCGCATACTAGGTCTCTTGTAAACAGTAAAAACAAAATATTTCATTGCGTATCAATGGATTAGGAATGTGTTGATATTGAGAATTGAGAACAAAAAAGAGGGAATTTAATGAATAAGTTCTTGAGTTTTTTTAATAAAGCGATAGCGAGTTCTGCCGTCAGTGACAGACATCCGCATCGTTTAACCAAATTATTATTACCTGATTATTCCCTTCGGCTCCCCATGGGGGTTAATGGAAACAGGCGGGAAAATACCCTCATTCGTTATAAGGGGCTTCAACTGGGGGCGCTGTTTTTTGGCCTATTGATGATGGGGGTATCCTCGGCTTTTTCAGCCATCCCGAATGATAAAATTAATTTCATGACAAATCGTTTGTATAATTCAAACACTTTAGGTAATAACACCATTAATAACAACATCTTTAAAGAGTTTTCTGAGTCTGACGATAACGTCATAGTACCTCGTCAAATATTAGGTGATGGGGGGCTTGGGGGGCTAGTGGTTTTACTGAAGCTGATTTAAGTATTCAGGGGAAAGAAGTGAATATCATCTATCTTTCTGCTGGGACTCCGGTAGGTTCTAATATTTGGGAGCCGATAAGGAGAGGGATTAGAGATCCAAAAGGTAGTATCAGACTTTACTTTTTTATTTTTGATCAACGATACGATCCACCAACATCGGGTGCTACACACCATCGACATGTTAAGGATGGCCTAGATGCACTGAGGCAATTATTTGCTTATCCGCCTTCGGCTCTTGGCAAGCCTGTTGGAATGAACTACACAGCCGATAGGTCAGTACAGGTAACACGTGTAGAGCGATCTATTTATACTCAACCACTTTTTGATGCTGGTGACCCTACATTATTATCTGGGTGGAGTCCTGCTGGTTATTATGACCCTCATGTTCCCGATCAAAATCGAATACTAGAGCTTAACCGTAACGCAGTTTTACAGATGTGGGGTTATGGTGAAAACAAGTTTTATGATCCTGTTACAAATACCACGACGCAAGGAGCATGTGTGATGGTGTTACTGTCTGCTGATCTTTTTACTGAATATAAAAGTAATGGGGGGGGGGCTTCGCAAGCTTACGAGTACAATAAAGGAGATATGCGACAGTATATTGATTTATTACTCAATACCCCTGAACAAGGTTGTAGTGCACCGATCCCTTCCTTCGTCGCTTACCCTGATCACTATAAAGACCACCTCGACAAGTTAGTTATTTCGCAGCCCTTTAGCGGAGACTTTGAGATTGAATCTGCGACGATTGTGGCTAATGATATTCAATCTAATTTTTCTGCTGAGTCGGCATCTTCGCCTAAGGTGATTGATAAGGTTGAACGCTCAGTTGAAGGGGTCAGTGATATAGAGGTTGGAAATGATGGGCAAAGTGAAAAAGGTGGAACCGTTAAAGTCGGAAACTCTGGAAATATCATTTATACCCCAGGTTCAATTACAGGTGAGGATCGTATTTTTTATCAGGTTTGCTCTGAGAATACGGTTTCATATCTGGTTGGCGAACCCCCAAACCAATCTGTGACCTCGAAAAGCAGTACATTATGTAGTATTTCCGCGATTACTGTTTTTATTGGGACGCCACCAGATCAAAGCATCACCCTTGACGGTTATGTGTTCAATGACAATGCCTTTAACGACAATAGTACCACCGCCCCCCATAACGGTTTACAAGAGGCTGGGGAAGAGGGGTTAGCCAACCGCGTTGTGACTTTAACGAATACAGATAACCCCACTGAAACCTTAAGTGCCGTTACCGATGGACGTGGCTATTTTTCTTATACCTTACCTAGCGAATGGAAAACCAAAACCATTAGCTTAACCGTTAAACCTACCGCAGGCTGGCAAGCGATCAGTGAATCTATCGACGGTGTATCAACCCAAGATAGTGCAGGGAATGAAGGCGTTGAGACTACCGATAGCCAATTTAGCGGTTTATTAGATCAGCAAACCCAGTTCCTTTTCGGTCAAATTAAAACATCGGTTATAGATGGCGATAAACGATATCAATATGACCATTTTGAGTACTTCCCATTTAAGTTAATGGTTAACTCGCCTTCAGAAGTGGACTTTGCGCTGGATATCATCAATCCGACTCCCGCGTGGACATCTACCTTCTATCAAGATCTCAATTGTGATGGAAAAAAAGAGGTGGGGGGAGATCCTGAATTATCCTCAGCCCAAATCACCACAACAACCGAGCAAGAAGAGGTCTGTATTTTAATTGGCGTTGATGTACCTCAGCTAATTAATGGTAAAACCCCGCACTTTATTTCAACCTTACAAGCCACGGTAACCCCCACCGATCCCGTTCCGACTTATCATGATGTGAGCGAAACGTTAACCCGTCAAGCGACCATTAAATATGAGTTCAAAAAGGGAGAGTTGACGCTCTATAAAGAGGTGAAAGGGGGAGATTCAACCGTGTTCACTACAAATAATCAAGCCAAACCGGGTGAGGTCTTAACCTACCGCATGACCTACAATAACCCCTCTATCTATCAAATTAGAGATGTGGTGATTAAGGATAGTGTTCCTGCCTTTTCTAAATTGAATGCTACCGTTGATTGTAATGGCGAACATCTTACCGGTGCCTGCACCCTTGTTACCCCGGCTGCGGCAGACAATAAAAAGGGTTATGAAGGCCTTATTCATTGGGAAATTGGCGTACTTGAAGCGGGTGAAGGCGGCAGTGTGACTTATCAAATAAAATTAGATGATTAAGTTGGCCACCACATAAAAGATAAGCAATAAAAGCAACCCCCAAAAGGCTAACTGACGTTGGCCTTTTTTAGTTTTTAACTTTCTTCCATGCGAAGAAAATATGTAACAACCCCATAAAACCATGAGCGTAAAAGTAGGTTTCTATTAATCCCACTGAAGACTTATGGATACTAAGGAGAAGAGATGCATCTGATCCTGCTTTTATGGTAATAAACCACAATAACCCCGTTAATAATGCCATTAATAACGCGAGTATCCCCAATCCTTCAACAATGGCAGCTAAGCCTTTTGGATGAGCTGGTGGTAATTTACGTTGTTTTAATAACATTAAATCAAGGCGTAATTGATGGAAATCTTTAAACACCCATGGAAACAGATCGTTGAATTTACGACGTTTGATAACAATCGTCATAAATATCAAGCTCAGAGGGAGAAGTAAGATACCACTATAAATATGAATTAAATCTAAGGTGGAAATATTATCCCAACGACCATGGTGACTAACATGCATCAATCCAGATGATAATATTTGGAACAAGACCCAAGCGAGAGTGAATCCATGTAGTATTTTTTCATTGTTTGGTAGTGATGAAAAAACATCTTTGATAGCGAGTTTTAAATAGTGCATCTTTTTACTCAAATAGAAATATAAGAAAACTATATCTGTTAATTTGAGAAATTGAGCCATCAAAAATAGAATGTAAGATTGCCTAGCTGTGATTTTGATTTATCCCTTCCTATTTGAAGTTGCTAGGTTGTTGGCGTCGCTGATTCGCCCCAATCATATCGTACACCTATACTCATGGGGTTTCACTTGCTTACCGCCTATTAGCAACGTCAATTATTTTGGGTATATACACCAATTAAATTTATCATACGTAGGCTACGAAGAATGCCATGAATTTAAATTAGGTCTAACATACTTTTGGACAGAAGCGTGTTATAGGGTTTGAGTGATTAAGAATATCCTGCTCAGAGTGAATACAGATTCACTTTTAACTAAACTATCCAGATACCAATAGGTTTTGCGCTACTTGCTACAATTGTGGTTGTTTGCTACAGTTGTGGGATAATAAACAAACTAAGAGAATTATTATGGCTACTGCAAGTGTGCGTATTGACCAAGAGCTTTTTGATAAAGCAGCGATCATAGCAAAAGCGCTGAATCGTACAACACCAAAACAAATTGAATACTGGGCTAAGATAGGCGAAATGATGGAAGATAATCCCGATTTACCTTATGAGTTGGTTAAGCAAGCAATAATTGCTAAAGCAGAAAAAGAGGCGGGTAAACTAGAGGTTTACACCTTTGACTAAGATCACTCATGTTCTTCAAACACCAAGTTTTAAGAAGGCCGTAAAGAAATTACATAAAAATCAGAAATCTGATTTAGATGATATAATTCGTCAATTACTTAAAGACCCTTATATCGGTGAACAGAAAAAAGGGGATCTGTCCTTTTTGCGAGTGTATAAATTCAAGATGGTTAAGCAATTGACTTTAATCGGATATAGCTATGAAGATGGTACTGTGACCCTTGAATTAATGGCTTTTGGCCCCCATGAAAACTTCTATCGAGACATCAAAAATATTTACTAAAATACTAGGTTAAATGGTAGATAGCCCTTTTTTCTCTAACAAACTATTGGGCAAAAACGAGTTAGCTAAGATCTCTCCAGCTAACTCGAAAATGGACAACAATTAGTCTGTTATATGCCTTTCCACTCACTAGATAGGACTGACATTAAGACCTTATCGACAAACTCTCCATTACGAAAACCAGACTGACGGATAAGACCTTCATGTTCGTAGCCAGCTTTTTCGTAAGCCTTTATTGCCCCCTCATTTCGTGAACTTGCTGTTAACTGAACTCTATGTAAACCAAGAGTTTGAATTGCATAATCAGTTACGACCCTTGTCACTTCAGTGCCTATACCTTGACCCCAATATTCCTTTTCACCAATTAAGATGAAATACTCCCCACTTCGGTTGAGAGAGCTTATGGCTGATATACCGGCATACCCAATTAGTTGGTCATTGGATTTAGAGCATATACCAAAAGATACGGTCTTGGAGCTTGAGTTGATGGTGCTCAACCATTTTTCTATATCGGATTTCGATTGAGGGTAAGCATAAGAAGATAGACTATATAGCGTGACTTCACGATCTCGCGACCACCTGTAAAATGAATCACTGTCTGAAATTTCCAGCGATCTCAAGTAATAATTATCTAATTCTAACTGCATGATGTTCCTTATCATTTCGACTGGCATATAACATTTATTAGAGTGCAAAATACACCTCTATTACACTAATAAGCGTAAGTTATCATTTTTGAAGTGTTTATTCCATAAAGGGTATTATAAGATCTATAGCAAAGATTTTTGATTTTTAATTCATCAATGATGAATATTTCCAAATCAACAAATAGAAAAGCCGAACATGATAAATGTTTACAAGTAAGCTTCAACAATATAAATGGCTAACTCACATTGGGACACAAATGAGTTAGCCGCCAACAAAGAGGCTAACTTATAACTGGTGAGAAACAGCATAGTAACCAATAGGGGTTTTATAACCCACCACATAAGTCTAAGTAATTACCTGTTGAGAATGATGATTTTTCAGATGATAACCAAAAAATAGCTTCTGCTACTTCCTTCGGTTCCCCTCCTCGTTGAAGGGGAATAATACTTTTTAACCTTTCCACGCGGTCTGGTTCTCCACCATCAGCATGCATCTCTGTATAAATAAAACCTGGGCGTACACAATTAACTCGAATCCCTTCTGCGGCCACCTCTAACGATAAACCTTTTGTTAATGTGTCAATAGCACCTTTTGATGCTGCATAATCAATGTACTCTCCAGGAGAGCCTGATCTCGATGCGCCTGAAGAAATATTTATAATCACACCGCCATCCCCACCATGACGAGTAGACATGCGTTTGATTGCTTCTCGACTACATAAGAAGTAGCTAGTTACATTATTTGATAAGATAGTATTAATACGATCCGCTGTCATATCTTCTAGACGAGATTGTTTGTGGAGAATTCCTGCATTATTAATTAAAACAGATAGGCAACCCAGTTGTTCGTCAATTTTCTTGAACATTCTTAAAACATCAGCCTCCTTTGATACATCAGCTTTAACTGTCATGCATCTTCCTCCGGTATTAGTAATCTCTTGAGCAAGTTTTTCAGCTACAACTGAATTAGATTTATAATTAATACATACAGAGTATCCTTTGGCTGCAAATAATTTTGACGTAGCCGCGCCGATCCCCCTGCCTCCACCGGTAATTAATACTACTTTTGAATCGCTCATAGGTCATCCTTGAAATGATAAGAAATTAACGCTTGTTTCTTTAATGAGTTTTAATCAATAAAATTAGATGGTTACTGAATAGAAGCGACTGTATGGATCAGAACTATAGTTATCAAATGGAGCGCATTGTCTAAAACCAAAATTTTCATATAATCGAACAGCAGGATCAAACGCTTTATTCGTACCAGTTTCAAGACTTATCGTTTGATAACCGCGTTTTTTCGCCTCGAATAAAATGACTTGTAAAATTGTAGAGCCGATCCCACAACGTAAGAAGTTGTCACTTGTTTTCATTGATTTGAGTTCTGCAGTATGAGGTGTTAATTCCTTTAATGCTGCACACCCAGCAATGTCACCATCAATACGAACAGACCAAAATGTAATAGCTGGATCTTTTAGTTTATTTTCATCCAATGCATGAATGCTTTCTGGTGGTGAGTATTCATGCATCTTCTTGAGGTGTTGATTTAATAGCCCTATGACTTTTCCGTCACATAAATCATCAATGATTATTTGCATTTTTTCTCCTAATTATTACCCATGTGTTTTTTAGTTATAATGATTAATCTATATACCCCTCATACTTGAAGCTACTAGGTTTGTTGGCGTCGCTCGTTCACCCCAATCATATAGAACCATGGTCGATTCAATAAATATACTTTTCATTTATCAATCATACGCAGTTAGCGTACAAATGGCAGATTTATACGCTAACTGCGTATAGAAGGCTCAACATGAAAAACTTACCACAGGAAAGCGTAATTGCTTGCCCTAATGTAGTCTCTTTTTTATTGATTTAACACACTTTAGGGCATTAGCAGCATCAGTTACTTTAGGTATTAATGCTCGTCGCTTTTAGAGGCGGCGTGTTGTTCCGTCATAAATGTAATGACTTCATCATTTAAGCAAGATTTACTCACATACTGACGTTGTTTACCCATGTGTAAAATAAAACCTAAATCACTCTGTTCAAGTTTATCAATTTCACACCATGTAATATCACGCTTGTTTTTACCGCTGTCATAACTCACACCCGTATTACTGACTTTAAAGGTTACTGTACTGCCAGAGCCCATACTCAGGTTTTGTCGCCATAACCACCAGGTTCTCTTAAAATAGACACTTAACGCTTCGATAACACCCAACGCGATAAAGAACCAACCGACATAACTGCTTGGTGCTAGCTCAAATTTTAATAACACCACACCAAAAATAAACAAAAGAACACTTTTCAAATACGCTTTTGGAAATTTAGTCGGAAGGCTTGTTTGATCATAGCACTCAGCAAAAAAGGTCTTGTTGAGAATATATTCTGTGGTGAAATTAAAATCTTTGGTCATATTTGGCTACTTTACGGTCTCTATGAATGAATTCTTATGATGCGTTATCACACAACTTGAGTATTGTACCGTTTCTTACTATGACTGTGAAATTTATAAATCATGATTAAGCATCGCATAACCAAGACGGTAGGAAACGTGATTTTCTAGCTTTATTATTGTTTTATAATCAAGGCTTTTCCATTGTTATATTTTAAAAATAGCGGTTAGATTATGTATTTGATTGTAAATCTATGTAATTGTTAGAATTTGTTGCTAGTTCATTGTATGTGAAAATTAAGTGGTTAGAATTTACTGCGAATATCACTTGAGAGACATATAAAATGAAATTTAATAAAACACTTTCTGCTCTATTAATTGGTTCTGCTCTTTTATCTGGCGTAGCACCAGTGATGGCTAAATCTAATCCATCTCATCAACAGGAGCAAGTTCGTGTTGATACACTGAAAATTGCCTCTTTTAATCTTTCTTTTGATCGTTCAACTTTCGAACAGTTAAGCGATGAAATGACAACAATAAAAGCAGAACAAGACACTTTAGTTGCCGCATATAAAAAAGACAAAATAGCAATGGAAGAGTCGGTTCGAATTAAAGCGGAAAAAGTGATTCAAATCCGTAATGTTGCGGCAATCATTCAAAAAAATCGCCCTGATGTGATGTTAATGGGTGAATTTAATAATGATGGTACGGGTAAAGATTTAACGGCATTAAAGGGCTTTCAAAATAATTACTTAAGCGTACCTCAAAGTCTCAATAGTATTGATGGCGGGGATCTGCTAGAGCCAATTATGTACCCATTCATGGAGTCGTTTGCAACTAATACCGGTTTGAATAGTGGCTTAGACTTAGATAATGATGGTCAAGCTGGTGGTGGTCCTGGTGATGCGTGGGGCTTTGGTTTTTATCATGGACAATATGCGTTTGCCCTAATGTCTCGTTATGAACTTGATACAACGGAAATTCGTACTTTCCAACAGTTTTTATGGAAAGATCTGCCGGGTTCAATCAACCCAACGATTACCAATTGTGATGATGAGAAAAATCCAATTCCAGAAGGGATGGAATGTGGTGATAATTGGTACACCGATGCAGAGTGGGAACAGCGCCGCTTATCGTCAAAGAATCATGTTGATGTCCCTGTGATCATTCCTACCGTGAAAGGGAATAAAACGGTACACCTTTTACTATCTCATCCTACGCCACCTGTGTTCGATACAGTTTCACAGCATAATAAACTACTTAATCGTGATGAAGTTCAGTTCTGGGCTGAGTACATCGATGGTAAAAAATTCATTTATGATGACCATGGTAAAAAGGGTGGGCTGAAAAATAATGCTTCTTTCGTTATTATGGGCGATTTAAATGCCGATCCTGTTGATGGTGATGGTTATATAGAAACGGTAGCTGCGTTGTTGGGACATGAGAAAGTCAATATTGAAGCGAGCATTGGTCAACATGCTCCTCAAAGTAAAGGGGCTTATGAAGCGAATGTGATGGAAGATGGCTCAAAATCTTATCCTGAACGTGTGACCAGTACATTTGGCTTACGTGTTGACCATGTTATTCCATCCCATGATCTTAATGTTGTTGATTCTGCGGTATTTTGGCCGAGTGAATCAGAACAAGGTCGATTACTGATGAACGATGAACGCATTGGTAATTATGGTGACGGTAAAGATATTTCATCTGATCATCGTATGGTCTGGTTAACGGTTGATTTTTCTAAGTAACCTTCCTTTAATGTAAGGTGATAATAATGAATGCCAGAGGGTTGTCTGCAAACTTCTGGCATGTGTCGTTATAGTGAGGTTTTTCTTTATCTCGAAATAAATATTGATATTAATCAGCTGTATAACCAAGTTTTAACAGCCTCCGGCATTCCACCAACAAAATAATAGTCAGTGAGCATGTCAAACTCGCAACGCCAATGACTTTAGGTATATTTTGTCACATTCATGCGCAATTTTATGATGATTGATTACATTTTTATGCGGATATTAATGTGATTTAATCCTTTTTATGCGCATTTAAAAGAGGGTTGGTCAGTGTGGTGAATGGTTTTGTTTTTAATTAATTGATATTCAGGTAAATTAAATAAGATTATTAATGCTCCTTAGCGGTTGTCAGATTATACCGTTTCCTCATACTATTCATTATTCGATTATGATATTTAACGTTATGATTTATTAAGTTTTTATTCTAGTTTAGTGGGTTTTCTTATCTAATAAATGAGAATTTAAAAAAATAAGGAGCAAAAAGATGGTTAAGTGCTTGTATTTTTTTAATTGGATTTTAGTCTTAATCCGCTATCCGCTATCCGCTATCCGCTATCCGCTATCCGCTATCCGCTATCCGCTATGAATAAAATGAATATAATCAACAGCGTCAGCTTATGGTCGATGAAAAGCGTTAACCTACTTCAACTATGTATATTGATGCTACTGCTGATCGCGCCGTGTTCGGTTAGTTATGGCGCTCTACCCAACGATGATGTGAGAATTTTTGGTACCAAGTTTCGTAACGGGGAGGCGTTAACGGGCAACTCAATCATGCTCGAAACGATTTTTTCACAAAGTGATACTGAAATTAACTCAATGTGGCGCGCATTAAGTGATAATTTTTCCTTGAGTTTTCTAGGCAGAAAGCGAGCGTTAGTTTTTCATTTAGAAGGCGATGTTCATGATTCCGTTTGGCCAACGATTGCCAAAGGTATTAAAGAGAAACGAGCCGAAGTATTTATGCTGGTTTTGTCTGAAAATACCACGGATTTGACGGACTTAAATTTAACCAAAGCCTTAGATAAGCTAAATGAAGTATTACCCTATCATTTAGTTCCGGGCCGGCGTGTTGAGAAAGAGTATGATCTTGTGGGTCATGCCAATTCAAAGAGCCCTTATGGAGTGGTGCTTGATGATCCTAAAACTAGTCCAATCTATTTCAGCGCCTACCAATCCATTATTGGTGATCATATCCAAAATAAAATGTTTATGACCGATGAGGGTGAAAGTTTTGGGCTTATGTTCGGATTTAATGAAACTCACTATTTAGATCCTGCCACTGAACAGACTCGGCAAGCGTCATGTATTATCTTGATGACAGACAATATTTTAAATGTGGAAATCACAGATTATAACAAGCATAAACAGAAGTTTAGAGAAATTTTATCTCAAGTTATTGCCCCAGGCGGGGGATGTTATGCTGAGGTGATGGCGGTCTTTGCTGAGCATGATGATGCCTTGATTACTGATGCGTTATTGGTTGATCCTCGCTCTCGTTTTAGAGATAACCCAATGAATTCGATTTTAGATAATGATTCAACTCATCTGTTTGATGCTCCGCTTTATATTGATGGTGTTGGGGACAATCTGATTGACGTTAATAACGGCGTTTATGATTGGGTGTCAAAAGAGGGAGGAGAGCTGCGAGTTGTTGGATCTGGAAAGTATCGGCAAGTTGAGTATCGTCCACCTGTTGGTAAACAACCCGGCGATCAGGATCTCTTTTATTATCGCTCTTGTGCATTAGATGAGAGTGGTGAGACGTTTTGTGGAACCTCTTCAGCCACCATTACATTTGGCCTACGTCCGCCTAAGCCTAATGCACCGCTCACTGGTGTGGTGTTTAACGACAACAGTAAAAACGCCCCTCATAATGGTGAAAAAGATCAAGGCGAAAAAGGGCTAGCGACTCGGACGATTATCATTACAGATGGCATTGAGGAACGCGTCACTCAAACCAATGCGTTGGGGGAGTTCTCCATTCTCTTGCCTGACTCTTGGCATGATTCGACGGTAACCGTAACAGTGAAACCTAAGGCGGGGTGGGACAATGTCAGTGAATCATTAAACCATCACGTTGATCTGAGTTTTACGAGTACCGATGGGGGGCAAAATGGAGAGGCGGAAGATCATTATCAATTTGGTCAGATTAAGTCCCCAATTTTAGATCAAAATAATAATAAAAGTATTGAAGGGGAGGCAACAACGGCTTATTTTGCTCATCGATTATCTCTCCACTCGCCTTCTATCGTCACCTTTAATATTGTTGAAAAAAGCGCGCCTTGGCCTGTTACGATCTATCAAGATCTTAATTGTGATGGAAAACTGACTCAAGATGAACCGATCATCTCAACACCCATCATTGTGACTGAGCCTGAACGGAAAATTTGTCTCGTCAGTAAAGTTGAGTTGTTTTTTCCGAGCCATGGTGTTGCTTTTGATTTCCTCTATTATCTCGCTGCTCAAGTCTCACCGATTAACCATCAAGCGATCGCTGATTCTGGTGATATTTCAGAAACAGGCCAAGAATTAGAGAGTGGATTAACATTTAATTTAGAGAATCAAGATCGATTAACGGCGAATAATTTTGGTAAGTTAACGCTGCGTACGACGGTAAAGAACATTACTGAAAATGGCAAAGAAACCACCCATAATAGCGCAAAGCCCGGAGATATTTTAGAGTATAAGATTTATTTTTCTAACTTATCTAAACATCCTATTTCAAATGTGCGGATTTTTGATTCGGTACCTGAATATAGCCAATTAATTTCAAATTTGCTACCGGTGTCAGATTGTGGCTTATCGAATAGCCTCGAATGTCAATTGAACCTACCTTTAAAGCAGGATAACGACATCGGTTACCGAGGTAAAATTTGTTGGCAGTTAGATGATGAGTTGAAACCGTCTGAGGAAGGGGTAGTGAGTTATCGTATTAAAGTGGATGAGTAGTCTCTAGGTGACTTGATTCAATCACTTTATACTCTCGCAACCCAAAGGCTGCGGAGAGTATACCTGTCTTACTTGAAGTTGCTAGGTTGTTGGTGATATTCATTCGCCCCAATCATATAGAAAACCTAGACTCATGGGGCCTCATTCACTTGCCGCCTACTAGCAACGCCAATTACTTTGGGTATATGAAGGGGGTAAATTAGCTTTTTTCAGTGTAATCGACGGGAGGTGGATACCAGCCTCGTTCATTAATCGCATCAATATCAAATCGGTTTTTCTTCATACCGACTAACATCTGTTGCTCTAGTTGGGAAAATAGCTCAATATAGTTATTATCAAATCTATCTTCTTCTGAACTGCTACTCCATGCTTGATACAATATTTCAGATTGCTTGGCTTCTATCTCTTTAAATATTGATTTTTTCTTCTCAACATCAAAAGGATGATTACCCAGTTTTTGCATGGCACTCGATCCCAGCTCTAATGCCGAGTGATAGGTTTCAGATTCGATCACATCTGCGCCCGCTTGACGAAGTAGGTAACCATGTCCTCTATCAAAAGCGCGTGCCAATACTTTGACTTTAGGGTAAGTATGTTTGACATAGTGAGCCAACTCAACACTGGTTTCAGGATTATCGATGGCAATAATAAATAGCTCGGCTTCTTCAATCCCTGCGGTATGGAGTAAATCCGGTTTTGATGCATCGCCAAAATAGGCTTCAGTCCCCACTTTTCGCATATTATCGACCTGATTTGCCTGAAAATCGAGTACGACAGTTTTCACGCCATTACTTTTTAATAAACGGTTAGTGATCTGACCGAATCGCCCAATACCAGCAATGATGACGCTCCCTTGCTCTTCAATGCTGTCAGCTTCGCGGTTATTTGATTGAACTTGATAGCGAGGTAAAATCACTTTATCAAACAGAATAAACAGTCCCGGTGTCGCAAACATTGAGAGGGCAACAACTAAAGAGAGCATCTGTGCGAGGTCACTCGGTAATACATTGCTTTGTAATGAGAAATTTAACAATACAAAACCAAATTCACCTGCCTGAGCAAGGCTTAATGTTAATAACCAGCCATCACTTTTCTTCACTCTAAAGATAAGGCTAAGTAGAAACAGAACCATTGCTTTCACGACCATCACTGTGATGGTTAAGCTTACAATCGTCGCCGCTTGATCAAACAATAGGGTAAAGTTGATGCTGGCGCCAACGGTCATAAAGAAAAGCCCTAATAATAAGCCTTTAAATGGCTCGATATTTGACTCTAATTCATGGCGAAACTCTGAGTTGGCGAGTACAACACCCGCTAAAAAAGTTCCCAAAGCAGGAGACAATCCAACGAGACTCATTAAGGCTGCAATACCAATCACCAACATTAGCGCGGTTAAGGTGAAAATCTCACGCAGCCCTGAGCTTGCAACAAAGCGAAACAGGGGACGACTAAGATAATGCCCACCCACAACGACAACCGCAATTGCACCCATAATGGCGAGCCCATAAGCCCAACCTGGCAAACCTGCCACTAAACTGAGTTGTGCGTGGTTATCTTCGACGACTTTAGCTGCTTTCTCGATTAATTCGGGTAATGCAAGTAACGGAATAAATGCCAACATCGGGATGACGGCAATATCTTGAAAAAGAAGGATCGAGAATGCATTTTTTCCGCCTTCTGTTTTTCCTAGTCTCTTTTCATTAAAGGTTTGTAAAACAATCGCGGTTGAAGAAAGAGAGAAAATTAAACCAATGGTTAAAG
The DNA here is from genome assembly GCF_021513135.1 of Vibrio sp. SS-MA-C1-2. Taxonomy (NCBI): domain Bacteria; kingdom Pseudomonadati; phylum Pseudomonadota; class Gammaproteobacteria; order Vibrionales; family Vibrionaceae; genus Vibrio; species Vibrio sp. SS-MA-C1-2. The sequence continues at coordinate 806,801 of NZ_CP090980.1, forward strand.
CAATCGTCCAAGGCTGATCAAAAAAGAGTGCAATGCCCATGACAGCAGCAATCGTCAAACCTACTTGCAATCCACCAAGGCCAATTAATCGACTTTTCATTGCCCAGAGCATTTTAGGATCTAACTCTAAACCAACCAAGAAAAGCATCATTACAACACCAAATTCTGCAAAGTGCTGGATGCTGGTGGCTTCATTACCAACGATGCCGATAATCGGGCCAATCACGACCCCTGCAATCAAATAACCTAAGACGGAGCCTAACCCTAGTCTTTTCGCGATAGGTACAGCAATGATGGCTGCGGCAAGGTAAATAAAGGCATATAAAAAATAGCCGGTCATCGCTGAACTCCTTCTTTAACCATGATTTCTAATAGTGCTTGCCACTTATCTTGATGACGATCTAACTTTTCATCACGATTATGTGCCCGAGCGCTGTATAAAACGATAGGGTTACAGTAGGTCATCTTGGTCATATTCGCCATCTGTTCTAAAGGTCGTAACAACTCTTCAAGTGGATAATTATTACTGCCACCTGTTTGGTAATCTTCTTTTTTACCGCCGGTGGATATTGCGCAAAGGAAATGTTTACCTTTTAATGCATTACCCTCTGAACCATAGGCAAAGCCATACTCAAGGACTAAATCTTGCCACTCTTTTAAAATGGAAGGCGTCGAATACCAATAAAATGGGAATTGAAAAATAATAATATCGTGATCGAGCAGACGTTTCTGTTCTCGTTCGATATTAATATTATAAGTTGGGTATTCATAATAGAGATCAACGGCAGTGACACCCTCAACCTCTTGCGCCACCTTAAATAGTGGGTAATTAATTTCAGAGAGTGTTGGAGAAGGGTGCGCGTAAAGAACTAACACACGGTTGTTGGACATAAAAAGAACCTTTTAATATAAGACTCTCCATAATATAGCCAATAATCGATAATTTTTTTACTTGATGGATGAAGAAAATAACAAGGTAAACCTTAAGATAAGACTTCTTATTAAACGTGAAATTGAGTTATTTTATCTTCTCTGTTCATTATCATTACTGATCTGGTATGGTCATTAATTTAAGATGTATAATTAGTCATAGGAATAAGTTCATAATATCAATGGACTTACTTTTATTACCTTTTTTATTTGGTTTTTAAGGAAGTATAATGACCACTTTTAACTCTCGTTGTCCCAGTTGTAAAGCCATCAACCGTTTACCTATCGAACGCGTTTCCGAGTCACCGACGTGTGGTAAATGTCAGCAGCCGCTATTGGATGGTAAACCGATAGAAGGCACGGTAAGTAATTTATCGGTACTTTTAAACAGCGAACAACCTGTTGTTATCGACTTCTGGGCGCCGTGGTGTAACCCTTGTGTGGGCTTCTCCCCAGTTTTTGAAGATGTCGCTAAAGATCGAGAGAATCAAGTTCGTTGTGTTAAGGTCAACACCGAGGAAGAACAAGCGATAGCTGCACAATATCAGATCAGAAGTATTCCGACCATCATGGTTTTTAAGAATGGAAAACGCGTCGATATGATTAATGGTGCGTTACCGAAATCGCAATTTGACCAATGGTTGAATAATGCGTTAACTAAATAATTTTACTTGTTGATATTATAGAGAAAGGGTCAGAATGTATTTTCATACTGACCCTTTTTCATTCTTACTGATCTTGAATGACTTTACTCTTTTTAAAGGACTTAATTGTATTTAAATTCATTAGCATTATCTAAATTGCTTAACGTCGTCTAGATAATCAAAACCGCCATTCTTAAGCTTATCTTTTAGTTCCGATTTATTAATACCATAAAAACTGACTAAGTCATCAAGATCACCCTGAAAGTCATTCCGCAGCTCTCCATTAACGATCCCTAGTAAGGTAGCTGGATCCATATTTTGAAAGTTATCTAAATTCATCTCTTGGCTCCTGTTATAAAACTTGGTCATTAAAAAACAACAATGGATTGCCCTAACCAGTATAGTTTATAACCAGAGAATGTGACCAGCTTCATATGATCCTAATAATAAATGCGTTACTATATCCTCAAATTTTTGAGGGTTAATATGAAGTATTTAAAGAAATATCGTTCAACCATTATAAATCTTGCTCGTTATCTGATGGCAATGAAGGTCGGAGAAAGGTTAAAGACCATTGATGAACTCTCAAATCAATTAGAATGCTCTGTTGGGTATGTGGCGGAGTCTTTGAAATATATTGAAAAAGATGGTGCTGTCTCATTAAAGAGACAAGGGAGGAATGGAACGGTTATTTCTGCTATTGATATGACAAAACTGATCGAATTGTGTGATATTGGCAATATAGTCTGTGCAATGCCGCTTCCTTATACTAAACATTATGAAGGTCTGGCTTCAGGCTTAAAAGCGCAGATCAACTCAATCCCTCTCTATTTTGCCCATATGAGGGGAGCCAATATTAGAGCCGAGTGTTTAATCAATGGCGTTCACGATATGGCGATCATGTCAAAAATGGCCAGTGAACAATACGTTAAAGCAGGAGAGCTTGAAATTATTCTTGAATTGGGGCCACATAGTTATGTACCTGAGCATCGTATTATTTATCGAAAGGGTGAACACGATAATATCAAAGTAATGGGGGTGGATAGTGAGTCACCAGACCAATTTTTATTAACCGAAATCTATAAAAAAGATAAAAAAGTCACCGTAAAAGAGACGTCTTATAATGAATGTCTTGAGCGGATCGCGAATGGCAATATCGATGCGGCTATTTGGTACGCATCAAGACAAAGTTCGTTAGAAGCAATGGGACTAGAAGAGAGATCAGTTGAGTACTCTGAGCGTTTTATTGATGCGTCTATTGCTGTGGTTGTCGCACCTAAACAAGCGACCCATTTAAAAACCATGATACAAAGTTGTATTGATAGTGACCAATTATTGAGCCATCAAGAGAGAGTGATTAAACGATTAATTATGCCAACTTACTAGAGGTCAAGTATGAAGGAAAGGATGACAATATTATTAAATGCTGGAGTGATTACGGAATTTTCATACCAAGGCGTTATGCAAGCCGTCGATACTTTGTGCAAAGAGTGGGGGTTAGATCAAACAGATGAACAGTTTAATATGGCGATGACCCATTTAGCTCGAGCTGTCGATAGGATAAGAGCGGATGACGCCATTTTAGAGGGACTTGATGTAGAGACGATGGATGAGATCCTAACGGCTGACTATTATCCTTTGATCGCAGAAATGAATAAAAAGTTATCTGTCTATTTTATGTTTGATGAGTTCCCCGATGCAGAAAACAGTTTTTTGTTATGTAATCTAACGTCCTTGTATCAGGCCTCTCTAAATCAAACATCTCACCAAAATAAAACTGAGGTTAATTATGCCACTTGATCAGGCTGGTTATACTTATTGCCATGAACACTTATATATTGATCTGTCGTCTCAAAAACAAGATGAAGATTGTAAATTAGATCAATTTGAAAACATAAGAAATGAGTTAGATTTTTTACACTCGTTAGGTGTGAGAAATATTATTGAAGTAACAAATCACTTTATGGGACGAAATCCTCATTTTATTGAGGATTTAATAAAGGAAACAAATATAAATATTATCTCTTCAACTGGCTTCTATATTGAGGGCTTTTTTCCTCAGAGTCTTGACGCGATGTCGAGTGTTGATATCGCTAACGTGATGATGGAGGAGATTAATGTGGGGATTGGGGGCTCTTCATTAAAAGCAGAAGTGATTGGTGAGATAGGGAGTAGTTTAAATCATTTTTCTGATCTTGAGAAAAAGGTGTTTGAAGGGGCTGCAATCGCACAACGTGAAACAGGCTGTCCTATTTCTACCCACACATCCCTGAGTACGATGGGACGGCAACAAGTTGAATTGCTAGCCAAAAATCGTGTCGATTTAACCCGAGTGAGCATTGGGCATTGTGATCTAAAGGATGATTTTGACCAGCTGTTATGGCTACTCGATCAAGGATGCAAAATTCAATTTGATACGATTGGAAAAAATAGTTATTACCCTGATGAGAAGCGAATTCAATCAATCATTAAGTTGGTTGAACGTGGATATATCAATCAAATTATGTTGTCGATGGATATTACCAGAAGGTCTCATTTACTGGCTAATGGGGGAAAAGGATTTAGTTATTTAATGACCGACTTTATCCCCAAACTACGTCAAGCAGGTTTAAACCAAAAGCAGATAGAAATAATAATGCAAGAAAATCCAAATCAATTTTTTATTAAATAATAAATTTCAAATAAAAGGATTTAATGATGAAAAAGATTGCCATTGCTGGTCTACAGCGAGAACAGATTCAAGCCGAAATTGAAAAAATCGCCCCAGGACAATTTGAGTGTCACATTTTAAATGATATGGATGCGGCGATGAAGGTACAAAGTGGGCAACTTGATTATTACATTGGCGCATGTAATACCGGGGCTGGAGCGGCCTTAAGTATGGCAATAGCGATTATTGGTTATAACAAGTCATGTACCATTGCAAAACCTTCATTCAGAGCTAAAGAAGAGGAAATTGAGCAATTTATCAGTGAAGGAAAAGTGGCATTTGGCTTATCGATTGAACATGTCGAGCATGCTATTCCGCTTTTAATTCAATCATTGATTAAAGTGGAGTAGTCACTATGGATATGATGAATATTGCGCTTATTGCTTGTTTGTGTGCAATGACGGCGCTGATTGCGAATATGTCAGCGGCGGTTTTCCATGACGGAATTCGCCCGATCCTACCTCAACTGATTGAAGGGAATATGACTCGCCGTGATGCTGGCTCGGTTGCATTTGGTCTATCGATTGGTTTTGTTGCCTCTGTTGGTATCTCTTTTACCCTCTCAACAGGGTTGTTAAATCCGTGGTTACTGTTTCTTCCAACCGATATTATTGGTGTGATGGCGGGGAGCCGAATTATTGCTGTTATTGGCGGCGGGATTTGGGGTGTACTTGTGGTGACCAGTTTGGCGGCGGTTAATGCCGTTTTAACCGGATTACCGATTGATGCATTGGGCGCGTTAGGTGAATTGGGTACGCCTGTGATGTCGGCTTTCGCCCTCTTTCCTTTACTGGCTATCTATTATCAGTTTGGCTGGAAGTCTGGTGCTATTGCGGCGATTGTTATTTTAATTTCTCGTCTGTTGATTATAAAGTATACCTCGATTTACCCTGAATCTATTCAAATTTTTGTCGGTATGATGATGCTTGTCGGAATTGCGATTCGTAAAGATATGCAAGATAAAGCCAATGGTATTAACCCTCCAGATATGAGTGGAATGAGGAGTCTTTTTGAAGAGCGGACTAAACGAATCTTTAAGAATATGCCTTTTTTAGCAGTAACAGGCGCATTAATTTCAGCGGCTGCGGCTTCAGGTATCTTTGCTGGCTCTGAGGTGTCTATCTATGCCTTAGCTGATGTTTATAAAATGACCGATCCTGCGGCTCAGCAAGAAGCGATGAATCAAGTTGCCTTATCAGAATTTATGCGTGGTTTAGGTTTTATTCCATTGATTGCAACAACTGCATTGGCGACGGGTGTGTATGGGGTTGTCGGTTTTACATTTGTGTTTGTTGTGGGGTATCTATCTCCTAATATTCCTGTCGCTGCAGTACTCGGTGGGATTACCATCTGTTTAGAAATTTTCTTACTCCGTGGTATTGGTCGTTTTCTGGAGCAATTCCCATCGATTAGAAATGCGTCTGATAACATCCGTAATAGTATGAATACCTTGATGGAGTTTGCACTGTTAATTGGTGGTGTGCTTGCAGTCATGAAGATGGGCGCAACAACGGGCTTTACCATTTTCACGCTTCTTTATTATCTTAATGAAGTGATGGGTAGGCCGGTTCTGAAAATAGCGTCACCAGCGGTAGCGGCCATTTTTACCGGCGTGATTCTGAACATACTGTATTTCCTTGGGCTATTTACCCCTGCTTAATATTTTTATCAATATATCCCTTTCATACTTGGAGCGGTTAGTGGCCGTGATTTATGCCCTAGCGGTTTTAATTAAGAGAGGGATATCCCCTTCTTACTTGAAGTTGCTAGGTTGTTGGCTGCGTTCGTTCACCCCAATCATATAGTCTATCGATACTCATGGGGCCTCATTCATTTGCCGCCTACTAGCAACGCTACTTACTTTGGGGATATAACTTTTTATGAACACTAGGTGATTATTGAGGGAGATCTTATGTTTTTAAAGGCACTAAAAAAACAAAATCAATCATTAATAGAAATCGCAAAAAAGTTACATCAAAAAGGGGATATCCTCCCTGATAGTTATGTGATTGATGTTGATACTTACACAGAAAATGCGACTCATATTTTAGAATGTGCGAAAAAGCATGGAATAAAACTTTATGGCATGACCAAGCAAATTGGCAGGAATCCTTATTTAGCTAAAATTTTAATCGATTTAGGTTATGAAGGTATTGTGGCCGTTGATTATAAAGAGGCCTCGGTGTTACACGATGCAGGTGTAAACGTGTCACATGTTGGGCATTTGGTACAACCCCCTAATTCGGTATTAACTAAGTTGGTTACCGAAATACAACCTGAAGTGATCACCGTTTATTCTATTGAGAAGGCAAAAGAAATTTCGTTAATTGCTCAACAATATTATTGTGTACAAAAGATATTACTGAAGTTTATCGATGATGATGACTATCTCTATCCAAATCAAGAGTCTGGCTTTTTATTAAGTGATATTGAAAATGTGACCCATCAAATTCAATCACTACCGAATATTAAAATTGAAGGTATTACGCATTTTCCCTGCTTTTTATTCAATAAAAACACAAACACAATTGAAAAAACTGAAAATTATAAAACATTAATCAAAGCGGTTAATCATTTACAATTATTAGGTGTGAAAGTTAATCAGGTAAATTGTCCTTCCGCAACATCAATAAAAACGATTCCATCTATTGCCCAGAGCGGAGGAACTCATGGCGAACCCGGACATGCATTGACGGGGACGATGCCTTTTAATACGGAAGGAACGGAGAAAGAGAAAGTAGCAATGCTTTACCTATCAGAAGTTTCTCATCACTATCAAGGTAACTCATTCTGTTTTGCTGGTGGCTTTTATCCTCGAGGTCATTTAGAAAATGCGCTTGTCGGTACCCAAGAGGTAAAAGTAAAAGATTCCGATCCTTTAGCCATCGATTATCACCTTCAATTAGAAGGAAAACATAAAATTGGTACTCCTGTTGTGATGTCATTTAGAACTCAAATTTTTGTCACTCGTAGCCATGTGGTATTAATTAAGGGTCTATCTAATCACCAACCTCGAATTACCGGCACCTATAACTCAATCGGTCAGGAGGTTTAAAATGTCTCGATTTATTGTTGTTGTGCTTGATGGTTTTGGAGTGGGAGAGATGCCCGATGTTAAGGTTGATCGACCTTGTGATCTTGGGGCACATACTGCGGGCAAGTTGTTGCAGGACTTTAATGACCAACCATTACCAATATTAACTCGTTTAGGGTTAAACAATATTGTGATGACCAAAAATTCCAATTATCAACAATCTTCTTCTGCTAATTTTGGTCAATTAAAACTCAAACATCAAGGGTGTGATACTTTTGCTGGCCATCAAGAGATGATGGGAACTCGTCCTAAGGCTCCGTTAATTAGACCTTTTTATAAAAGCATCGATAAAATAGAAGCTGGATTAATTGAGGGCGGATATCATGTTGAAAGAGTGGAAAAAGAGGGGTTATCACTGCTTTTTGTTAATCATTGTATAGCGATTGGAGATAATCTAGAGGCTGAATTAGGGTTGGTTTATAATATTGCGGCAGATTTAAATAAAATGAGATTTTCAGAAGTCGAAAAAGTGGGACAAATTGTTCGAAAAAATAATCAAGTTGCTAGGAATATTGCCTTTGGAGGGTTACTTGATAGTACTCAACAGCTATATGATGCAATCGAAGTACATGGTGATTGTATTGGTGTTAATGCGCCTAAATCAGGTATTTATGCGAATGGTTTTGAAGTGATACACCTAGGTTATGGTGTAGATAAAGAGAGTCAAGTTCCCGCGAAACTGAATCAGAAGAATATCCTAACCGTGTTAATTGGTAAAGTGGCTGATATTGTCCATAATCCATTAGGGAAAAGTTATACTAAAATGGTTGATACAAAATCAATATTTGAGACCAGCTTAGTTGAAATAGATAAAAATCCGGATGCCTTTATTTGTATCAATATTCAAGAAACGGATCTATCTGGCCATCAACAAGATCCACAACAATATTGGAATATATTAACTCAATCTGATTTGTATTTGGGCAAAATGATTGAACAATTAAGTGACGACGATTTTTTACTTGTGACCGCTGATCATGGTAATGACCCCTATATTGGACATGGCCAACATACCAGAGAAATGGCCCCTTTAATGGTCTATCAATCAGGATTAGGAGGGATTGAGTTAGGAGAAAGAGAGACTTTAGCCGATATTGGCGCGACAGTATGCGAATTTTTTAACGCTCCATCTCCGGAATATGGTGAATCTTTTTTAACCCTACTGAAGAAATAGTCATTCTAATGACTTTAGGTATATACCCTTCATACTTGAAGTCGCTCGATGGTTAGTTACACTCGTTCGCCCCAATCATAGAGTACACTTATACTCAGGGGCCTCACTCACTTGTCGCCTACTAGCAATTTTAATTATCTTGAGTATATAGGGCTGTTTTTTATTCAATCGAGAGAAAGTTGTCATTAAGTCAATGATTTCATATGGCATTAATAATAATGAGTTAAATATGTTTTTTAAAAAATATATTTAATTCTTAACTATAGTTAAAGATAGAAAAGGATTTTCTATTGGGTTCAATAAAAGAATATTGAATTAAAAAACAGACAGCACAAGGAAAGTGATCATGATTTATCTATATTATTTGAAAAAGTTTCGCCGATTACATGGTTTATGTTTCATTTTGGTTGTCGCGATGTTTTACGGGCTACAACTTAGTCAAAATCAAGAATTAGCGAAGGGATTAAATCAAGACGTTATTTCGCTTTCATTTGCCGAAGGGCAAGTCTTACCTCCTGTCCATCAACACCTTTATTCGATTAATGAGATCAATCAGCTTTTTGAGTCAAAAGGCAACTTATTAAATCATAAGTTACAGAATGAAAATATTGAATTGTCGAAAAAGGCATTACAAAATTTGAATCTAGATATTCATAAAAATAGTATTAAACAGAAAGTTTTTATTAACGACAATTCTATCTTTAATCTCTCAATATTAAGTATTATTAGCTATGGCCTGCTTCAGCTTATTGCCGTTTGTAGCCTTGGTATTATTATCAAAGGTGAGTTTAATGATATTGATGATTATTATCAGGCTCGAACGACGGGTAATTATCAAGAGTTACTATTTAACGTCGTGATTACCCATCCGATAACCCCCACCGCTATCTTCTGTTTTTTTGTTTTTACTCATATGTTTTAAATGGTATTTTAACGATCAAAGTTTTAGATAAAAGGCGCTGTTAAATTGTTCTCTTATTAGTGAAAAGTATATATAGCGCCTTTTATATTTTGCGTTGCGAGGTTGTTGGCGTCGCTGTTTCGCCCCAATCATATCGTACACATATACTCATGAGACTTCGCTCGCTTGCCGCCTGTTAGCAACGCCAACTCCAATTGCTTTGGGTCTCGGTCTATTAAGATTCTGACCAGTTGAATTTACTCTCATCAATACCATTTTTTGCTTCTTGCAATCGTTCTCTTTTAAAACGTTCTGCATCACGAGCGGCATCAATTTCTTGCATAATAGTATCAACGTCAGCATCAATATTTGATTGAGTATACGTACCGGTCAATTCGGTTTCTGGGGTTAAGTCGCCTTTTTCATATATCGACCAAATTTCTTTCGCATACTCTGTTTTCAATAGCTCTGGTGCAAATTGGGCGTAATAATCACGAATATTATTAATATCACGTGTAAACATCCACTCAGCATTATTATTTGCAGATGCATCAACGGCTTGTGGCAAATCAATAATGACAGGGCCCTTATTATCGACAAGGACATTAAATTCTGACAAATCCCCATGAATAAGCCCAGCGCACAACATCCTAACAGCGTAGTTCATCATGACTTTGTGGTCTTTTAATGCTTGCTCTAAGGTGGGAATAACATCGTTCAATCGTGGTGCAACATAGCCTTCTTCATCAGTGACAAGCTCCATCAATAGAACGCCATCAAAGCAGCCAAAAGGTTGTGGAACACGAACCCCGGCTTCGGCTAGTTTATATAGCGCGTCAACTTCTGCGCTTTGCCAGACTTTTTCTTGTTGCTCACGGCCGAACTTTGATCCTTTTTCCATCGCGCGTGAACGGCGACTATTTCGGACTTTTCGACCTTCTCGATAGGCAACGGCTTTTTTGAAGCTACGTTGTGTTGCTTCTTTGTATACTTTGGCGCATCGAATTGTTTCGCCACAGCGCACGATATATACAGAGGCTTCTTTGCCACTCATTAGCTGACTAATGACTTCATCAACTAACCCGTCGTCAACGAGTGGTTGGATTCTTTTTGGAATTTTCATAGAGTGCTTATACATTAATTAACATTAATATGTAAAGGATATTTTCTGACTAACTTCATCGTTGTCATTACCTTTTTTCGGTCTTAAGTATACTTTATGTTTAATCTATTATTTATTCTTAAAATTTTTCCTCTGTAGACTCAGTGACAAACTCAATATCTTGATGTGTTATTGTTATTGTCTGGTTAAAAAATAGACAGGAAACAAGGTGTGTTTTAACTACGCCAATTATTTTGAGTATATATGTCCTCGATAAGGGAATTAATAATGGAGCAACTTTCTCGTTTATCAATCATCCATCGATTACTTAGCCACTCAAAATCCCCGGTACCTAAACAGATGTTATTAGATGCTTTAGGGTGTTCAGAATCTATATTTAAACGCCTGCTTCGGAAAGTGAATGACACATTTGACACATCAATATCATATGATAGAGAGCTAAAAGGCTATTCATATACCTAATTAACTTGAAGGCGCTTCACTGAACACTTGAAAGTTATCATTTATTCTATACCCTTCATACTTGAAGTCGCTAGGTTGTTGGCTGTATTCGTTCATCCAAATCATAGAGTACACCTATACTCATGGAGCCTCATTCACTTGTTTGTTGCCTACTAGCAATTCCACATATTTTAGGTATATAAGTCGATATTAAACAAACTAGAATTCGACACTAAAGATAAAATCCAATCTCGCCTTATACTATTCACAAGTTCTATTTCCAATAATGATAAAACTGTTCGACTGCTCAATGTACTACTTTGGGGTTACCCATGAGTGTTTGAATAATTCTTTGATCTTTATCAAGAAAAATTATTGTAACCTATCCTATATATTCATAATTTGATGTCTCTTGCAGTTTTACGCACTAATGATTAAATCAATTCAACTTATTGTTATATGTATATATGCTTATGTGAATATTATTGTAATGGAATAAAAAATATGAGTAATGGTGATATCAATCTATCAAGACGTCAGTTTTTACGGCGTTCTTCAGCTGTTGCAACCTTAAGTTTATTCTCAGTGAATCCAATTGTTCATGCTATGGAACGAGCTGGTTACTCTGTGAGTGTTGAAGTAAACTCAGGAACTTGGGAGTCAACAGTATGTAACGGCTGTACCTCATTTTGTGCCAAGCAAGTTTATGTACAAAATGGTAGAGCGATACACGTTAGAGGGAATGAACACTCAAAGATTCATGGAAAAGCAGGATGCTCTCGTCAATATCTAGCACTACAAGAGCTTTATGATCCTGATCGAATTAAAAAACCGATGATCCGAACCAATCCAATGAAAGGTCGTGGTATTGATCCTATGTTCAAAGAAGTGAGCTGGGATGAAGCCATGGATCTGTTTGCTGAAAAGCTCATGGCGCTACGAGAGAAGAATGAAACTCATAAATATGTAACGCTGCGCGGTCGTTACTCAATGTTTAGTGATGTATTAATGAAAAACATGACTAAAATCATTGGTTCAGCAAATGCTATTAGCCATAGTGCATTATGTGCTGAGGCTGATAAGTTTGGTAGTTATTTCACTGAAGGTAACTGGGGTTATCGTCAATGGGATATTAAAAATACCAAGTATATTCTCTCTTTTGGTGTCGACCCTCTATCTGCAAATCGTCAAGTCTCATACCATAATCAGCATTGGGGCAATATGCTCGATAATGCTAAAGTGACAATTGTTGATCCTCGTTTTTCTGCATCAGCGGCAAAGGCACATCATTGGTTACCGATAATACCAGGTCAAGATGGTGCTCTTGCACTTGCTCTTGCTCATGAGATTTTGGTGAAAGGTACTTGGTATAAAGAGTTTGTTGGTGACTTTAATGATCACCAAAATCGTTTTAAACCTGGTGAAATCGTTGATGAGAGTCAATTTACCGATAATCATGCCTATGGTCTTGTTAAATGGTGGAACCTAGAACTTAAAGATCGTTCTCCAGAATGGGCAGAAACGGTATGTGGTATCTCAGCAAAACAGATCCGTCAGATCGCAAATGATCTTGGTGATAAAGCACCAAATATTCAAATTTGGCGTTCTCGTGGTTCACAAATGCAAGCGCGAGGTGCCTATACCGCCATGGCAATGAATGCACTTAATGGGTTATTAGGTGCAGTCGATAACGTCGGCGGTACGATGGATTGGGGGTCAACACTATCGATAGTTAACCCATCGCCAGCTGCTTATCAAGATGACATTGCAAACCAAGGTTTAAAACAAGAGAAAATTGATCGTCGTGGTCGACTAGAGTTCCCTAATCTTAAGAAAGGAAAAAGTGGTGGTGGTGTATCAACCGGTGCTGTTGCAACCAGCATTTTAGAAGCTGACCCTTACTTACCAGAAGTGGTATTAAGTTACTTCAACAACTTTAACTTCTCAGCTCCAGGTAATGAAATGTGGGATGATGCGTTAAAGAAAATACCATTTATGGTCCATGTAACCACCAATATCAGTGAATTAACATGGTTCTCTGATTTGGTTCTACCAGCCCCTCATTTTATGTTTGAACGATGGGGACTGCAGAAATCGTCTTCTAATCGTTACGCATCATTAGCCTTAAGTAAACCGATCATTCAGAATATTACGGAAGTCGAAGATGAAGCTGGCCTTCCTTGGTTAATTGCAAAAGCACTATCTCGTAAGGGCTTTCATGAGCCGATGAAATATCTATTAGATAGCTTTAAAGATCCAGAAAGTGGTAAAACACCAACAACACACAAAGAGTTTGGTTTATACATGGCTAAAACCATGACGCAAAATATTTGGGATCCAACTAAATATCAATCAGGTACTAAATTCTCAGGCTGGGAAGAATTTATCAAAGTTGGCGTTTGGAATTCAGACGAAATGCCTTATTACAAGCGTTGGAGTAAAATGAAGACTAAAACTAAAAAGTTTGAATTTTACAGCGAGACACTTCATTACGCATTGAAAAAGCATGGTGATAAACATAATGCCAGTATTGATGAGGTAATGTCTGCTTGTGATTATCAGGCTCGTGGAGAACATGCTTGGATTCCACATTATGAGGAGCCAATCCGTTATGGAGAAGAAGCTAACTTTCCTTTCTTATTTGTAGATCATAAATTACGTCTTAGTCGAGAAGGTCGCTCAGCTAACTGTAGTTGGTATTCCGCTAATTTCGATATCGACCCGGGAGAAATCCCAGACTACGATACAGTAAAAATTAACCCTATTGATGGTAAGCGCCTCGGTCTTAAAAATAACGATGAGGTAAGGCTAACAACTATTCAAGGAGCAATTACATGTCGAGTTAGCTTATTTGAAGGCATTCGTCCAAATACAGTTTCAAAAGCCTTTGGTCGCGGTCATTGGGCATATGGTAAGCATGCCTCGAAGAAGTTTGGTTTGATCCCTAAGGGTGGCTCAAATAACGAAATTATGCCCCAAGCGTTTGAGCGTTTATCCGGTTCATCTGCCTTCTATGGACAGATTGGCGTTAAAGTTGAAAAGATCTAAAAAGATTAAAAAATAAGAGGTGAACCATGCGTTATGGAATGGTAATTGATACCCAAAAATGTGTCGGATGTGCAGGTTGTATTTTTGCATGTAAGACAGAAAACAATACAGATCCAGATAAAAACTGGTGTGATAAAATCATCACAACCGAAGGCCAATACCCTAATGTAAAATTTGAATACACATCAACCATGTGTAATCACTGTTCAGATGCACCATGTATTGCAAATTGCCCTAAAGATGCACTTTATAAAGATGAAAATGATCTGACTCTGTTTGATTCTGATAAGTGTATCGGATGCAAATCGTGTATGTCTCATTGTCCTTACAATGTGATTCATTTCAATGAAGAAGCAACAGGGAGCTCATGGAATAATAAGCAACCTTTGTTACCTCAAGGTGTTTTTTCAGCAGTAGAAATGCGAAAAACGACTGGAGAAGAATATTCTCCATTTGGCAATCCTGAAACCGAAAGTGTTTATCCACTTCATCGCCCAAAGAATACCATTGAGAAATGCACGTTTTGTGCCCATCGTGTAAGAGCAGGGGTTAACCCTGCCTGTGTCGATGCATGTCCATCAGGGGCTAGAGTCGTTGGTGACCTTGATGATATCAACAGTGAAGTTAGTCAGTTAATTAAAAAATACAATGCTAAACCATTGAATCCTGATTTAAATATCGGTGAAAAAGTTTTCTATATTCGTGACTATATTCCGATGACTACGATAGAAGAAACGGAATTTACGGATGCAATTGTATTTGACTCCTCACTCTGTATTGGTTGTTCAAAATGTGAAGCAGATTGCCGGAATAGCAATCAACTTCCTGAAAATGTTACTTATCTAAATATTAAAAAAGAAATTATTGATGGGATAGAACATTACTTCCGTCAATCTTGTCAGCATTGTGAACATGCTAACTGTCTAGATAATTGTCCTGCTGATGCGATTTCTCGTCGTCCAGGTGGTCAAGTTGTGATTGATGAAAAGAAATGTATTGGTTGTGGAACTTGTGCGATGGCTTGTCCGTATGATATTCCTCAATACAATGACAAAACCGCCACCATGAATAAATGCCACGGTTGTAGCCATCTTACGGAAGCCGGTTTGCGTCCAGCTTGTGTTGAAGGTTGTCCACAACAAGCCCTATCCTTTGGTTCAAGGGAGGACTTACAGGATCGTGTACAGGCACAAGCAAATAAAGAAGGTAAGTTAATTTATGGTTTAGATACCGTAAACAATAATGTAGGTGAACTTGGCCTAATTACGATAGCTGATAAAAAAGAGCTAGGTAAACATCTTCTTATTGAAGATCCTAACAGTACAGAATCGACATTACGTGACCTAACAAAAGCTGGGGCTGCCGTTGGTGTTGCAGGAGCTATTGCAGTCACAGCAGCTCATCGAGTGCACTTAGCAAAAAAAGCTAAAGAGAACAATGTTGAACAAAGTAAAGGTGATACCGATGAAAAATAAAGAGCTAATTGATGAAAACAATGTCATTGCCTTTAACTCTTGGCAACGCTGGTTCCATATTCATTTAATTCATTTTGTCGCATTATTTATTTTAACGGGGTTACCAATTCTCTCTACAAGCTTTTCCTTTTTAGGAGAGTTTTATCAATGGGTATATGGTGTCTTAACAAGTAAAGAAACCACATATTCAGATGGAATAGCTTTTGCTCAAATGTTGCACCGTTGTATATCTATATTTTTCATGATTACTATTATACCGTTTGCGGTTGTGATGCTAAAAGAGATCAATAATTGGCATATATTCCCAGAGAAAGGTGGGACGATTGCTGAAGGAGTCAAACAACTTAATATTGCATACCTTGAAGGTAAACATGCTAAATTTGGTAAATTCAATATGGGTCAAAAATTGATGACGTGGACGATGATTTCAGCCGTATCCGGACTTGTTATTAGCGGTATCATGTTAATGGGACACTACTATATTGACCTTGCTCGTTTACTCCATGTTGTCGCATTTGCAGGGATGATTATAGCGCTAATTTTCCATATTCATTTTGCTACCTTACCAATGAATCGTAAAGCATTTAGGGCAATGTTTCGTGATGGCAAACTTCCTATGGAAGAAGTTAAAAAGCATCACCCGTTATGGTATAAGAAATTGAAAAAATAGACGTATTATTTATATAATACTTAGAAGGCCACTTTAAGTGGCCTTTTTTAACAAATATTTTTAGTTCAATAATAAATTCATGTAATTGACGTTCTTATTTCTTTGATTTTACTATCATGGGATAGAAATACGGGTAGTGTTGAAACAAGACTAAATTCATAGCAACTCCAATTACTTTGGGTATATACGTATTTTCAACCTTTTAATCAGAAAAATTTGCTGGGATAAAGGACTTTTCATAAACGTTCTCTTCCGCCTTTTTAGCTCTTAGTTGGATGATATTTGCAGTAATAGAGACAAGTAATAGCGATATAACCATTGGCCATAACGTACCATTATTAAGAAGTGTCGAAAGAGCACCAATTAAAGCGCCTGTTAAGGCTTGAAATGCGCCCATTAATGCAGAGGCTGATCCGGTGTTTTTACTATAGTAGCTAATGAAGATTGCATTTAAGTTTGGCGATATCATACCTAATGAGCCAACCGTTAAGATAATCGTGGCGGAAATAAGATAAATAGAGGCGTTAAAGTAAATGAACACAATCATTAATAGTACATTGACCAATAGTAATTTAACCCCTTTTGATAAGAGATAATAAGATGAACACGTATCTAATAATCGATTGTTGATACGATTAATAATTGCCATCGCCACAACATTTAAAGAAAAAACGATTGAAAATTGTGTTGGTGATAAACCAAAATGACGTTGATAAATAAATGATCCATTGGTTAATACAATCAATAGGACACTAAATGAGGCTCCGCGTATGTACATATACCGACAGGCGAGTTTGTTTTCTAATACATGTTTATATCGTTGAATAACGGACTGATTATCTTTTGCTCGAGAATTATCTTTCGGTAAATATCGATAAATGGCAAAAAGTGCAAAAAAGCCATAAAGAGCTAAAAAATAAAAGATACCATGCCAGTTTGTTACCATTAAAATCAAAGAGCCTAGAGAGGGAGCAATAGCCGGTGCAATAACGGTAATTAAACCAATAAGAGAAAGAAGTTTCGCAGCCTCATTACCAGAGACTCGAGATCGGATAAGCGGCATGACACAAACCATAACAAAGCCGCCGCCTAAAGCTTCTGTAAATCGTAATAATAATATGCTAGGAAAATGATTAACCATAGTGATTATCAGGCTACTAGAGATATATAGCAGTAAGCCACTTAATATCATTGGATAACGACCATATTTATCACTCAGTGGTCCACCGATAAGTTGTCCTATTGCCATGCCAAAAGTGAAAATACTGACAGTGGTAGCAACAAGGCTTAAATCTTTATGAAGAAAAATGGCCATATCGGGCAATGCAGGGATATAGCCATCCATTGCTAGAGGTGCAATAGATATCATAATGGCCATGAGGACAGCAAATGCTTTGTTATTCATAATCGCTCCAGAGTGAATTGAGCCTATTATATTAATGAATGCATAATAATGTTATGTAGAAAATAGAAACCTTATATTTGGAAATTCTTTCTATGTTTCATTTGGGTAAAAAATAGGTTTATATTATTAGGTATTATAAGCAATGGAATTACTTTTTATTTGCCAACTTAAACGAAAAAAATCATTGAAAAAATAGAAATATCATCGATATGTTTGCAGTTTTAATGCTGTTTGATTAATCTTCAATTCGACGAGGATTATGAACATAGCGTTGATAAAATTGCTTGAACTCTTGGATAAATATTTTGAATCGTTCAGGTAGTTGGCTATTTTGTTTATACAAAATCAGCATATTACCGCTTTTAAACCATTCACCAGAAAAAAGTTTCACAAGCTCACCTGTTGATTCATAATTTACTGCTAAATGATGAGGAAGCAGCGCAATACCCATACCATTTATTGCCAAAGAACGAGCAATACTCATAGAATCGAATCACCGACCCCCGCCATGTCAAGACAGTTAGATTTAATTATTCTTAATGTTAAATATCTGTTTTTAGTTATTAATGTTATTTTTATCAGTAAGTTATTATGATTCTAAGATGAATATTTAATTGTTTAAATAATAGGCGGCGACAATATCTGTCACCATAAAGCCATTTTATTTAGATAAAATTAAACAGTCGAAAATGTATTTAATAATGCAATTATTTTAATCGATTACACTGCGAATTGGTAATTTTTTGTGCTTAGAACTCTGTTATAAAAATGCATGTATAAGATGATCGGTGTTGAGAATATCCAAGTTAAAGATAGGGGAGTTATTCTTTAATATGGAGTCTCACTATCAGATGTTGATTGAATATTTATCTGAAATTTTTGACTGTTTTATTAGCACCTAAAACTACCGCATTTAGAGTGGTTTTTGTCCGCTTAAGCTATAGTCAATACAAGTCGATATTGATGTATATAAATATAATCATTTATATTTTTAGCATGAGTTAGGTGATATTTGAGAGGGACATTTCCTTGCTGAGGTTATACTAAGAATGAAACTGAGTTGTCGGAAAATCGAAAAAGAAGATAACTAACTGGAGTGAATATAACCTCGTTTTATGCAAACGAGGCTCAGTGACGTTTTGGATTGACGACTCCGCTGTTGAGGCATGGTAATGTAAGATCCATCATGGTAAATATGGTAGAGGCTTCCAATTTTCTGATACCGCTATCGAAACAGTCTTGATGATTAAAGGAGTATTCTCTCTACCGCTACACATGCTTCAAGGTTTTATCGACTCTATATTTACATTGATGAACCTCCCTTTGCATTCCCCTAACTACACGAGTACCAGCAAGCGTTCAAAGATCGTTCAGGTAAAATATAAGAATAAATCTACAGGCTCAATTCGCCACATCGTTATTGATTCAAATGATCTGAAAGTCTTTGGGGAAGCTGAATGGAAAGTGAAAAAGCATGGGGCAAAAAAACGTAGAACTTGGTGTAAGCTGCATCTTGCCGTTGATACTCATGACATTATTAGCGCAGAAGTCAGCCTTGTGAATGTTGGTGATAGTGAAGTCCTGCCAGCCTTATTGAACCCACTTCGCAGAAAGGTTCATTCCGTATCAGCAGACGGTGCTTACAACACTAAAAAGTGCCATGAAGTATTGCAGACTAAGGGCTGCAAAAATATTATTCCTCCTAGAAAAGTGCGGGTTACTGAGAAAAAGGACACCCAAGGAATAAAGCAGCCGAGTCACTTAAATACAATACGCTAGCTCTGTGGGAAACTAATGTTGGTTATCACGACCGTTCAATTTAAGAGACGGCTATGTCCCTATACAAAGGGCTAACTAGCGGTACATTAAGTTTGAGGGCTTATAACGCTCAAGTTGGTGAGGCGCTGGTGAATGTCAACGTAATTAATAAAATCCTAGGGCTAGGCATGCCTATTAGAGGCTAGCAGGTAAGTTCTGCAGGATAACTGCGCCCTTTATTGATTTGCTCAACAACGCCGTTAGCAATGGCCAAATTGGAAGGGTTAAGTGTTAAAAAAGGCTTAACTACATTTGGATTAAAAACGAAGCTTTATATAAAAGCTCAAAAAGAAGTACTTAAGGCTTTGCGAGAGATACGCACATCAACTGCGTAACATCAGCTAAGTATTTAACTTGAGGGAATGGTCTTTAATTATGGAATCTTTGTTTTAATTTTAAGAAGGAATAATGAATTGAATGAAAGTATAAAAACAATATGATTTGTTGCTCTTTATCATCAAGGCGTAATTATGAAACAGTTACAATCTGCTAACAAAATTAAAAACTACAAATTTTCGAGATATTTGACCACTTCTTTTTTAACTCTTACATTGATATCTCCAGCTGTTTTTGCTCAAAGTGCATCTACAGTAGACTTACGTATTATAGAAACAAGTGATATCCATATGAATTTTATGGATTATGATTATTATAAAAATAAACCAACTGCTCGCTTCGGTTATGCTCGTACAGTGACGTTGATAAAAAATGCGAGAAAAGCGGTTGATAATTCTCTACTGGTTGATAATGGTGATTTACTTCAAGGAAGTCCGATGGGTGATTGGGCAGCAGATCGAGGTCTTGATCATGGTGAAAAGTTCCCTGCTTATCAAGCAATGAATCCATTACACTATGATGTTGGTAACCTAGGGAATCATGACTTCAATTATGGTTTGAAATATCAGCATCAAGCAACGAATCAGGCTAATTTCCCTTACATAAATGCCAATGTCTATCTTGATAATGGACAGGGTGGCGCTGGAAAGCATGCATATACTCCTTATATTATTGAAAATAAATCTGTTATTGATAGTGAGGGACATAAGCAGAGTATTAAAGTTGGTTTTATTGGTTTTGTTCCGCCTCAAATCATGCTTTGGGATGCTAAAAATCTGAAGGGAAAAGTTGTCGTTAAAGATATTGTCGATACAGCAAAAAAATATGTACCTGAAATGCGTAAGAAAGGCGCAGATCTAATTATTGCTATTCCACATTCAGGTCTTAATGATGATCCTTACCATAAATTGATGGAAAATGAAGTTTATTACTTATCTAAAGTATCAGGTATCGATGGTATTTTATTTGGTCATGCTCATGCTGTTTTTCCTTCATCTGACTTTAGCCATATTCCTGGTGCAGATATTAAAAATGGCTTATTAAATGGCATCCCATCCGTTATGCCTGGTCGTTATGGTGATCATATTGGTATCCTTGACTATAAATTAAAATTAACTGATGGAAATAAATGGTCAATTATTGATAAGCGTGGCTCAACGGAGGCTATTTATGATAAAAAGCATAATAAAGCCTTGGTTAAAGCTGATAAACAAACACAAACGATTTTAAAAGAAGATCATTTAGAAACAATCAAGTATTTAAATAAAACTATTGGCAAGAGCAATAGTGACATTAATAGTTATTTAGCGTTTGTACAAGATGATCCATCCATTCAGATAGTTAATAACGCACAAACAGATTATATAAAGAATGCTCTCAAACATGATAAAGAATTAAGTAAGCTTCCTGTATTATCTGCAGCGGCTCCATTTAAGGTGGGTGGACGTAAAAATGATCCTTCAAGTTATACATCTATGCCAAAAGGCGTGTTAACTTTCCGCAATGCATCAGATCTTTATCTTTACCCTAATATCTTAATTGCAGTAAAAGCGACAGGTGAGGACGTAAGTAATTGGTTAGAGTGCAGTGTTGGTATGTACAATCAAATTGATCCACAAAGTAGCGAAATACAATCTCTTATCAACTGGAATCATCGTAGCTATAACTTTGATGTGATCGATGGGATTAACTATCAAATTGATGTCACCAAACCTGCTCGATTTGATGATAATTGTAAGTTAAAAAATCCTAATAGTCATCGAGTTGTTAATTTGACTTATCAAGGAAAACCTATTAATCCACAACAAGAGTTTATTGTCGTAACTAATAATTATCGAGCCTTTGGTGGAGGTAATTTTGCAGGAACAGGTAAAGATCATATTGTCTTCTCTGCTCCCGATCAGAATCGACAAGTATTAACTAATTACATTGAAAAGCAAAGTAAGAAGCAAGGTTATGTTGATACAAAAGTAGATAATAACTGGCGATTACTTCCAATTCAAAGCAATAAAAACCTTGATATTCAATTTGAAAGTTCACCAAGTGAAAATGCAAAAAGTTATATCAAAACTCATTCAGTGAACCCAACTGAGTTTGTTAAAGATAATAATATTGGTTTTGGTATTTATCGTCTACATCTTCAATAAGATTAATGAATTACGATACTGATTAAAGACTCGGTCTATTAAGCATTTTAAACTTGATAGACCTATCTTTTGGTCATGACTCCAATTTGTTGATTAATGATAGTGCTCTCGGTCAATAAATGTTCTAATAACTTTATCATGTATAAATGCTAACCGTAAAAAACAGATAGTTTTCCTGTTTAATTATTTAATCCGTGTTCTTACAGTGAGGTTTGTACGTTCAATTCTTTGTATATAGTATATTACCAATAATATGCTTATTGGCTGGCAAGTGTGGTGAGTAAACGTTGAAATTATCAGTACAATTAAATGTTATTAAATAAGGTGTTAGTAATTTTTGTAAGTCTTTGAATACTTCATTATTACGCTTGGCAAAGGCATGCGCAATAATTCGTTTATAGCGAGGCTCCCAAGCTTTATAAGCATAATCGAGTTGGCACGCTAAACAACAAAACGTTGAAATCCTGCAGCGCCTGTTTTATGCTTTCGTACATGTTTTGTTTGATGACAAAACCAACAAACCACATCTATTTGAGCCATGTGTATTATCTTCCTTGGTAAGAGGTTATTTTAACATAGAATCAACTGGTTGGCGTCATGATGAATTCTTTGATGTGGAGTTTCATAATTAGGCATTGGTTAAATATCTATATGAAATTTGAGTGTTTTATTCATAAGTTAGTGGTTATTACCCGTTTAGGCTAAGGCTAGAGCATTTTAATCGCAAACTTTAAAAGCAGTGAGCGATTCATCGTTCAGAGCTGGATTCTTTTTCTTCCGAGCCATGCTTATCTTCTTCGTTGTATCAAACTTAAATAAGTTGAGAGTCTAATGGTAGATTATCACCAATAGAATTCGAGCAACAAATATTAAAAAAGTGTTTGGATTGACCATAACATTTAGCGTAGCTCTTCTTTTCAGTCGATAATCTGTAACACCATCGATTTGGCTGACTGGATCATTCTAACATCCTGGTAAACTAGTAATTTAGATATAAGCCCTTCGTAAATAAGCTCGATATGTAACAACTGTTCATTATCCTGACAACCCATTATTTTCAGCCTAGACAAAAGCTCATGTTGCACAGCTTGCTTGTGCTTCTTTGCGGCAATGTGGATATCATGTTCGAGCTCTGGGTATTCACGACACATGTTTACGAAGATACATCCATGAAACAAACCGGCGTTAATGATCTCTTCTAACTCTGTGAAAAACCGTAAAAACAGCTCTTTAGGGTCTGTTATATCAACTTTATCTCGCTTCCAGTTAGCTTGTACCCTGTTACTAAATTTAGTTAGTGCTTCCACCGCTAAAGCTTCTTTACTACCAAATTGATTGTAAATCGTCTTCTTGGAAACATTGGCGTATTTTGCTATTGAATCTACACCCGAAGCATTCATTCCTTGCTCAGATACCAATGCAATGAAGCTATCAATCAAATGATCGCGTTTAGTTGTATTCATAATCATCTTTGTATTGTTTTCTTTTAACCAATTATAACATGTAAATCTAATATTGCACAGATCGGTATAACAAATCACTTGTATGTTTAAGTGGATGCTTGTAATATTCAATTACACCGACCTGTGTAAAAACTTAACTATAAGGTTTAATAATGGATATATATAGCTTCCCATACTCACTGCCTTCGTACCGTGCTCGCTTAGCTGCTTCAATGCTAGGCTACAAATTCAACACTATTAATATTGATTTAATGGCATGTGAACAAAAGTCTGAGTCTTATCTAACAATTAATCCAATCGGAAAGGTTCCTGCTCTAGTTAACTCCTATAAGGGCGAAAAACTGGTTATTTCCGATTCAATGGCAATTATTCGTTACTTGGCTCGCTCTAATGAAAGCAATGTTTGGTACCCTGAAGAAGAATTAGATGTTGCAGCGAAAATAGATGTTTACTTATCTATGGTTGCAAATGAGCTATTCGAATCTGTGGAAAAAGGCCGGATTATCAAGGCTTTTAAAATGATTGATGAAGCAGAGTACCCTGCTTGCTCATCTCTTGCTTATGATCTTTTTACTCAAATTGATGCTGAACTTGCAAAGTCAAAATTCTTAGTGACTGATTACATCACTATTGCTGATATTGCTGTTATTTCTACATTAGTTTACTTCGAAGAAGCTGGCCTTTCTTTAGATAATCATCCAAATATTCAACGATGGATGAAAGAAATTAAGACCTCTGAAGGCTTTATTGTACCTACCTTGTTGTAAGTCTTTAGGCGCATCCTACAGAGTCATTACTCATAAGAGAAATGACTCCCTACAACTTATCGGCATTATTATGAAAAGAGCTTTAACCGTGATGTTGCTACTATAAAGAGGGTATCAATTGGAAATATCGGAAAGATTTGGTATTTCCTCCATTGTGGGTATCAAGTTGATGGTCGCCAAATCATGATCGACTTGAAAAGTGAACGTGACGCTTTGTTGGGGTTGTGTTAATACGATTCCAGGCCAAGAGTGTCTTATTGGTTATACTAAGTAGCCGTGTGAACGTTACCTTAATGTAACTTATTGATATTGAATGAGCGCCATTATGAAGATCTAGCAAATTCCCGAAAACTTTTTAGTGCTTACTTAAGTATGTAAACCAACACATTATTAAGATTGATGGTGATATCACTGGAAATGTTGAAGTTAAATCAATTGAATTAAATGAAGACAATGTTGCAGTTGAAATAGCTCATATAAACTTAAATGGTGAAGTTAAAACTTTTATTTGTGATGATCCATTAGCGGCAATAGGTCATCGATAAAATGTCGATATTCAAAATGTAGATGTCGCTTTTGATGAATGTGGCGTACTAATGGCTAATTCAAGCACAATATAAATATTTATATTGTAGATGATGAGAGTAATCAACAGCCTTTACTGAATGAAGCCGTAGAGTAATAACTTATAACTGGAGCTAACATAAATAGTTACCCTGATATCGAATCAGAGCTACGTCACTTTACAACCGGTATCGTATTCTCCGCTCCTCAAATAGGTACTATTGGTCAAACATACTGTGAACTAATAAATTATTAATATCATAGTAATTTTTTATCGGTTAAAGGTCTTTCGTGAATCAAGGATGCGCGAGAGTCATACAACACAATAAATATTTAATGAATGTTTACGGTGAATTTAATTCAAATAAATTTCTTGCTGCAAAATTTTTTGATTCGGCTTTGGATACATTGCTTAATTATTAGTATGGATACACCAACAAAATATGATTGTTCTTAAAATGCTCAATATACCTTTTTATCATCCAGTGATTGAAGAGGTATGAAGAATCGCTCTAAGAGATTTTAACAAGATATCCAGAGCGTGTAACTTTCCAAAAGAAGGCTGCAGTAACTGTATTCCAGACTGCTAATTAATTTTAAATCTTTACGAGGTAATATTATGTCCAACGTTATTGAATCAAGAGCTGATCAAGTTGCTCTATTAAAAAAACTATTAAAAACAGATAATCGTGCGATTTCTTATGCTGCATGGGCTGCAGTATTTACAACAGGCAGTACTTACGTTCATGATCTTATTTCAAATGAAATCGAAACTCTTTCTAAACTAGAAAAGCGAGATGTGGAGTTCGCTGTTGCACGTATGGGCGTCACTAACCCTTACTTTGTTGCACGTCAATTTGTATCTATTGGTTCAGGAGGATCCTTGGAGGCACTTAACTTCCGTGATTTCCCTCAACTAGATGTCCAAGATGATGTTGCTTATCATCACGCGTGTGTTGCTGTATCTCTAATTAACGGCGGCTACGTTTGTCTCCGTTCACACGTTACTCAGTTACAAGCAGCAGGCGTTCCTGATCAGGATATCGATACCACAATGCGTATTGCTGCAGTGAGTCACTCCCTAAAAATCTTAGGTACTATACTAGAGTAACCCTTGGACATAATTATGTATACATTCTTAGGTTCTCTCGCATTTGTAATATGGGGATTAGCCCCCATCTACTTCCATGAGTTAGGTCCTCACGAACCACTATTAATTCTCGCTCACCGTGTATTTTGGTCAGCACTTATCCTAATTATTATTGGATGTGTTAAGACTAACTGGATGCCGAGTAAAAAAGAACTTACTCAAAAAAACGTTGGATTGGCTTTATTATCAGGCTTTTTCATGAATATATCTTGGTATGGCTTTGTTTATGCTAGTGTCAACGATAATCTAATGGCAGCGTCATTGGCCTTTTACATTACACCTATTTTTGTATCTATAATTGGTTACGTATTTTTTAAGGAAAAGGCCAAACTAAACCAAGTAATCTCATTGGTACTTATGGTTTCAGCTGTAGTTATCTATGCCTTCTCTGATGGTCATTTCCCTGTTTTAAGTCTATTTATAGCTTCATCTTTTGCTGTCTATATAGCACTAAAAAAAATGATGAATATTGGGACTTTTAGTAATTTATTACTGGAACATGTTTTGTATATGCCTATTGCTTTAATTTATATCGTTATGCACTCTCAAAGCCTAATGTCTAATTTTGATTTATTATTGCTAGCCGGTACTGCACCACTGCAGCTTATTCCAGTACTGTTAGTGGCAATTTCTTTGTTGAAAATACCACTAAACAAGATGAGTCTAATTCAATATATTGAACCAACGCTCCATTTCTTATTAGCGATCTGGTTCTTCCATACCCCTGTTTCTGATGGGCAGAAGTACGCTTTGAGCATTATCTTTGTCTCAATCTTAATATCATCGTTTAAAAGGAGTTCGTTAAATCATGCTCACCATAGATACTAGAAATACTGAGGATTTCATTAAAGCTCATGTACCCGGTAGTGTTTTTGTCGGCTACTCAGAAGGCAATTTTGAATACTGGCTCAAGCAGGTTATTCCTGATCCAAGCACCCGATTCTGTCTAGTTGTTGAATTGAGTCAATTCAGTGAAATCAGCTATCAGTTGAAGAAGATGAATTATGAAAACTTTACTGTAGTTGATGATTTAAGCTTGTTTACACAGCGTATGTCCAACATTACACCTATTCATTTACGGAAACACCTACAACAGTGTCGAATCTTAGACGTACGTGAAAGATCTCAGATACATAAAATCAAATTGCAAAATTCTGAAAATATGCCTCTGTCAGAAATCTTAAATGGAAAAAATCCAAAGATAGATCTTGAATACTATGTGCATTGTGCGGGTGGGTATCGTTCTTTGATTGCAATATCTTGGATAAACCGTAGTAAACATTACAACCTCACTAATATACAAGGTGGTTTGGATGCTCTGAGAGTAAGTGCCAATTAGTCGGAGTATAGAAGGGGTGAACCAAAGCCGTTAGGCTTTGGTTAGATTCTATGGTAGAAGCACTTCTATTGCTTCGACCGTCTCTGCGTACGGTAGCTTACTGATAAGGGTGTGTGAAGGTAAGAGTCAGGTCCAAGGCTGTTAAGCCATATCATGTCGTACTCACTTGAACATCAGAGGGAGTATCAGTAAAGCACCGAGCTCTTCGACCCACAGCGAATGGTCAGATTGTATTTTCAGCCATGATGTTGTTAATTTACATCAATCCTATTGATCTATACCAGTAAAGCTTATACAATAATTTACACTGATCTGTGTAAGTTATTTTGGGTGATTCTTATAAACACTTCAGCTTACCACTATGCTTGTATTTCTATATTCCTGATAAATTGTGGTTTTATATCCATTAAAAATCATGCTTCACAATTAAGGAACTCAGGTGTAACAGATAAGGATATTGATATGACTATACGCATTGCAGCTGTAAGTCATTCATTAAGCCGCATGGATAAATCTTATTCTTAATCAACTTGAATATGCAAATTTAATAATCTGCAACCTCGAAAAGAATTATAAGTAGCTGTGTGAAAGTTATCTTGATGTAAGTTATCACTAATCTAATAGTAATATTATTTTGATATTTAGGAAAAATTCAATGCGTATCGCCATAAAAAAAAGACTCTCTTGGACTGTTAAGCCACTTCTTTACTTGCAAAAACGTCATTATGGAACCGTCTTAAACCCCGCTCTCTTATGGGGACAGAAACCCACTCTTTTTTGGTTAGTCGCCATCTTCTTTGGCTTTCTTGATCGAAAGAAATCACCTATTGACCCCAAATTACGTTCACTAATCTGTGTCCGTGTCTCTCAATTGAATGATTGTGCATTCTGTATTGATACCAATGGTCAAAAGATGGTTGAACGCTACGGCTCAGAACAACAAGCTTACGCCCTTGCTGAATGGCAGAATAGTGATCTCTTCAATGAAAAAGAGCGATCAACACTCCACTACTTAGAAGCGATGAGCATTACTGGAAATAAGGTTACAGACCAAGATATTAGCCGATTAAAGCAGTGGTATAGCGATGAAGATATTGTTGAGCTGACCGCTTTGATTGCCTTTCAGAACCTCTCAGCCAAGTTTAATACGGCTCTTGATGTTCCCGCTCACGGATTTTGTTCATTACCGACTGAGAGCCGTCATAAAGAGTAACTCTGGTTTTTATATCTCCTTCGTACTTAATGTTACTTGAATATTGTCTGCAATTAATACGTTTGCTGTCGACTAACCACGCCAATTATTTTAGGTGTAGAGAGTTGATTTAATAACGTTATATAGCTATATATAATAATTGAACTAAGTAGGCAGCAAAAAGTTTTTTGGGATTTTATCATCATGGCACTCATTCAATATCAATAAGTTACATTAAGGTAACTTTCACACGGCGACTTAGCCATAAATATAAATAATTAAATCACTGGGAAATTAGACTCGGATGAATAGTAAAAAGCTCATTATAGTAAGCATCATTATTGCAGTTATCGCTTGTTGGTTTATCTTTGACCTTAATAGCTTTTTCTCCCTAGAGTATGCAAAGCAACAGCAACAAAACCTACAGCAAACTATCATTGATGCTCCTCTTCTATCAAGTGTTGTTTATTTTACTCTGTATATCTTAATGACCGCACTGTCTCTACCTGGAGCTGCGTTTTTAACTCTCCTTGGAGCCGCTTTATTCGGATTTTGGTGGAGCTTACTTCTGGTCTCATTTGCCAGCGCAATTGGTGCTACCGTTGCCTTTTTACTTAGTCGATTTCTTCTTAAAGAGTGGGTGCAAACGAAATATGGTCACCGCTTAAAAACCATGAATCAAGGCATAGAAAGAGATGGTGCCTTTTATCTCTTTACCCTTCGTCTTATTCCCGTTTTCCCGTTTTTCTTACTTAACTTATTAATGGGACTAACCCCAATTCGTACAGTCACCTACTACTGGGCCAGTCAATTGGGGATGTTAGCGGGAACCATGGTTTATCTCAATGTCGGCACACAACTCGGGCAATTAGAGTCTCTCAGTGGGTTAATTTCACCGACTATCTTGCTATCCCTTGCTTTATTAGGCCTGTTTCCTTTGGTAGCAAAAAAGATTATTAATTTATTTCAGCAACAAAAGGTCTATCGCCAATGGAAAAAACCAACAACGTTTGATCAAAATATGGTCGTCATTGGCGCTGGTTCTGGGGGGTTAGTGAGTGCTTATATTGCAGCAGCCGTCAAGGCCAAGGTCACGTTGGTTGAGAAACATAAGATGGGAGGAGATTGTCTAAATACAGGCTGTGTACCTTCTAAAGCACTGATTCGAATCGCCCACTCAGCGGCTGAAGTGAAGAAAATGAAACAGTTCGGTATTGACAGCACTATCTCTAATATCGACTTTCAACAAGTAATGGGGCAGATAAAACGTGTAATCAAAACCGTTGAACCCCATGACTCCATTGAACGCTACACTGAACTTGGGGTCGATTGTGTCACCGGTGAGGCAAAAATTCTGAACCCTTGGCAAGTTCACGTGAATGGTAAAACCCTAACCAGTAAAAATATTGTCATCGCCACTGGTGCTCGTCCTTTTATTCCGCCATTTCCTGGTTTAGACAATATTCACTATGTCACCTCAGATACAATCTGGGATCTCGAGGTTTTCCCTAAAAAATTACTAGTATTGGGTGGTGGGCCAATTGGTTCGGAGATCAGCCAAAGTTTTGCTCGATTAGGGGCTCAGGTTACCCTTGTTGATCGAGGTGACCAATTACTTAACCGTGAAGATTCAGATGCCGCTACCGTAGTTCTGCAACATTTACTCGACGATAACGTTAATGTTTTATTAAATCATAATGTAGTGGAATTTGAACAAGCAGAGGGGAAACAGCGCGCTCGGTTAGTTCACGTAGAGAGTAAAGAACCTACTGAGGTTGAATTTGATTATGTTATGATTGCTCTAGGTCGAGCGGCGAATACAACGGGCTTTGGCTTAGAAGAGCTCGGGATTGAATTAAACAGTAATGGCACCATTGCAACCAATACGTATTTACAAACTAAATACCCGAATATTTATGCCGTCGGTGATGTAGCCGGGCCTTTCCAGTTAACTCACGCAGCCAGCCACCAAGCTTGGTATGCTGCCGTAAACGCATTATTTGGTTCACTAAAGAAATTTAAAACCGATTATTCAGTCTTACCCGCAGTGACCTACACATCACCAGAGTTAGCCCGAGTCGGTATTAATGAAAAAGAGGCAAAAGAACAGCAAATTCCTTATGAAGTGACTCTTTACTCTTTGGATGATCTTGATCGTGCGATTGCTGAAGATGAAACCGCAGGCTTTGTCAAAATCTTAACCGTGCCTAATAGCGACAAGATTTTAGGAGTCACGATTGTTGGACATTTGGCCGGAGAGTTACTGGCAGAATACACGCTAGCGATGCGTCATAACTTAGGGTTAAATAAGATATTAGAAACCATTCACCCTTATCCAACCATGAGTGAGGCGAATAAATACGCCGCAGGTGTTTGGAAACGTAATCACGCCCCAGAAAAAGTATTAGCTTGGGTTAAACGCTTCCATCAATGGCAGCTTCAATCAAATAAAAAGAATAAGTAATAGGCTATAAATATGACAAGGATTGTTGGAAATAATCTCAGTATTTCACTGATAAAAAATACGTTATCACAAGGCGTTGCGTTATTGCCCCTATTTCTCTGTTTAGTGGTTAGTTTCTACGCTCACAGCTCGACAGCAGAATCAAAAGCGTGGCAACACCAGATTAATAGTGCAAGGGGTGAAACCGTTTACTTTAATGCGTGGGGGGAAGTCAGGAGGTCAATCAATATCTGCGCTGGGCGAGTAAAGAGCTAAAGGATCGATATGACATCACATTAAAGCACGTTAAAGTGGCCGATATTTCTGAAACAGTTCATCGTTTATCTGCAGAGAAAGTTGCCAATAAAAATAGCCAAGGTAGCGTTGATTTGGTCTGGATAAATGGTGAACATTTTTACTCTTTAAAACAACAACACCTGCTCTTCGGGCCATTTGTTGATACGCTACCAAACTGGCAGTTTGTTGATAAATCATTACCCGTTACTGAGGATTTTACTGAGCCCACTGATAATTTAGAAGCACCATGGGGAGTTGGACAACTCACTTTTATCTATGATCATGATCAACTGACCATGCCACCGAATAGCGTTGTGGAGTTATTGAATTATGCCCAGATCCATCCAGGAAAAATCAGTTATCCTCAACCTCCCGAATTTCATGGTTCTAGCTTTTTAAAGATGGCATTAATTGAATTAGCTGAGGATCCTAAGGTGCTTTATCAGCCTGTCAATCCAGCCATGTTTCAACAGGTCACTAAACCATTATGGCACTACCTTGATCAACTTCATCCTGTGGCATGGCGCAAGGGAAAACAGTTTCCCCAAAGTAGCCCTCAAATGATCCAGCTGTTAGACGACGGCGAATTGGATATTGCCATTTCTTTTAATCCTAATGCCGCAGAAGCTGCAATCAATAATGGCAATTTGGTGGAAAGTGCGCAAAGTTATGCCTTTGCATCAGGCTCCTTAACAAATATCCACTTTCTTGCTATTCCCTGGAATAGCTCTGCAAAAGAGGCGGCTCAGGTGGTGATTAACTTTCTTTTAAGCCCAGAAGCTCAACAAAGAAAAGCGGATTCATCTCGATGGGGAGAGCCATCGGTACTTAAACAGCAAGCATTTATCGATCAAAAACCTAGTTTCACCCTATTTAAATCAATTTCAGAGCCTCACCCTAGTTGGCAAGCCGCCCTTGAAATGGAATGGTTACAACGCTATGGGAAGTAGGTTAATGATAAATTGTGATGCCATGAAAAGTATGACCTTATGATCCCCATTATTTTTATTATGGTTGCGATGATCTGCTTTCTCCCCTTGATTCCTGGGGTTCTTGGCATTATTGCGCCTGCACTCGGCTGGTTACCGGCACTGGGTCTTAATGAGCTTTCATTGTCAGCTTGGACAACGTTATTTAACTGGCCAACACTGCCCCATGCCACCTTTTTGGCCCTATTTATCGCCCTTTCTAGTACATTTTTAGCCCTAGTTATTGCATTTTTAGTGCTTTATTTTCATTGGCAAAAACGAACTTGGCGTTGGATTGAGCGATTACTCTCTCCGTTAATCGCACTTCCCCACATCGCCTTTACTATTGGACTGTTGTTTTTATTCTCTCCAACGGGGGGATTTTTCGCGTTATTAATGCCTTTTTTGAAACAGATATAAACGCTCACTGGTTACTTGTTCAAGATCCCTTTGCGATGGGTATTATCATGACGTTGGCACTAAAAGAAGCTTTTTTTATTCTATTGGTGTCGATTCCCATCATTAATCAGTTAAATATTAATAAATTAATGGCAGCCACCACCAGCTTAGGTTACCACTCCAGTGCCTGCTGGTTGAAAGTCGTATTACCCCAATGGATCCGACATATTCGCCTCCCCATAGCCGCTATTGCGACCTACAGTCTATCGGTTGTAGATATCACGATGATCATCGGCCCGACTCATCCAGCGCCTTTAGCGACGCTTGTTTGGCAATGGTTAAATGAACCCGATTTGACTCAGTTTCCACTTGCGGCAGCGGGAGCACTGTATCTTTTCTTGATTGCTTGCTTACTTCTATTAATACTTAGGGCTATCGAGTTTGTTCTCTTTGAGCGGAAAAATAGCTGGTTAATTATGGGACGTCGTCAATACCCTATTTTTGGTCGCTCTTTACCTTTAATTATCTTCTCATTACCGATTGTATCTCTGAGTATCTTGCTGGTATGGTCTTTTGCCTTACGCTGGCGCTACCCAGATTTGACTCCCAGCCGTTGGTCGAGTCGATTTTGGCAACAAGAGTGGTCAAGTGCCAGCGAATTAATTGCAAGTAGTTTACTCATAGCCTTAATCTCAACCTCTATTGCCCTTGCCTGTGCCATTGCTTGTCAGGAATTACGCCACAAACTTGGGAAAAATATCCCAACGTGGCTCATTGCGATCCCCCTTGTTATGCCTCAACTGGCTTTATTATTTGGCTTCCATGCTGTTACCCTTAATTTTCCAGGAGTGGACTATCTTTATTGGGTCATTTGGTCTCATATTATTTTTGTATTTCCATACTGTTATTTAACCCTTCAAGGCCCTTGGCAAGCCTTTGATTTACGGTTGATCTATGTAGCCAAAAGCTTGGGGAATAGCCCAATAAAAGCATGGCTAAAAGTGAAATTTCCCTTATTACTTCCGGCCATTCTCTCTGCATTTGCCATAGGAATGAGTGTGAGTTTGACACAATATCTTCCAACGCTTCTTTTAGGGGCTGGGCGTATCACGACTATCACAACAGAAGCTGTTGCATTAGTCAGTGGGCAAGATCGAAGAGTAATGGCGATTTATGGCCTATTGCAAGGTGGTCTACCTTTACTCTTTTTCTCCCTTGCATTGTGGGTGAGCCATGTCGTGCCTAAAATAACTCAGCGAAAAATTACAGTCATTTAAAAACACTCATCACTCCCTCGGCTCGTTAGTAGCCCATAAAGAATAGCTATGACATTAAAAATTAAAAATTTCACAATCAATGGGGCAGAAAGAGCACTTTGTCAGCCCATCAATTTAACGGTAAAACCGGGAGAAGTGGTCACCCTCATGGGGGCGAGTGGTTGTGGGAAATCGACACTATTAACCGCTATCGCAGGGCATTTGTCCCCTTACTTTACCACTCAAGGTGAAATCTCTCTCAATGATAAATCGCTATTAGATATCAGCGCAGAAAAACGTCATATCGGTATTTTATTCCAAGATGATCTGCTCTTTCCCCACCTGACTATTTGGCAAAATTTAGCCTTTGCTATTCCATCCTCGATTAAGGGAAATGAAAGGCAGCAAATTGCATTGGATCACCTAGCGCAGCTTTCCCTACTTGAACATGCGAATAAATTACCGGATCAACTCTCTGGAGGGCAGCGAGCGAGGATCAGCTTAATGAGAATGCTACTCTCACAACCTCAAGCGATTCTTCTTGATGAGCCCTTTAGCAAACTAGATAGCTCATTACGACAGGTTTTCCGTAGCTTTGTCTTTCAGCATATAAAAAATAGCGGGATCCCCACATTAATGGTAACCCATGATGTGCAAGACATTCCAGAAAGTGGCTATTGTTTACAGTGGCCAGCCCTAAAGCCAGAAAAAAAGAAGGTGTCACATGTTAGATCGCTGGAGTATCAAACTCATTACATCACCGTTAACAACGGTGGCAAAGCAATTGGATCATGCTGGATTTTCCGCAAATCAGATTACAATCATTGGATTTATCATCGGCCTTTTAGCTCTACCCGCGTTAGCTTACCAACAATATATCCTGGCTCTGGTAGCAATTATCATTAATCGAATCTTTGATGGTTTAGATGGGGCGCTTGCAAGAAGACAAGGAATTACAGATTGTGGTGGATTTTTAGATATCACTTTAGATTTTATTTTTTACTCTTTAATCCCTTTTGGCTTTATCCTTGCAAACCCAGAACAAAATGCCATTGCCGGTGCTTTTCTTATTTACGCTTTTATTGGCACAGGAAGTAGTTTTCTAGCGTTTGCGGTTATGGCGAGTAAGAAAAACATTGAAAATCCCGTCTATAAAAATAAATCTCTATACTATATCGGTGGCTTAACAGAAGGCACTGAAACCATTATCTGCTTTGTACTATTTTGTCTATTTCCGGGGTGTTTTGTAATAATAAGTACGGTGTTTGCGATCTTATGCTGGATCACTACAGCTAGTCGTATTTGGGCAGGATACCACACATTAAAGAATCGACCATTACGTAGTTAAGTAGATACTAAAAAAATTCGGGAGTTTTAAAATGGCGGTGATCATTTAAATCAGTGACTTACGTCGAGTAAACTTTTAGATATCTACTAAGCCTATTAAGTAGCCGTGTAAAAGTTATCTTAATGTAACTTATTGATATTGAATGAGCACCACTATGATAAAATTCCCGAAAACTTTTTAGTGTCCACTTAGGAGTATAAAAAAAGATATTACAAAACTATTTAAAATATAAAAGTTTTATAGGCTTTCATGTCTCAAAGTGGAAACCATTTTCGTGTGAAATAACAAAATATAGAGTAAATAGTCTATAATTATTGAGTTAAGTTAATGTTAACACTAACTGTTCGATGAAATGAAAAACAGGAAGGGGTGATATGGATATAACCGTGGAATTAAATGATGGTGATGTTGGCGTATTCGATTATCTAGACACGCCTGATATTGATAAATTTATTGGTCAATCAGTTCCACGCTGGATTGCTGATAAAGAGGGTAACATGCTTAAAAAAGAAGGGACTTGTGTTTCTATTTTAACCAAAGCATAGTTATGATAAGAATATTAATTTGCGAAATGTTGGTGAGTAAATCAAACTTATACAGCAGATGGATGAATAATATGGATAATATTATGAGTGGTAGTTTGATTAAACTTTATAACTTGTCAAATGGGAAGTATACGTTATTAAAGAATACAGGGTATATTGATGATAATATGGCAATATCGCTATGGTGCAAGACACCTGGGTTAAATAAACCTTCAGATTACGCAATGTGCTTAATCCACAATGACCTAGTCAATACGAAATTTCTAACAAAAGCAGTTGTTGATTCTCTATATTTTAAATTAAATAATTAATATTTCTTTTATAGGTTCTGTAAAAAAGTTTCAAATAATAAGTAGCTTAGTGGATGTTATATTGGTATAAGCTATTGATATTTATTAAAGACCATCATGATGAAATTCTCAGTAACTTTTTAATGTTTACTAAAAAAACTCCAGATATAAAAGAGGTCGTGTTTATCAAGGGAGTAGAGGGTTAACTTCGGGTAGGTGAAACAACTGTAGGTTTACAGCGAAAATAAGAAAAGTTGTCATCAGAGTGCCGTTTGGTCATGAGTTTAATTACGGATGAATGGGTTAAAGAATTGGCAAGGTGGTATTTACTATCAAATGTATTGGATGTTGATGTCACTGAAATCGCCACGTGGTACAGTTACCGTTGGAATATAGAATTATGGTTTAAATTATATTCAAACCAATCAACTGAAGCCATTAAATAAGGCATTTTTAATTAAATTGAGCGGTCGTTCAATAAAGCATTCAAAGCCAGCTACGCATTCTGCGTTACTAGCGGATCTTTGAGTTTTTTTATAGTTCATTGAGGTCTTAAATACTTACTCAATAGAAGAGTTAAATAGAATGCTACAATTGGCTTTTTTATATTTTGGTTAATTTGTGTAGATACCTATGCTTATAGCCCGCTCAATGTTATTTGAATATTATTAGAATAGTTTGATTATTTTTTAGTCCATGCAAATTGCTCAAACATTGGACCAGCTGGAGTCTTGCCTACATGGTTAGTGTAATTACTGATCACTTTTTGAGCAAGGCCGAGAATAACTTCAAGCACTTGCTGTTGACCGTAACCTGCTGCAAAAAATGCATCCATTTGCTCGTCAGAAACGTTACCGCGCTCACGCACCATAGCTAATGTGAAGTCATGCAGTGCTTGAAGTTTCGAAGTTGGCATCACATCTTCGCTACGCAGTGCTTCAGTTAGTTCAGGATCAACCTTCATTGAATGTGCAATTGCCGTATGTGCTGGTACACAGAAAGTACATTCATGCTCAACATTGATAGTTTGCCAAACTACGGTGAGTTCTTCAGCATCAAATGAGCTTTTTACAAATTGTTGGTGTAGTTGCTGATACGCCGTTAATATTTCTGGAGACTCAGACATTACAGCGTACAGGCCAGGTACTGCCCCCATTTGTTTCACTGCGCCTTCTAGTATTGGCTTACTTTTGGTTGGTGCGGTTTCTACTGTGTGGAAGGTAAATTTGCTCATATTGATAACTCCAATTAATATTTTATGAAATAAGGGGTAAGTACGTTTTACCCGTTTGAAGGCCATGTGACCTACCGGTGGAGTGAACTATACCTATAGTTGAACGACCGTTCAAGTGACAATTTGAACGGTCGTTCATAATCGTGTGAGATTAGTTGATAAATCTATGATTATAAAGTAATAAAAATCTTGTATTACTTGGTGTTGACTGTTCTAAATGGGTGGGAATCAAATTAATCTTTACCATTTAAAGTCATGAGTTTATAATTTCACGAGTGTTCATATTTAATTATAAAAGATCTTATTATGGCTAAGAACATAAAATTTGACCGACAAGCTGTGGTAGACAAAGCAACCGACTTGTTCTGGAAAAAAGGCTTTCATGCGACCTCAATGCGCAATTTGCAAGATGAGATCGACATGAGACCAGGTAGTATTTATTCTGCTTTTGGCAGTAAAGAAGAGTTGTTTAAAGAGGCACTTCGTAACTATACGGATATGACGCTCACGCAAATCGAATCTTTGAGAAATGAATTTGATGACCCTATAGCAGTTTTAAGGACGTTTGTTAAAGCTCAGGTTATTGATACCCAAACCGATGCACCTAACGGTGTGTGTATGCTCACAAAAACAATCAGTGAGTTAACTCAAGAAAACCAAGAATTGATTGATGTGGCTAAAGCGCATCTAGGTGAGATTTCTCAATACCTTGTGGCGCTTATCAAAGAAGCTCAAACGCTAGGTTTAGTTAATATCAAGCGCGATTCTTCAGAACTGGCAAGCCATATGCAAATCCAAATAGCAGGGTTACGTACTTTCGCTAAATTGAATGGTGACAAGATACTACTTAACGCGAAAATTGATGACATATTTCGCTATCATCCGTTCGCCTAATTTTAATAGATCGAATTGAATTTATGCGAAGAGAGTGATATATAAACACAAACTATTTTAGGTCATAATGCTAACCAATTGACTCCATGTTAAAATAATCTTTTATTGAGAATGATAATACATATGACTCAAATAGATATGGTTTGTCGGTTTTGTCATCAGATAAAATCTGTACAAAAGCATAGAACAGGCGTAACAGGAGTTCAACGAGGTTTAATCATCAGCAAGCCCATTAATTAAGTTATGATTTAATTATGGCTTACAAAAATTGACGAAATCCCGCCTAACAGAACTAAAAACCTCTGTTAAGAAGGATGTTTACTGTGGATAGTTGTTCTTAACATGAAATGGTGGCAAGTTTTTTATTTTGTTTACCGTAACCTTTTTGGATTAATTGGTTATCCAATATCACAATGATGCCTTTATCTTCTTTACTGCGAATTAATCGACCGACAGATTGTGTCAATGCTCGAGGCGTTATTGGCAGTGTTAATTAAAGAACGGCTTGCGACCATTGGTAGTAATATTTTCCTAGACTACGTTTGCCAGTGGTGTGTTATTATAACAAATAGTAGTTTTGTTATAATAACATTTTTCACATATTGTTTTAGAAATCTAAAACTTCTGATAGTGATGAAAGTCCACAAAGCAGTGATTTATGACTTTTAACAATGATATTTTTATTGGAGAACTGCGTAACACACCGGTCATAGCGTGAGCAGATTAGAAAAAGTTGTAGAGGAAACTATCCACTTGGCAGTAGATAGAGGCGCTTACCCATTTGCTTTGATTTATCAGAAGGCAAAGAAATGATATTTTCCATGTAAAAATTTTACTCTATCAACTAGAAGAAGTGAATACAATCATTTGTGATAAAGGGTACAATAATCAACCTTTTCGCCGTTTTGTCCAAGAGCGTAGGGGATCACCGTCATTTAGTAGAAAACGCTTTTGCAAAAATTAAAAATTAAATATTATAAATTAGAAAGAAACTATGCCAGCATGATATCACTGGCATTCATGTTAATGTGGTTGCTGATGTATTGTTAAATAAAATGTGAAAAACAAAGATCAACATGCCCTAGGGCTGTCTCTTGATCAGATCTCATAGCGATCCTTCCGCTTCAAAGATCGCTTTGGCCACTCGGTAGCCTTGAACTTGCGATTGCAGCTTATCCCAACCCTCCCAAATCGTTGTCCAACTTGCCATTCCTGTCCTTTTAGTATCTGTGAAACCACCAAGTTTTGCTATGGATTGATACGCCCACTTCAAGCTCGGGGCATTTTTTCCTTTGTGTCCTCTGGGCTTGTAGTGTTGCATTAAAATGCGCCACTCATCTTTTTCTAATACATGGTGGCAACTCTGCTTCTCTAGTTCTTCAGCCTCTTCTCTCTTCCCTTTTTTTCGCAGGTACAAAGATAGAGTCATAATTTCTCGAAGTTGGAGCAACCGAATGCCCACAAACGCTAGGATTGAGGCTGCTCGCTCTAAATTATCGGGGGAGGTCATGCGTAATCTTTCTACACCAGCACCTGTTTTCCAGGCTTTATGAAAGTCCTCAATACGCCATCGAGTTGTATAAATATCAATAATATGGAGCTGTTGCTCTAGCGTATCTATCGGCTCACTC
This sequence comes from Vibrio sp. SS-MA-C1-2, assembly GCF_021513135.1. NCBI lineage: Bacteria > Pseudomonadati > Pseudomonadota > Gammaproteobacteria > Vibrionales > Vibrionaceae > Vibrio > Vibrio sp. SS-MA-C1-2. Next base: position 846,497 of record NZ_CP090980.1, read on the forward strand.
GTCAAAAGTAACCAAGAGAGCTTCTCGTTTTCTTGTGTCGTTCCTGACTCTTGTGCATATACCGCATTAAGAATGTGCTCTTGCCCATTAAACTTAACGGTGACAGAGCTGGCTTTTAGCGTTAAATTTGCTGTGCGAGAGACTCTGTTTTTCGTCTTACCGCGAGCATCTTTCATCCCTTTTTGAGGTATAGCCACGGTATATCCGCCAGTCATTGGTTGACTGTCCATATGCGCAAATAGCTTGCTCTCATCAATGAGTTTTCTTGAGTGCTTAGCTCTAACCACAAAACGTTCGGCATGTGATTGTTTATCAGCGAGATAGCTCATTATGTCTGCTTCTCTGTCACAGACGGATATAACACGTGACATATGAGTTTTAAGTCTCTGCCGAGTAAAATGAGAAGCGTCTGCCCATTTACCACTTTCTTTTTCGTCAGCATCATTTGGGTCATTTGGTCGGCACCACCAGTCTTGATGTATTAACCCCAAGGTCTTTGAAGTCGAACTATCAAGCAACATCACAGAATGAACCCACCAACCACGAGAGGTATCTGTTTCCTTACCGAGCTTGCCCAATTGAGGAGCAACACTGTGTCGATAGCTTAATGATGTTGTGTCTTCTAGAGCCAGTATTTCTGGGACATCGGCGGCCAATTGAGCGGTACAATTAAACCCATTGGCTCTAATGACGGACGCGCTGACATTTTCATTCCGGATCAAGCGATAAGCTCCTTCTAATTTAGATTCATCTCCCTCGCACGTCCGTGCGAGAGACTTGCCAGCCGCAGACGCTAACTGAGAAGCGACTTGTTTAAGTCTATCAGTTCTGCGTTTATCACCTAGCTCTGTATTTGCAAAATGATTAGCCGCCCATTGTTCAGTGTTAAAAAGTGACATATTAAGACCATAAAAAAGTGAGTTCTAATGATCTGATCATAATTCCTTAATATCGTTCCCTTTTTACCGCAAATATTTGTCTAGAAGAGTCAGGCCCTAGGGTGTCGGTCTGTAACTGTCAACAAATACAGGCCACACTCTTTCACCCCAATCATAAAGTATATCTATACTCATAAGGTTTTATTCGTTTACCGTCTACTAAGTGGACACTAAAAAGTTTTCGGGAATTTTATCATAGTGGTGCTCATTCAATATCAATAAGTTACATTAAGATAACTTTTACACAGCTACTTAGCAAATCTAATTAATTTAGGTATATCAGATTTGAGAACTATAAAGTCAGTTGAGAAAATGTAAATATATTAAGATGATTGCCAATTATTTATGCATTGCTTCTTAAATCTACTAACTTGTTTTTTCTTTTGAATCAACCAATTTAATTTCAATCTAAATGTTTCAATACGATTAAGTCTTATGTTGTTTGCTTGCGAAAGTAGTTGAGGTTGATGTTCATGGACTAACCGTAAAAGGTGGTAGTGAGAAAATAATGAGACAATCATCCAATAAGGCGCATTCCACCATCGTAAAATAGTCACTCTTTCAAAATCGACCATAAATAATCCATCTTCATTTTTTATTAGATCTCTAATTGGAGTTGAGTGCCTTGCCACTCCACATTTTCTCACTTGTCGTAAGATATTTCGTACTCTAACAAGGTCTCGACTCGTTAAATTGTTCGGACAGGCGCCATTTATTCGTTTTATATAGAGGGTCATACCGAAATTAATAGAGTGAATCATATTGGGAATAAAAGGGGCCTCCTCTAAGCGAGATAATGCTTCTTTTTCACATTTATATCTTTTTTCAGCATTAACACTGGGTTTAAAAACTTTACGTACATGATCATGATTTAAATGTAGCATTGTTTTTCCAGTGATATAAGTATTGTTAACGACTTTATTATTTCTACCCATACGATTACTTTTTCAATCAATTATTTGTTTAGTGTTAAAAAGGTAATGAATACTTTGAATGTTATGGGTGAATATGTCAATTAAGTAAGTCTTATTTAGTAAATAAAATGTATTTAATTTTGAATGAATCCTAAATAATAAATTAAGTAGCCATGTGTGGTTATCTTAATGTAACTTATTGATATTGAATGAATGCTACCTTGATAATATTTCTGAAAACTTTTTAGTACCTACTTAATTAAATGGAATATAAGAGGTGCTTAGTTTTGATAACTAAATGATCTTTTGATATTGATTTAGGTATGGAATGAAGAGGTGAGGAATAGAGCTTTTTCATAAAAATATAAAGTAGCATTAACTTTATGAAAAGAGTATTGATTTCCATATCCAAAAAATATAGTCAATTTTATTGTTAAAAAATATCCTGATTACACAAAGCAAAAACTGCATTTCTGCTTATTGAAACGACATTTAAATGATTTTGGATACTTATTTAGGTGGTAAAAGCAGGTGAAATAATAAGAGATGCAGTAGGTATGTGTCCTTTCATTGTAGTGATATCTTTAAATGATGGGGGCAATCATATTTATATGAGATTTAGTTTGATCAATAGTTTTAAGAAATAATAAGTATCAAAGTAGATTAAAACAAATCTTAGATCTAATTAGCCATCAAAAAGTTTTTGGGAATTCTCCATGATATCTTTCATCTAATATCAATGACTTAAATCAAGCTGACTTTCACTCCGTTATTTAAAATACTTGTTATACTTGATGATTTCCCTGCGTTTCATAAAATAATTAGTAATAATATTTATTACGATGTTATATCTAAATTTAGGAATAAGCTTGAAAATCATGCCCTAATATTGAATTGAGTTGATACGATGATAAGTAATGCAAAAAATCAATTCGAGGTACTTATCATGGAATCATGACAGGAATAAGAAATAAGCATACTCTTCGATATTTGAAGGAGTTTTTTAGGTTTCACAACCAATTTAAAATGAATTAATTGTTAGAATTTTTAATTAAGAAAGTATCGGTGTGCCCACCGATACCTAAGAGATTATTGACACTACTGAAAGTCACTTGTAATTAGGATGATTAATATATTAATTATTCAATTAATAAGCTAGTTTTTTTCTCTAATACATGGTCCACTTTTAGAACCATCAAAAAAAACATCCCATAATTTATTATTTTTTGCTTTCTGATAACCAAATTCATAAAGTTTATTCATATAATCATTATCGAAAAATTTATCAGGCTGAGGTAAGTCGTTAAAATTATTGTCGATATATGTTAAGTGATTTTTTAAGTGAGAACATTGACTAATATATTGTTCTCGATATAAATCGCCTCTTGTTTGAGCGAAAATCAAACTATCAAGACTGTGACTTGCAATTGGAATTATATTTGATTTTATTTTTTTGAATTTTGGCTTAATATAACCGTTTCGTATAATATACATATTTTGCTTTTTATCTGTTAATGATAACTTTGAAATTATATCCTGGCTATTACTATTTGGATTAAAGAATAATTGTGCTGATAGTCCACCATCAAAATGCATTTCTGAAAACTTTTTCCCATTCTTATCATAAACAGTGAATTCTTGAGGTGGAAAAAAGCCTGGAATAGAAGAACTAGCAGCTAATATTGAATGAATTAATGAACGCTTATTAGGTAAATTACTTGATGCAATAAGACCAATATTCCAAACCATTAATCGACTTGATTGAAAGTGAGTAGTACCAATGAATAAGCGACGACCTTTAGTATATTCATTACTAATTTTTAATATTATTTCATCATCATATGTCTCTTGTATTTTTTTAAAAAACTTATCACCTACTGTATACGAATCAGAGGTTAATGGCCAAAAAATACTTTTTTTATTTAAGTTTTCTTTATCATTCAAAGATAAAATAGCTTTTTTTGCCTGAGTTAAAGAGTCTTTATCACCAATGAAAGCGAATGGAGCAATAAGAGCACCAGCACTTATACCTGTAACTATAGTATAATTAGGTAAAGCATTCCTATCGTATAAACCATTTAAAACTCCAATACCATAGGCTCCATTTTGGCCTCCTCCAGATAGTAATAAAATATTAAGTTCATTATTCGTTTCTTTATTTTTAATAATTGTCTCAATATTCAATGGTGCTGAATCACCCCAGAAACGGTATGGTTCAGTTATATTGCTATCTTTATGATTATTATTAATAAATACTTTTTCATAATTACTTTCATTGACTTGTTCAAATTTTGATATGTCTGTTGAACATGCACTAATTAGCAGTAAGAATACTAAAAGGTATAATTTCATATTTTTCTCCATAAATACTATTCAGGATAGTAAAAAATATGTAAAAATACTAAATTAAATTACTACTTAATCTGAGAATTAGATCAGAAGTGGAATTTTCCTTAGAACCCTTGCAGGGCTGACTCTTCTAGACAAATATTTGCGGTAAAAAGGGAACGATATTAAGGAATTATGATCAGATCATTAGAACTCACTTTTTTATGGTCTTAATATGTCACTTTTTAACACTGAACAATGGGCGGCTAATCATTTTGCAAATACAGAGCTAGGTGATAAACGCAGAACTGATAGACTAAAACAAGTCGCTTCTCAGTTAGCGTCTGCGGCTGGCAAGTCTCTCGCACGGACGTGCGAGGGAGATGAATCTAAATTAGAAGGAGCTTATCGCTTGATCCGGAATGAAAATGTCAGCGCGTCCGTCATTAGAGCCAATGGGTTTAATTGTACCGCTCAATTGACCGCCGATGTCCCAGAAATACTGGCTCTAGAAGACACAACATCATTAAGCTATCTACACAGTGTTGCTCCTCAATTGGGCAAGCTCGGTAAGGAAACAGATACCTCTCGTGGTTGGTGGGTTCATTCTGTGATGTTGCTTGATAGTTCGACTTCAAAGACCTTGGGGTTAATACATCAAGACTGGTGGTGCCGACCAAATGACCCAAATGATGCTGACGAAAAAGAAAGTGGTAAATGGGCAGACGCTTCTCATTTTACTCGGCAGAGGCTTAAAACTCATATGTCACGTGTTATATCCGTCTGTGACAGAGAAGCAGACATAATGAGCTATCTCGCTGATAAACAATCACATGCCGAACGTTTTGTGGTTAGAGCTAAGCACTCAAGAAAACTCATTGATGAGAGCAAGCTATTTGCGCATATGGACAGTCAACCAATGACTGGCGGATATACCGTGGCTATACCTCAAAAAGGGATGAAAGATGCTCGCGGTAAGACGAAAAACAGAGTATCTCGCACAGCAAATTTAACGCTAAAAGCCAGCTCTGTCACCGTTAAGTTTAATGGGCAAGAGCACATTCTTAATGCGGTATATGCACAAGAGTCAGGAACGACACAAGAAAACGAGAAGCTCTCTTGGTTACTTTTGACGAGTGAGCCGATAGATACGCTAGAGCAACAGCTCCATATTATTGATATTTATACAACTCGATGGCGTATTGAAGACTTTCATAAAGCCTGGAAAACAGGTGCTGGTGTAGAAAGATTACGCATGACCTCCCCCGATAATTTAGAGCGAGCAGCCTCAATCCTAGCGTTTGTGGGCATTCGGTTGCTCCAACTTCGAGAAATTATGACTCTATCTTTGTACCTGCGAAAAAAAGGGAAGAGAGAAGAGGCTGAAGAACTAGAGAAGCAGAGTTGCCACCATGTATTAGAAAAAGATGAGTGGCGCATTTTAATGCAACACTACAAGCCCAGAGGACACAAAGGAAAAAATGCCCCGAGCTTGAAGTGGGCGTATCAATCCATAGCAAAACTTGGTGGTTTCACAGATACTAAAAGGACAGGAATGGCAAGTTGGACAATGATTTGGGAGGGTTGGGATAAGCTGCAATCGCAAGTTCAAGGCTACCGAGTGGCCAAGGCGATCTTTGAAGCGGAAGGATCGCTATGAGATCTGATCAAGAGACAGGTATTGGGCCATTAACAGCGACAGCACTTATTGCAGCAATAGGTGATGGTAGTCAATTTAAAAATGGTCGTAACTTATCAGCTTGGTTGGGGCTTACGCCACGTCAGCACAGCAGCACAGCAGCACAGCAGCGGAGGACGAGAACTTTTACTTGGCATTAGTAAAGCTGGTGAGTGCTACTTAAGAACTCTTTTTATACATGGCGCCAGAGCTGTGGTAAATAGTGCTAAAGACAAAAAAGATAAGATCAGTCAATGGGTGCAGAACTTAAGTGAAACGCACCATCACAATGTTGTGACAGTGGCATTAGCCAATAAAAATGCACGTATAGCCTGGGCATTATTAACAAAACAACAGGAATACCAGCCTGCTTAGAAAAAACAAGTTAAAATAATAAATTAATTTAGCTACAACATCGAATTGCATACCGGTTGATGATTAAAATAGATAGGATCGATCACTGGAGAACCTGAAGGGTGGGATGAGCTAATAGCTCGAGCGATCAACTAGGACCAGTGATGCGAATTGCTCATTATGGCTAATATCAATATAAAGATGAAAAGCCGAATATACTTTAGCAATCAATCTTTTTTACGATTCAACTGTTGCAATAAAAGGGAAGCCCATATACCCGCTCTGGGATCGCTATGAGGTTGATCAAGAAGTAAGTTAATATATTTGTCTATACCAAGTTTATCGATTCTTCTAAGATTATAGTATTTAATTTATAATGAAAGTTTTTTTTAATATTGATGTAAATGTTTTTTTTATGAAACTATTTATTATATTTCCCAAGATGATTGATTATCAATATTGAATGTGTATATATAGATAAAGATTTTATTTTACCATATGGCATGAAGGTCTAAAATTTAATTATAGCAGTATTTATTAGTCCCCTTTAAGGTTAAAACCACCGACTTTAGTCGGTTAGCTTTAGCTATGATATTCTTTTAGTCTTCCCAGCCACTGGAGAATCTAAATGGATTATAGATATGGCAGTCATACAGTCTTTAAAATTCAATATCATTTCGTCTTTGTAACTAAGTACAGGTATGCTGTATTAAGAGGAGATGTTGCGCTTCGAATTAGAGAGATAATACGGCAAACATGCCATGCTTTTGAAATCGAAATATTAAAAGGTGTTGTAAGTAAAGATCATGTACACCTTCTGATATCAGCTCCTCCCAATATGGCACCAAGTGAAATAATGCGAAGGATAAAAGGTAGAAGTTCCAGCAAGATATTTGAATCATTTCCCGATTTAAAGAAAAGGTACTGGGGACGTCATTTTTGGGCTCGAGGGTATTTCTGCGTTACATCGGGAGATGTAACAGAAGACATGATAAAAGAATATTTAGAGCACCATTTTGAGCCTAGTCCAGAAGATAATTTTAAAACTGAGGGGTAAAGAAAACCGGTCTTTGACCGGTATCCGGGACTTTCAGTCCGTAATACTAACCCACCTTAGGTGGTTGTTAAGTTAATTTCAATGGCATATGTCGAGATAACTTTAACGCAGCAACTTAATAGGTTTACTATGTTATTTAAATTGATTAATTAAATAACTAAAAATTTGAATGATAAGTAATGAGAATTAAAAGGTATAAAATGAAAATATTATATATTATAATCATCATGATAAATTTCTTAACACGAGCATATGCTGGTGATTTAAGATCTGAGTCTATAAAGGCAAGTAATCCAGTTGCATTTGCAACTAAAATTATCATTGATAACATGTATTTACCAGCTGAAAATGAACAGCCTGATATAAATGAATTTCAATTAAATATAGTTGCACCATATCCTGTAACAGATGAAATAAATTTAATTAATAAGCTGAAATTGCCAGTTGATACATTAACTTATAATAATAATGGTCTTAAAAATGAAACTTCTTTAAACGATATTACATATACAGGGTATTTTAGTAATGCAAAAGACTTTGTATTTTCCAATGGATTAAAATTATCTACAGGATTTGGTCCAAATATTACTTTTGATACATCAAATTTTGACTATGTAGATGATAAAAATGGTGGGGCTATAGGTTTGTCTAGTGTTGCTTTCGCTAAAACAAAAAAATTCATTGGAATGGTTTCTTACCAATATAGCTGGGCTTTGAAGTCAGAAGGTAATAATACTCAAAATATGCAGTTTATGGCAGCTTATAATTGGGTTAATGGTATGTCTATTAATATGGCTCCTTTTCTAACTAAAAAAGAAGGGGAGGACTGGTATATTCCTATCGGGTTTGGGTTAGGTAAGTTTATTAAGGTAAATGGAAAGCTTCCCGTAAAGTTTACAGCAAACGCATATTATAACATAAGTACACCGAGTAAAATGGAATATCATAATTGGCAATATCAGATACTTATTATCATTATGGCTCCAAGCTTATTTGGTAAATAAAGCGGTAATGACCTATATAGCTAAATCACCATAATGTGTCATAATGATGTTATGACATATTCCAAAGATTTTCGCCAACATGTATTGGCCTTCAAAGACAAAAACTCTCTTACTTTCCAGCAAACTAGTGAACGGTTCAATATCTCTATTCGAACTTTATTTCGCTGGGAAAAAGAGATAGAACCCTTAATTCATAAAAATCGTCCCGCCATTAAAATTAGGCTCTTCGACGTTTCAAGTGGATTTGGGTTAAAATATGCATCTCCTAAATAGCCGCCAATGTAAGGTCCAGTCACGTTGAATTCTTCTGATATTTTTATGCTCGGGTTAGGGCTACAAGCTCCGTGGAAACTTATCGACCAATCTCTTAATACAGAACACTCTCCTTATGAGCTTCATCTACAAGTTGGGGCTGAACGTGGAGTACTTTACTCGTGTCCAGAATGCGGTATCGCTTGCCCAGCACATGATTTCAAAGAGAAAACATGGCGTCATCTCAACTTTTTTCAGCACCATTGCTATATCACTGCGAAGATACCTAGAGTTCACTGCAAAAATCACGGGGTAAGGCGCATTGAAGTGCCTTGGGCAAGGCCGGGTAGTGGCTTTACTTTGTTGTTCGAAGAAGTGGCCTTAACACTCGTAAGAGAGATGCCCGTTAACGCTGCCGCTTAGTTTATGGAAGTGACGGATAAGCGGCTTTGGCGAGTGGTGGAATATTACGTCGAGCAAGCTTTATCACGACTTGACCTGTCGTCTCTCCATGCCTTTGGATTTGATGAGACAGCGTCAAAGCGTGGACATAATTACGTCACTGTTTTCATTGATATGGCGCGTAAAACCCTCCCTGTTGTCTTTGCTATACCAGGAAAAGGCAAGAAAACTGTCACTGAGTTTACCACCTTTATTGAAAAGCACGGAGCAAATTCAGAGCAAGTCCTTGAAGTCGTGTGTGACATGTCTCCGTCTTTTTTAAGCGGTGTCAAAGATGAATTTCCGAAAGCGAATGTCACCGTTGATTGGTTCCATGTTGTACAGTTATTTACCCGAGCCGTTGATGAGGTTCGGAAAGAGGAAAGAAAGCACAATGACATGCCGAAGGCGCTTCGTTGGGCAGTGTTAAAGACTGCTGAGAGTCCGATGACAGATAAGCAAGCTGACCTAGAGCAGTATGAGCTTGAGACAGCGAAAGCTTGGCGAGTAAAAGAAAAATTACGTTGGATAAGAGAAGCGCCAACGGCTCAAACCGCTCGTTGGCGCCTGACTAATTTCATCAAGTTTACACTTGACGAAATAGGGAGCTCAGATGCTTTAGAGCCAGTAAGAAAAGCGCTAGCAACGTTAGAAAAGCATTCAGAGAGAATACTTCAACGCTGGACTTCGACCTATACGAATGCACGAATAGAGGGTCTGAATAGTTTATTTCAAGCAGCGAGCCCCGCCGCTGAAATATTGAAATCCACTTGAAACGTCGAAGAGCCTAAAATTAATGACGATGCTCTACGTGCTGATATTAAAATGCATCCTGACAGCTACCAATGGGAAAGAGCTAAGCGATTTAATGTGAGTCAGTCGGCTATGCACTACGCGCTTAAGCGCCTTTATATTACTTACTGATGTTACGCAGTTAACATGTCTATCTCTCGCAAAGCCTTAAGTGCTTCTTTTTGAGCTTTTATATAAAGCTCGTTTTTAACCCAAATGTCGTTAAGCCTTTTTTAACACTTAACCCTTCCAATTTGGCGTGTATGGACACATCCTCTTTTGCAAGTAAAATTTTTGTTTAATTAGGTATAACTGCCTACGTGTATCCGGTTTCATTAATGATGTGAATTCAATAATAACACATCGAACCATAATGGCGATTTCCGCACGTTAACTCCCAGTCGGTTGCACGAGTTTATTCTCTACGCCAAATAAGGGTTTTGCTAACGTTGGTTTTACCAATTAACCATCAATATTACTTTTGCAATTTTTATTGTTCTCGAATTAAACTCTGAAATACAGCAATTTCTTTCATATTACCCCGCGGCTAAGGAAGGGTTGTACTTATCTTCCTTAGATACTAGTGCCCAAGATATCCTCGCAATTTTATTCGCCAAAGCGACAATTGCTATATTAGAATGCTTTCTGCTACTTAATTTTTTAATCCATAAGCTTAAAGGGTCAGTCTTATTTTTGACATGACGGAAAGCAGATCTTGCACCATGTACCAGTAACTTTCTTAGATAGCCATTACCTCTTTTACTAATTCCTAATAACCGCTCTTTGCCTCCAGTACTATGCTGCTTAGGAACTAAGCCCAATGATGCGGCAAAATCACGACCTTTTTTAAAACTGCTTCCATTCCCTAAGTCAATTAATAAGGCACTACAAATTAGAGGACCGATACCAGTTATCTCCATAAGTCGCTCAGCATTTTTGTTGCCTTTTAAACTAGCTGTGATCATAGATGATACCAGTTCCAGATGCTCATCTAATCCTTTAAGTTCGTCATATTGCATCTGTAGTACTTCTCGAAATAGTGGTGTTAAATTATTTTCAGCGTCTTCAAGCCACCATGATATAGATTCTCTGAGCTTTTTTATTCCAGTTGGAGCAACAATGCCATATTCTGCAGTAAGGCCTCTTATTTGGTTCGCCTTTGCTGTTCGTTGAGTCACTAGATCTTCGCGAAGGCGGTGCATTGCTTGGATATCTTGTTGCTCAACAGTTTTTGTCGAAACAAATCTCATATTTGGTCGGCTTATCGCCTCGCAAATGGCTTCAGCATCTGCCATATCATTTTTATTTGTTTTCACATAAGGCTTTACAAATTGTGGAGCAATTAGCTTAACTGTATAGCCTAAGCACTGTAACTCTCTTGACCAATAATGAGCAGAGCCACAAGCTTCAATGCCGATAATAGCATTTTTAGGCACTCGCTTAACTATTTCATTCAACCACTTTGAGCGTGAATACTTTCCTTTCCATGCTTTATTTTCATCTTGATCTACTGCATATATATGAAATGAATTTTTCGCAATATCAACACCAACACGAATGATAGTTTTCATAATGAACCTCACCTATATAGTTAAACTTAACATTATCAGTTTAGGAGATTATAGGGTGAGGATGTGTCCATGCCATTGGTTGCTAGCAATGACATGAAAATGTGATTACTTTGAGTTCTCTCTTTCTTAGCGGGAGATTTAGCAAGGCCTGTATTCGATTTGATATTCTTATGAAATACTTCAACTTTCCATCGTTTCTGATAGATTGCTTCCATCGACTCTTTATCTAGTTCAATATCATTACTGATCAAATATAATATCCCTTCACTTCCATCTTTGTTTTTAAAAATTTGTCGATGCAAAATAATGGGTATATCCATTCCTTTTACCCAACCAAGGATCGGGGAGTCTGACCAATCTAATGAATCAATACGTTGAAAGCGTCCTTCTAATTTATCTTCTTTGCTAAGTGCGATTAACCGATTACTTTTTAACGCAAGTAAAAAATATTTCTTTATCTTATCGTTGATAAACTTCATATTACCGATGGAGGAAAACCAGCTATCAGCCAAGACATAGCGCCATTTTAATTGGTTTTGTTGGCATGCTTTAAGTAGGGTGATCAGATCATCATTCTTTGTTGTTTCACTTTTTCTTTTTATCTTTCTCGTTGAAATATCACTATATTGAATAGGTTTTGTTATTAACTTAAAAGCGACAGGAATACTGACATCATTAGCATGATAAATACAATTTAATAAATTGATACCTTTAACTGAGCGACCAACGGTATGGTCAAAGTGCCAGTTAATCAGGTCATTTTCACTGGAGTAAGGTTTCGCTTGAACAGTGTCATCGAAAATTAACACACCGTCATCAGCTTCTATATCACGTACGTCTTTCTTCACATTTTGCCATAAGTCAGCCGAACTAAACTGTTTATGCGAGAGAAAACGTGTGACTTGGTCGTGACTAATATCACCATCTAAAAGATTTGATAGACCCGTTGCTGTCGTATAGCTGAATGAAGTGACAAGATAATCAATATACAGCTCAAATATTTGTTTATTTTTATTCATGGTTCTATCTTAACCATTTTAGAAGTGAAAGTTTAGTCTACTGCGTAACATCAGTTACTTAAAAATAGAAATGAATTCATCAATAGTACTCAAATTTTATGGCTCTTCGACGTTTCAAGTGGATTTCAATATTTCAGCGGCGGGGCTCGCTATCATATAGATCATAGTGATGAACGTGGCTGTATTTCTATAGCCGCGTGCCCTTGACCTCGCTGCTTGAAATAAACTATTCAGACCTTCCATTCGCTGTCTCTTGATCAGATCTCATAGCGATCCTTCCGCTTCAAAGATCGCCTTGGCCAATCGGTAGCCTTGAACTTGCGATTGCAGCTTATCCCAACCCTCCCAAATCGTTGTCCAACTTGCCATTCCTGTCCTTTTAGTATCTGTGAAACCACCAAGTTTTGCTATGGATTGATACGCCCACTTCAAGCTCGGGGCATTTTTTCCTTTGTGTCCTCTGGGCTTGTAGTGTTGCATTAAAATGCGCCACTCATCTTTTTCTAATACATGGTGGCAACTCTGCTTCTCTAGTTCTTCAGCCTCTTCTCTCTTCCCTTTTTTTCGCAGGTACAAAGATAGAGTCATAATTTCTCGAAGTTGGAGCAACCGAATGCCCACAAACGCTAGGATTGAGGCTGCTCGCTCTAAATTATCGGGGGAGGTCATGCGTAATCTTTCTACACCAGCACCTGTTTTCCAGGCTTTATGAAAGTCCTCAATACGCCATCGAGTTGTATAAATATCAATAATATGGAGCTGTTGCTCTAGCGTATCTATCGGCTCACTCGTCAAAAGTAACCAAGAGAGCTTCTCGTTTTCTTGTGTCGTTCCTGACTCTTGTGCATATACCGCATTAAGAATGTGCTCTTGCCCATTAAACTTAACGGTGACAGAGCTGGCTTTTAGCGTTAAATTTGCTGTGCGAGATACTCTGTTTTTCGTCTTACCGCGAGCATCTTTCATCCCTTTTTGAGGTATAGCCACGGTATATCCGCCAGTCATTGGTTGACTGTCCATATGCGCAAATAGCTTGCTCTCATCAATGAGTTTTCTTGAGTGCTTAGCTCTAACCACAAAACGTTCGGCATGTGATTGTTTATCAGCGAGATAGCTCATTATGTCTGCTTCTCTGTCACAGACGGATATAACACGTGACATATGAGTTTTAAGTCTCTGCCGAGTAAAATGAGAAGCGTCTGCCCATTTACCACTTTCTTTTTCGTCAGCATCATTTGGGTCATTTGGTCGGCACCACCAGTCTTGATGTATTAACCCCAAGGTCTTTGAAGTCGAACTATCAAGCAACATCACAGAATGAACCCACCAACCACGAGAGGTGTCTGTTTCCTTACCGAGCTTGCCCAATTGAGGAGCAACACTGTGTCGATAGCTTAATGATGTTGTGTCTTCTAGAGCCAGTATTTCTGGGACATCGGCGGCCAATTGAGCGGTACAATTAAACCCATTGGCTCTAATGACGGACGCGCTGACATTTTCATTCCGGATCAAGCGATAAGCTCCTTCTAATTTAGATTCATCTCCCTCGCACGTCCGTGCGAGAGACTTGCCAGCCGCAGACGCTAACTGAGAAGCGACTTGTTTAAGTCTATCAGTTCTGCGTTTATCACCTAGCTCTGTATTTGCAAAATGATTAGCCGCCCATTGTTCAGTGTTAAAAAGTGACATATTAAGACCATAAAAAAGTGAGTTCTAATGATCTGATCATAATTCCTTAATATCGTTCCCTTTTTACCGCAAATATTTGTGTAGAAGAGTCAGGCCCTAACCCGAGCATAAAAATATCAGAAGAATTCAACGTGACTGGACCTTATATTGGCGGCTATTTAGGAGATGCATATTTTAACCCAAATCCACTTGAAACGTCGAAGAGCCAATTTTATTTTGACTCTTAGAAGGGTATCAGTTTTAGCTAGCTGGAGTGCTTCAACCTTAATTCAGGAGTAGGAATAGTACGTTTTTTCGTGTTTATCATTGTTCACCTCATTAATTATTGTACTCATCTTAAGTAGTCACAAAAAAGTTTTCGAGAATTTTATCATGGAAGTGGCCGTTGAATATCAATGATTTGCATTAAGCCAACTTTCACACAGCCACTTAACACGATTTTCAAAATTGCTGGGGTAGATCATTATCATATTCCCCAAAACGTTTTAATGCCTACTTATATGAAAATAAACCAAGTAAAGATATCACAAAGTAAAAATTGGAACGATATGATTTTTAGTGATATTTTAAAAAATTAAACACTTAACTTTAAGTCAATATTTGATTGTTAAGTTTTTTTTATAATTGATTTAAATATATTCTTTTAAGGAAAGATATAACATTTAAATGTTGCCAATAAATTAATTGGTTTTAATAATTCAAATCATAAGGTATATCATGTTTAAGTCAAAAAAAATTTTATTATCTACAGTTTTAACCTCTTTACTATTAGCTAGTACAGTTACATCTGCAGCTGAAGTATCTACATTTAACCATGTTTCATCAACACATAACTTTACTGAAACAACTCAAGCTTTAAAAGAAAGTATTTCAAGTAATGGCTTGATGGTTATGGGTAATATTAATCAACAAAAAGTAATGTCTATGTCAGGGCTTAAAATGGAAGGAGCTCAAAGCTTCTTAGTAGGTAGTCCAAAAATGGGTAAGAAAGTATTAGAAATGGCACCTGCAGCCGGCGCAAATATTCCATTACGTATTTATGTATGGGAAGAGCAGGGAAAAACAACTATTGGTTGGTTTAATCCAGAAGTATTGATGACTAGTATTTCGCCAAAGCTACAAAAAGCAGGTTCAATGTTAGAATCTCAGCTTTCAAAAGTTGTAGCAGATGCCGTTAAGTAATATATAATATTCTTAGAAATTGTGTAGATACTTTTCGATGTAAGTTATAGATAAGTAGCCGTGTGAAAGTTATCTTAATGTAACTTATTGATATTAGATGAGCATCATAATGATAAAATTCCCGAAAACTTTTTAGTGCCCACTTAGTTCACTATAACGACAACGAAATACTCCCGCAATCTTTCTGTTATCTACTTAATTATGTCAATGATCAATTTAAATTGATCATTGACATTCAATAAGATTCAAATAGTTATAAGTGATTTTATAGCGATTATTTATAAATATACATTTGATAATGAATATATATTTATATCACTTGATTAAATTCGTCATTTATGCAAGGTGAGAGTATTTAAATTTATTAGTTTAATATACAGTCACTTAGTTTGCTTTTTATAAAAAATCATGGCTTTTATTTTTTAATAAAAACACTTCAGCTTTTAATCTAGACAATCGACTGGTTAATTATCAATAAAAGTATGCTTGAATCCTAGACACGTATGAGGTTTTTATTACAATGAAAATTAATACTAATTATATATTATTAATAGGTGTTGCTTTGGTTGCTGCTTCAGTATCACCATTATCATTCACATTATCAGCAACTGGTCTTGTTAGTTTTGGCTGGTTAGGGACTCATGCAATTGTCCCTGCTGTTATTATTTGGTTTTCCATTTTTATTATATCAATAATAACTGGAAATAAAAATATTCGGAATACAATGTTAATATCAATGTTGGCTGGTATTATTGGAACCGTTGCAATGGAAGTTATTAGAATTGTTGGTTTTCAATATTATAATGCAATGCCTGGTGACATGCCTACCTTAATGGGTGTTAAATTAACAAATCAATTTATGATTGGACCTGATTTATGGTCTAATGTAGTAGGAAATAGTGATCACTTTTGGAATGGTATTTCATTTTCATTTATTTTTATTGCATTATTTGGAAAAGTGAATTGGAAATATTCTGCTATATATTCTCTATTTATTGGGACAACATTTATGTTAAGCCCAGTCATGGATATGTTAGGAGCTGGTTACTTCGGTCAAGATTTTGCACCTATTGCTTTTCCTGTTACGGTATATTTAGCCCATTTAGCCTGGGGAATAACTTTTGGTTTAGTCAATGAATATTCTAAACTTAATTATAAGTCTTTGTTTTCTTACTTACTTACTATAATAAAGAATAAGCAGCACTATAATTAATTCTGCTTGAAATATCATAGTGCTTTCTTTGCTAGATATGGGATACTGCCAAAAACCTAGCTACTTCAAGTAAGAAGGATATATAGAGAGTAAGTCATGACTAATTTTTGATATGTGATTATTAGTTCTAATGTAGGGATCTCTACTAGTATTCTTCATTTGATAAGGTAGAAAATAAAGTATTTTAAACTAAATTTTTCTCTAGAGAAAAATAGGTGTGTTGGCTTAATAGTAAGTATTTGTATGAAAGTTATCTTTATGTAAGTTATTGATATTTAATGAATGCCACCATTAAAAAATTCCTAAAAACTTTTTAGTGTCCACTTAATAAGAATGATATTTGTATAGATGAGCTTATAAGACATAGATCTAGTCTATACTGTAGGTTATTTCTTGTAAGTGGCTGTGTGAAAGTTGGCTTAATGCAAGTTATTGATATTCAATAGCCACTTCCATGATAAAATTCCCGAAAACTTTTTTGTGCCTACTTATGATGATATTAATTGGTAGCCCATAAATTATAGAGAAGATAACGTAAAGATAATTTAATAATTAAGCATAACTAAATTATACTTAAAACGACAATAAGGAGCATAACAATAAAAATTCAGCAATAAACAATAAACAATAAACAATAAACAATCAACTGAGGAAGTAATATGTCGAATTTATTACGTGGATTTTATTCAGGTTTTATAGCAACAATAGCATTAACTATCATAATGATGGTTAAAAAAGTGATGGGTGTTATGCCTGAGTTAGATCCTATTCATATGATGTCTACTATGATATCAATGAAACTGGGTATCATTGAGTCTCCGATTATAGGATGGATAATGCATTTTGGAGTGGGAACTGTAGCATGGGGCGGAGCATTTGCTGTTTTCTACCATGTTCTTCCAACAGCAAATAAAGTAAGTAAAGGTATTTCTTTAGGTATTATTGCCTGGGTTTTGATGATGATCGGTCCAATGCCAATGAGTGGTGCAGGATTCTTTGGGCTAAATATTGGACTTGGTGCACCTATAATGACACTCGTATTACATATAATTTTTGGGGTTGTTTTAGGTTTAGTATTTAAGCCAAATGAAAAATAAATGTTTATCTAAATTTAGGCATAGCTACCTATATAAATTGACCAAAATATAACTAAGCCAACTACTTCATTTTATTTAATTTTTCTATAATGTTATTATTTAAGATATCATTGAATTGTAAAAAACTTAAACACCAGCCTGTAACGTATAATACGTTACAGGCTTTGGACGCTATGTTGAACGATTACTCAGCTTGATTAAGGACTTTTTAAATTCAATAGCTTTAGTTGATCGAACTAAATATAACTTAAAGACAAGCGCAGTTGCAACTCTGGCTGTAATTAGTCGTTTGAATATCAATTAACCTGTTGTTTTTTTAATATTTAATCTAGCTAATAGCCGCAGATTTTCAATAGCTTAAACGGCGAATTCAACTCTGAAGTGCAACACTCGTTAAGCTGTATCTTTTAATTGATCAAATATAAACAGGGGCTGTTTATAACCTAAACACTTTCTTGGTCGTTTATTTATTCGGTCTTGTACAAGTTGAAGATAGTCATCTTTAACTTGCTTGAGATTTGTTCCTTTAGGAACATATTGTCTAAGTAATCCATTAAAATTTTCATTTACCCCTCTTTCTCATGATGAGTATGGGTGCGCAAAGTATGTTTTAGTCTCTAATTTCTCTGCGATATCTAAATGAACTGAAAACTCCAGCCTATTATCAAAAGTAATTGATTTAACATGATTCTTATAAGGTTTAAGCATGTTTACAATAGCGCTCTTTACTGTTTTGCTTCCTTATTAGGTACTTTTTTTATAAGGTAAAGTCGGCTCTTTCTTTCAGCTAAAGTGACAATTGCTCCCGTTTCTTGTTTACCTAAAACCCAATATGCCTTCCAGTCACCAAGATGACTCTTATCATTAATGTAATTGGGACACTCATCAATAAATACGCAGTGGCGTATCTTTCCTCTAATCGATTGTTTTCCTTTACGATATTTTTTATGACCCTGTCTTAAATGTTGGTAAAGAGTTCCACCTTGCATTTTATCTTTTAAAACATAACGCGGATTTCAGTCGCCAGTGCGACATGTTGAATTTTAATGGTCAGTGAGCGAAACTCACGGCCGACTAAAACCAATGTGAGCTCTCTATGCCCAAGACATATACCCGACTGACCGAAGATGAACGATACCAGATTTATGAAGGCGTAACAGACAAACTTTCTCACCGTAAAATCGCCTCTTTAATCAATAGACACCCTAGTGTTGTATCCCGAGAAATCAAACGTAACACTGGACTTCGGGGCTATAGACCAAATCAAGCCAATGAAAAAGCTAAACTACGGCATAAAGGTAGACCTAGACGCATCAAATTGACTGCCGATGTACAAGAGGTGCTCTCTATCAATATTAAGAAGGATTGGAGCCCAGAGCAGATACAAGGGCGCTTAAAGGCCGAAGGACTTGAAAGGGTATGCGCGACAACCATCTATCGGTTTATACAGAAAGACAAAGCGTCTGGCGGTGAGCTACATAAGCACCTTCGCCATAGAAAGCCTTATAAGAAGCGGACAGGTTCAACAGAGGCTAGAGGCCAAATTGTAGGCCGAGTGTCAATTGATGAAAGGCCTTCCATTGTTGATGAAAAAATCCGCTTAGGTGACTGGGAAGCGGATACTGTTATTGGAAAAGGACATAAAGGCGTCCTCGTGACACTTGCCGACCGTGTGAGTAAAAAGACGCTTATTGGCCGAGCATCGTCAAAACATGCGAAGGCAGTCACAGCGGTGATCATTGAGCTTTTGCAGTCAGAAAAAGAGCAGCTGAAGACAATCACGTTTGATAATGGGAAAGAATTTGCTTATCACGCACAAATAAAGGAAGCTTTGGCGGTTGATACGTACTTTGCACACCCTTATCATTCATGGGAACGAGGCCTAAATGAAAACCATAATGGCTTGATACGTCAGTATCTACCCAAAGGAATGGCATTGGATAAAGTAACGGATGATCAAATCAGCCTTATCCAAAATAAACTCAATAATAGGCCACGGAAACTCCTTGGATATAAAACGCCAAATGAGGTTTACGATGAGCTTTGTTTAGTTGCATAATTAACGGGTGTCGCACTGGCGACTGAAATCCGCGTAACGATAAATTCATTCATGACTGACTTTTAGGTTTAATGACTTTGCTATATGACTAATCTGCTCAGGACTCCAATTCCACAATAGTGCCATTTCAACAAACCAAATAGTTTCTTTGGGTATCTGATATTTATATGCATTAACTTGTCGTTGACGAGTTAATTTGATGGCAACGTCTGGGTTATATACTTGATTAACATTGTTCCTTTTAATCTCTCGATGAATCGTAGAGCGATTCACTCCAAGCTTAATCGCAATTTTATTTTAGGAGTAACCTTCTGCAATTAGGAAAGAAATCTTGTATCTTTGTTTCTGGGTCAACTGTTGATAACTCATAGTCGTACTTGTTTTGATTTTGACGATGAGATGTATACTACAATCAGAAGTTGACCTTCTTACCTTGACTATGAGTGTTGCACTTATTATATGAATTAAGGACTTGATGAGTCCCCATTTTTAGGTTTTAGCTTCTTACTTAATAAGAAGTCTTTAATATGTTAGCGTACCGTTGTCTCATGAATGCGTAATGCATCTGCAATCTCAGTTACCGACCAGTTGTTACTTACATGAATAACAACTTTAATACGGTCGCGAACGCGACCGTCACGCGTAATGGCATGCTGGTATAGGAGGTCTTGCTTCTCTTCATAAGTTAAGGTTATTTTCATCTTATTTATCATGATCCTCAAACAACTAAAAAGCAAGTACCTTCAATGATCAGTGGTATATAACTATAAATGGAGTCACAGCAGTCTCACGTACATGACTCCGGATGAAAAATATATGCAATTAATAAAAGTGGCTTAATAACTCACCAATATTAGTAGACCATATACAATATGATTGAGTTAAAGATCGTAGTCAACACCTCAGCAACTTCAAGTTAAGTAGGTATTAAAAAGTTTTCGGGAATTTTTATCATGGTGCCGCTTATTAAATATCAATAAGTTACATTAAGATAACTTTCATACGGCTACTTAGTGGGGTATAAAAAAGCCTCTTAAGTGGTCTTAAGAGGCAAAAGTAATAAATTAATGTGTGCTTAATACATTAAATAGAGTGTTAAAGACAATTTTATATCTTTATTGTGCTCTGATTTACCAATTGAATTATAATTAGTTGCGAAATAAAAACCCTTATAAGTGTTATAAGGGTTTTATTTTATAATTGGGGCGTGTAGATCTTTCGCAAGTGTTTTTTGAAGAGCATGGCAAAGAGTTATAATTTACTTCACCAAAAGTAAAATCTTAACCAATACCATGCCAAGAACAATGCTAACTGATATTCGATGGTAACTGCTACTCTAAGTGATGAAAAGTACAGGTCGTATTTACGATAAAGCTGAACATCGAATGAGATTTGAAGGAATACTTTATCGAATGAGAACAGGTATTCCTTGTCGAGATCTACCCTCTGAGTTCGGAGCACCGTTTACAGACGATTTAATCTTTGGTCAAAGAAAGGAGTTTTAGATAAGCTTATCTAATATGGCTGATTTTGAATGGGTATTTATTGATGACTCTATAGTTCGAGCACATCAACATTGTGCAGGTTCAGCTACTAAAAGCTCAGAACAAATAGGAAAAAGTCGCGGGGGCAACTCAACCAATATTCACTTAGCGGTGGCCTGCCGATTTGCTTTGATTTATCAGAAGGACAACGCCACGATATAGTACACGCCGAAAGCTTAGCTGAACAACTCGATGAAGTTAATACCATCGTTTGTGATAAAGGATATGACAGTGAACCTTTCCGTATATTTGTTAAGAAACGTGGCGGAGAAACGGTAATTGCTAAACGTAATTACGGACAAGATATAGATAAAGACAGTATGGATTGGTGTCTATACAAGTATCGTCACTTGGTCGAAAATGCCTTTGGGAGAATTAAGCAATATCGTGCTATTTCAAGTGGATATGACAAGCTAGAAAGGAATTATGCCAGCATGTTATCGCTGGCATTCATGTTAATGTGGCTACCGATGTATTGTTGAACGCGAAATGTACAGCAAAGATCAACTCGCCCTAGTATAATAAGTGCTTAACCAAAAGTTATCGTGAATTCTTTAGTGATTCAAACGATGCAAATGCATCATAAGTAAGCCACTCGTATTTTAACTTTCGCCACAATATTTCAATCAAGTTTAGTTCTGGTGAATATGGGGGTAAATAGCAAATAAGAACATCCTTCATCAATCAGTTCTTTTAAAGTTTTAATGTCTTCAGGTGTATAGATTGATGGTATTCCTTTACGGGGAGCATCAAATAGCCCGATAATTCGGTTCAGCTCCCAGATATCTAACCATAATGAAACGCTTTTAAATTTAGCTTCAAAAATATCAGCTAAGACTTTAATTGGGTAATTTTAATTACTGAGCATAACGGCATGTGCTCTTATTCTTACACGCTTTTTAGGATGGTTAGCGTAAACTTCTTGTAAAGTGATGAACTCATCATGACTTAGTGGTTTTACGGCTTTCATTGTATTTATTATATTTTAAAATCATGCTTTAAAGCAAAAGAGAGCTCAAGAAAAGGATGATATTTTACCGTTAATTTTTAAGTACCTACTTAAGAGGTTAACTATATAATGCTCAGTCTTTGTAGTTAATCCATTGATTGGTTTAAACTATTTTTAATTGTTTCTAATAATACTTCTCGGAACCATTTATGACCTATATCTGTATCTCTACTTTTATGCCATGAAACGTAAGCTGATGTTTTTATGGTATAGAATGGTAATGGTAAAATTTGAATCTCAAATTTATCTGTTAATCGATTTGCAATGGAAGTGTTACTTAATGCTAATAATTCTGATTTAGATGCCATATAAAGGCCTAACATGGAAGATTGTGCATGATATGTATAATTTGGCCTTCTTCCTATTTGGTTAAAGATAACATCTTGAAATTTTCCAGATACCCATTGAATATGGTCTTCTTCAAATAATTGCTCTATCGATAAATCATTTTGTATTCTTGGATGATTTTTGGCTGCGCAGACACAAAAATTAGCATCAATAACCTTTACTGATTTGAATCCAGCTCTATTATAATTATTTACAGATAAAATAATATCTACAGATCTTACTCTTAGGCTTTCTAATCTATCTTCAGTATTACTAATTGTCGGCACGAAAACTACTTGAGCATGTGGCGCTAATATTTTGATTTTTTTGATAAAATCAGAATGATAATGTATATCTATATCTGGATGGCTGGCAATTTTAAATATTCTAGTAGAAAGAGATGCATCAAATTTTAACTCCTCTTTGTTAAAGCTTAATATCTCCATCAATGAATTATGGATATGATTGTGCAAAGAAATTGCAAACATGGTTGGCTCAACCCCATCAGCGGTTCTTATAAATAAAGGGTCATCATACTCTTCTCGTAATTTTGCTAATGTATAACTTACTGCGGGTGTAGACACCCCTAGGAGACTAGATGTCTTACTAATACTTTTAGTTTTCATGATGATATCAAAAGTTTTTAATAGATTTAGATTCATTATGATCCTTTTAAAATTACTAATTTATTTATATACACTAATAATAGACCTTTTTTTTCAATCAATTTATAATTAAACGAGTATTTATTAATTTCTTGAATTCATATAATAAGTGTGCACTCATAGCCAAGGTAAGAAGGCCAACTGCTGATTGTAGTATGCATCTCATCGTCAAAATCAAAACAAGTACGACTTTGAGTTATCAACAGTTGACCCAGAAACAAAGATACGAGATTTCTTTCCTAATTGCAGAGGGTTACTCCTAAAATAAAATTGCGATTAAGCTTGGAGTGAATCGCTCTACGATTCATCGAGAGATTAAAAGGAACAATGTTAATCAAGTATATAACCCATACTCTGCCATCAAATTAACTCGTCAATGACGAGTTAATTCATATAAATATCAGATATCCAAGAAACTATTTGGTTTGTTAAAATAGCACTATTGTGGGACTGGAGTCCTGAGCAAATTAGTTATATAGCAAAGTCATTAACCCTAAAAGTCAGTCATGAATGGATTTGTCGTTATGTTTTAAAAGATAAAATGCAAGGTGGAACTCTTTACCAATATTTAAGACAGGGTCATAAAAAATATCGTAAAGGAAAACAAGCGATTAGAGGAAAGATACGCCACTGCGTATTTATTGATGAGTGTCCCAATTACATTAATGATAAGAGTCGTCTTGGTGACTGGGAGGCAGATTTGGTTTTAGGTAAACAAGGAACGGGAGCAATTGTCACTTTAGCTTAAAGAAAGAGCCGACTTTACCTTATAAAAAAGTACCTAATAAGGAAGCTAAAACAGTAAAGACCACAATTGTAAACATGCTTAAACCCATAGGTATCTACACAAATTGAGCAAAAAACGAACTGGATAACGCTTTCATCCTATTGATTTCCTCTGTCGTGTAAGTGTTTAATACCTTGCACATTTGCAAGAATACCCAGAGGCCAGCAAGCAAAGCTGAATGTGTCACTGGCTTTGAACGCTTCGTCAAACGCCCACTTGATTTCACTAAAAAACCTTTAAATTCATTCGCTTCTTCTGACTTGTCCGAGTAAAGCTTGAAAACGAGCGTCGTCGCAACACTGGCTACTATTCATCGTTTGAGTATCAATTTACCCGTTGTTTGTTGCCATTTCTCAATCTGAAGTCCATTCGTTTTCAATAGTTTGAACCAAGACTCTATATTCCAACGGTGGCAATACCACCTCGCTATCTCTGTCGCATCAACATCGAAAACATTCGACAATAAATACCATCTTGCCAACTCATTGCCTCTTTCATCGGTCACTAAGCTCATAACAAGGCGACATTCAGGTGCTTGTGCCGTCAATTTTTCTGACTTTCTCTGCAACTCAACTTTTGCCTCCCCGACGAAAAGATATCCTTCTCTCCCTCGTATTGAAACGACGCCTTTGATATCTGAATTTAGCTGTCGGCCGATGACTTCAGCCGTTTTAAATTGCCCCTCATGACGGAAGGTGGTGGTTTTTTTAGTTCGTGTTAACCAATTTATAGCGCCTAAACGTCTTAGATCTTTTGCTGAATCTGCTTCTCTGTCCACAACGTGGACTAAGGGCTTATCTAAACTCAATTGTTCTTGCCATTGAATACTATCAAACAGCGAGTCCAGATGGCTTTGTTTTGGTTGAATATCTTGAGGCCGGCATTGGTAAATTCCCTTATCAGTCAGTAAATTAAGACCTACAGGAGAAATAGACTCTCCCGAATCAGCATCAACGAGTAGAGAGGCTTGTAGCTCGTAACCTACATCCAAAACATGGGACATCTGAGTCTTATCAAGCTTACTTTGATGTTTATAAAAATTGATATGACACCAGTCATGCGCCATTAAGGCATAGCGACTTTGCGTCTCTTTTACTCCAGATCTTGCTAGTCCGAGCATCGGACTGCTCAGCATAGGAAGGGTCACATTGTCATTGTGGTAAAAGCGCCATGTGGCTTGGGTAGAAGCCCAAGATTGCGTATGGTGCTCTAATGATTTAGCGCCAGGGGCATTAGTCGAATTCACAGTCATATGTTCCATAATGATGGTCTGATAACGTTTAGAAAGTCTTGATTCTAAGAAGCATGGAAGTTGATGTTGTTCGAAAAGAGTCATAATCAGTACACGTAAAAAAAAGAGTCAATTCTCTTGATCATTGATCTTTAGATCAATTCCCCTAATCAAATCAATTGCTCAATACATGACCAATCTGTGTGGATACCTATGGCTTAAACCTTATAAGGATCATGTTAAATCAATGGCTTTTGATAATGGACTGGAGTTTTCAGTTCATTTAGATATCGCCGAGAAATTAGAGACTAAAACATACTTTGCGCACCCATACTCATCATGGGAAAGAGGGGTAAATGAAAATTTTAATGGATTACTTAGACAATATGTACCTAAAGGAACAAATCTCAAGCAAGTTGAAGATGACTATCTTCAACTTGTACAAGATCGAATAAATAAACGACCAAGAAAGTGTTTAGGTTATAAACAATCCCTGTTTATATTTGAACAATTAAAAGATACAGCTTAACGAGTGTTGTACTCCAGAGTTGAATTCGCTCTTTGAAGTTAAAATATACTTAAGTTAAATTTAAATTTAATTTTAATTTTATTATTGTATTTTCTTAATGAAATGAAATGAAATGAAATGAAATTAAAATAAGGTATGGTTATGAAAGAAAATAAAATGTGTCCTGTTATTCATGGTACAGCAACATTAACTGATAAAAATCCTATTTGGTGGCCTAATAGCTTAAATTTAGATATTTTAAGTCAACATGATAATAAAACTAATCCATATGATCCTGATTTTGATTATCGGAAAGAAGTCGAAAAGGTTGATTTCACTTCTTTAAAAGAAGATATGATGCGTTTAATGACGGATAGTCAAGTATGGTGGCCTGCAGATTGGGGGCATTATGGTGGTTTAATGATCCGTATGGCGTGGCATGCTGCTGGGACTTATCGCATTGGTGATGGACGCGGTGGCGCGAGTACAGGTAATCAACGATTTGCACCACTTAACTCATGGCCAGACAATGGCAATCTTGATAAAGCTCGCCGCTTGCTATGGCCAATTAAACAAAAATACGGCAATAAAGTCAGTTGGGCTGATCTTATCGTCTTTGCTGGTAATGTCGCTTATGAGTCTATGGGTTTAAAAACATTTGGTTTTTCATTTGGACGAGAAGATATCTGGCATCCAGAAAAGGATATTTATTGGGGGTCTGAGCAGAAATGGCTTGAAGAGAGTGGAGGCAAAAATAGTCGTTACTCTGGAGAGAGAGATTTAGAAAACCCATTAGCTGCAGTAATGATGGGATTAATTTATGTAAATCCTGAAGGTGTTGATGGAAAACCAGATCCATTGAAAACAGCTCAGGATATGCGAGAGACGTTTTCTCGTATGGGGATGAATGATGAAGAAACCGTTGCATTAACTGCTGGAGGTCATACAGTTGGTAAAGCTCACGGTAATGGTGATGCTAGTGAATTAGGTGAAGCTCCGGAAGGTGCCGATATTAGCGAGCAAGGTTTGGGTTGGAATAATCATAAAAACCGAGGTATAGGTAGAGATACAGTAACAAGCGGTATTGAAGGTGCATGGACAACCAACCCTACTCAGTGGGATCATGGCTATTTTCATCTTTTAATGAGTTATGATTGGTGGCTAACAACAAGTCCTGCAGGCGCAGTACAGTGGGAACCGATTAGCATCAAAGAGGAAGACAAACCTGTTGATGTTGAAGATCCGACTATCCGCTGTAATCCAATCATGACAGATGCAGATATGGCGCTGAAGTTTGATCCTGAATATCGAAAAATTGCAGAGAAATTTCATCAGAATCCTGATTTATTTTCAGATATTTTTGCTCGTGCATGGTTTAAGCTTCTACACAGAGATATGGGACCAAAAAGCAGATACATAGGTCCAGATAGTCCAAATGAGGCATTAATTTGGCAGGACCCTGTTGCTGCTGGCGAAACGAATTATGATCTTGATGCAGTTAAAGCACTTATTCGTGAAAGTGACTTAACAATATCTGAAAGAGTTACAACTGCCTGGGATAGTGCGCGAACATTCCGTCAATCAGATAAGCGTGGTGGTGCTAATGGTGCTCGTATTCGTTTATCACCTCAACGACAATGGCAAGGTAATGAGCCTCATAAATTAGATCGCGTATTGCCAGTTATTGAGTCGATTGCAGCTAAAACAGGTGCAAGTATTGCTGACGTTATTGTGTTGGCTAGTAACCTGGCTATTGAAGAATCAGCTAAAGCAGGTGGGATTAATATTTCTGTACCTTTTGTTGCAGGAAGAGGAGATGCATCTGAAGCTGAAACAGATACTTCCTCATTTGCTGTATTAGAGCCACTTGCTGACGGCTTTAGAAATTGGGAGAAACAACGTTATGCTGTGATGCCTGAAGAAATGTTATTGGATCGTGCTCAGTTAATGGGATTAACTGCACCTGAAATGACTGTGCTTATTGGTGGGATGCGAGTACTTGGAACTAATCATGGTGATAGTCAGTCTGGTGTTTTTACAGATAAAGTGGGCATATTAAGCAATGATTTTTTTGTTAACTTAACGGATATGCAGTACGAGTGGCTTCCAGCAGGACGTAATACATATAATATTGTGAATCGTGAATCCGGTGATGTTAAGTGGATGGCATCTAGGGTCGATTTAGTTTTTGGCTCAAATTCAATTTTACGATCTTATAGTGAGTTTTATGCTCAGAATGATAATAAAGAAAAGTTTGTGCATGATTTTGTTGCTGCTTGGGTAAAAGTAATGAATGCAGATCGTTTCGAACTACGGTAGTTAATGAAGAATATTTTGTGAATAAAATTGATGAATTTTATTCACTAATTAAATATTAATAAACCCCCAGCTATGCTGGGGTTACTCGTATAGATTTGACCGTGACAACGGTATATGTAACTTCTTTGTTTGACCAAAAGTAAAGAGGAATCGAATCACCGGTCCCGTCATGTCAAGATAGTAATAGATAATTAAATTAACATATTAACCATCTGATTTTACTGAGTAATCTGTTTTTAACGGTGGAGGGGAGGGGCTGTTATTCTAGGGTGAATGCTTAATTGTTAAATAGTAATCTATGATAATGTCTATCACCATAAGGCTACTTTGTTTAGATAAAATCAAATAGTCAATAATGTATTTAATAAGTAGCTGTGTAAAAGTTATCTTAATGTAACTTATTGATATTGAATGAGCACCACTATGATAAAATTCCCGAAAACTTTTTAGTGTCCACTTAATGTAATTATTTTAATCTATATCACTGTGAATCAGTAATGTTTTTGTGCTTAGAACGCTATTACAAAAATTTATGTATTAAGATCATAGGTGTTGTGGATATCCTAGTTAAATATAGGAGAGTGATATCTTTGATATGGAGTCTCATTATCAAGTTTTGAGAACTTATTAGCATTTAAAAGGCGAATTATGGATACAGATTTTGCTTATGAAAGTGCTTCCATGTCTAAACCTTAAATGTTAATGCAATCTGGCGTTACGATGCTTAGTAATACTAAGAAGGTTATAAATCTGGCGATGTTTATGCTGGGGTAGTCATAGATGTTATTTACTCTTTATATTGTTCTATTTTTAGCAACATAGATACTTAATATCTCCTCAATACCCCTTTAATTCCTTTTGATACAATGCCTAATATGATTTTATGACTAAAGGTATTGGCTATGGAAATGGATTGGCTAACTCAGACATTAAATTTTGATTCTTTCTTTACGGTTACGATCGGTATTTTGGTTTTATTTATTGGCCGACAATTAAACCATGCAATCAAACTGCTAAAAGAGTTTAGTATTCCAGATCCAGTAACAGGCGGAATTCTTTTTTCTGGTCTTATTACTCTTATTTACTTCATTACAGGTATTACTGTCGAGTTTAACCTGTTTGCTCGCGATGTGTTATTAGTCTACTTCTTCACTACTATCGGTATTAATGCAAACCTTCGAGATCTTTTAAAAGGTGGGTTACCACTCGTTATTCTTTTAGTCATTACCATCGGGTATATGGTGGTGCAAAATTTAACGGGCATTGGGGTAGCTCATTTGTTTGATCTTAAACCTGCCGTTGGTATGTTAGGTGGGAGTATATCTCTGATTGGTGGTCATGGAACTGCCATTGCTTGGGCTCCGAGAATTGCCACTGACTTTCAAATTAGTAATGCGATGGAAATGGGTGTTGCTTGTGCAACCTTTGGACTTATTCTTGCAAGCTTAATGGGGGGACCAACAGCTAAATATCTTATCAATAAACATCAATTATCGCCGACTCATCATGATAAATTAGATGTTGGTATAGCTGAAAATGAAAAAGATAATGCAATTTCTGGTTTTGATTTTTTAGATGCCATTTTTTCTATTCATGTTTGTGTCATCATTGGTTATTTATTTAATGAAGCCATTGCTAAACTCGGGTTGCAGTTACCATTATTTGTCACTTGTCTCTTCGCTGGTATTGTAATGACAAATGTGATTTTTCGAATAAATATTAAAAGAATCACAGGGACAGAGTGGCCAGCAAGATCACCTGCTATCGCTTTGATTGCTGATATTTCATTGGGTGCTTTTTTAGCGATGTCATTAATGAGTATGAAATTATGGACCTTGATCGACTTAGCCGCACCTATATTCTGTATTCTTGGTGTTCAATTTATCATTGCGATATTTGTTAATCTTTACATAGTTTTTCCACTTATGGGAAAAAACTATGATGCAGCTGTAATTTGTGCAGGTTTTGGCGGAATTTCATTAGGTTCAACCCCGACAGCAATGGCCAATATGTCAGCGGTAGCAAAACGTTACGGTAACTCCCATTTGGCCTTTATTATTGTGCCTTTAGTTTGTGCCTTTTTTATCGACCTAGTGAATGCGGTTATGATTCCGTACTTCCTATCAATTTTTAATTGAGAAAGTATCGAGTATCTTTAACTTTTCTAATTTTATAACGCCCCTGCAAAAAAAGGTGTAACAGTTCAAAACTGTTGAGCAAAGGTAATATTCTCATCCAATAAATTTTTCATATATTGGTGCTAACCGAGAAAATGAAATAGCTTTTTTATCTAATCTGAGATGGGCTTAAGCCATAGTCATCAAACTAGGTATATCAGTACTTGTTTTGATTTTGGCGATGAGGAACATACTACAATCAGTAGTTGATCTTCTCACCTATGCTATGAATGTTGCGCTTATTATATGATATCAGGCATCATTAACGGTATTTACGACTATTCAGCAGCGTCGAGATGCAGGAAGTAAAAAATTTTTTAATTACACCGAATGGTACGGATAATGATTGGTCGAAACAGTATCGGACTCGATTTGGAAAAATATAAAATGAAGTCGAACTTAAGGCGTGGGTAAACGACCGTCTGCTTATGGATTATGGATTATGATACACGTTTATTGACGAATTAAAGCAACAAGGGTTTCAAGATCATGAGGTGGCAGAAATCGTTGGGCATATAACGCTAGGAATGACATATGGACGTTATGGAAAGAGGCTAAATGTGTCTAATTTGAAACGTACTATCGAGTTTGTCTCGTTTTATTTTAATTAACTGCGTAACATCAGTAAGTAATTTAAAAACCCCTTACTGGCTTCCGTTAGGAAGCCATTCTGATGCCAGTGAGACCTTAGCGTAATAAGTTGAATAAGTGCTTAACTAAAAGTTATCGTGAATTTATCACCATAGGAATTCAGGATGCCTAATACTGAATTCTTTAGTGATTCAAACGATGCAAATGCATCACAAGTAAGCCACTCGTATTTTAACTTTCGCCACAATATTTCAATCAAGTTTAGCTCTGGTGAATATGGGGGTAAATAGCAAATAAGAACATCCTTCATCAACCATCCATCTAATTTTGCTTTAAATAATGCCGAGCGATGCATTGACGCATTATCTAAGATAATAAAGCACGGCGTATTAGATACTCTTTCACTTATAAATTTATCGAATGCTTTTATCACTGTTTCTGAAGAAACAGTGTCTTCTGTTGACTCGAAGAAAAGCTGCCCTGTTAAGTGCTTAACTAAAAGTTATCGTGAATTTATCACCATAGGAATTCAGTATGCCTAATACTGAATTCTTTAGTGATTCAAACGATGCAAATGCATCACAAGTAAGCCACTCGTATTTTAACTTTCGCCACAATATTTCAATCAAGTTTAGTTCTGGTGAATATGGGGGTAAATAGCAAATAAGAACATCCTTCATCAACCATTCATCTAATGTAAGTGTTCACCAAACCCTATTGACAGAAAAAATGTGATCTTACGCACTTGATCCAACTTTAACTCTTGAGTGATCGTTTTAGAGCTTTAACATAATGGCATGACTAGAAAAAAAACCCCCTAAATTCCAAGATGCACCACCTAAAGTCTCTGATTTAAATGAGGCTAAGGTGCTTATTGATGAGCTGTGGGAACAGCTCCGACATTATGAAGATAAACTAACTACTAGCTCACAAAACTCGTCAAAATCCCCCTCATCAGACAGCCCTAAAGTTCGCCATGAGCGAAAAAAGATGAATGCTCTGGTGGTCGCAATTCGAGAGGAGCTAAAGAAGGCCACACAGGGCATCAACGAAAACTCTCACCACTGAAAGCAACTGATGTTATTATTGATTGCTTCCCGGATATTTGTCCTTGTTGCGCTCAGTCCGATATTGATGTTCATGGTGGACCTTACTACCGTCATCAAGTCTTTGATATACCTAAGCCCACTGTTGATATCACCGAATACCGTTTATTCTCAGGTCAATGCCGCCATTGCAAAGAAACAGTGAAGGCGCAAAAGCCTAGCAATGTATCTCAAGGGATTATCGGTCCCAATTTATTAAGCTACATTGGT
Source organism: Vibrio sp. SS-MA-C1-2 (assembly GCF_021513135.1). Lineage (NCBI taxonomy): Bacteria > Pseudomonadati > Pseudomonadota > Gammaproteobacteria > Vibrionales > Vibrionaceae > Vibrio > Vibrio sp. SS-MA-C1-2. The sequence continues at coordinate 878,559 of NZ_CP090980.1, forward strand.
GTGCTTGCTGGACAATATCACCTCAGCGTTCGAAAAATCCAATCACTGCTCAAAGAGCAGCTCGGCACAACCTTTTCTATTGGTGCGATTAGCGTAAGTGTTCACCAAACCTTATTGACAGAAAAAATGTGATCTTACGCACTTGATCCAACTTTAACTCTTGAGTGATCGTTTTAGGGCTTTAACATAATGGCATGACTAGAAAAAAATCCCCTAAATTCCAAGATGCACCACCTAAAGTCTCTGATTTAAATGAGGCTAAGGTGCTTATTGATGAGCTGTGGGAACAGCTCCGACATTATGAAGATAAACTAACTACTCGCTCACAAAACTCGTCAAAATCCCCCTCATCAGACAGCCCTAAAGTTCGCCATGAGCGAAAAAAGATGAATGCTCTGGTGGTCGCAATTCGAGAGGAGCTAAAGAAGGCCACACAGGGCATCAACGAAAACTCTCACCACTGAAAGCAACTGATGTTATTATTGATTGCTTCCCGGATATTTGTCCTTGTTGCGCTCAGTCCGATATTGATGTTCATGGTGGACCTTACTACCGTCATCAAGTCTTTGATATACCTAAGCCAACTGTTGATATCACCGAATACCGTTTATTCTCAGGTCAATGCCGCCATTGCAAAGAAACAGTGAAGGCGCAAAAGCCTAGCAATGTACCACAAGGGATTATCGGTCCCAATTTATTAAGCTACATTGGTGTGCTTGCTGGACAATATCACCTCAGCGTTCGAAAAATCCAATCACTGCTCAAAGAGCAGCTTGGCTCAACCTTTTCTATTGGTGCGATTAGCGAAGCGCAAACAAAAGTCGCTTCAATGCTGACTCCATTGCACCAAGCAATAAAGCAAGCGTTAAAGAAAGCGCCTTTGGTTCATGCTGATGAAACCTCACACCACCGAAATGATGAAAAAAGCCTTCGTTGGTGCTGGTTAGTGGCCAGTGATGACCTTGTCTATGAACAAATACTGTATTCACGCTCGACCTCATCAGCGAAAAAGGTCATTGATGAAAACTATACAGGCATTGTGGTCAGCGACCAGTGCCCAAGTTATAACTGGATAGCTGCAGACCATCATCAGTTATGTTGGGCACATGTGAAACGCAACCTTCAACAAATGGCAGATTATAGTGGTGGTGGCCATACTGCTTATATTGGCAAACATCTTTGTTTGTTAACAAACACCATTTTCCATACTCGGCATCGTTATGAGCAAGGTGAATTGGGTTACTCACTGTATTTAAGGCGAATGCACAGGCTACAAAAATCATTCGATCATTGGTTGAGCAAAGGGACAGATGTCATGGTCAAGCGGTATCGGGGTCGCTGTAAATTACTGCTTAAACATAGAGAAAGCTTGTGGGTTTTCTTGAAGAAAACATCAATCCCCTTAACTAATAATGAAGCTGAGCGATGTATTAGAGGTTTCGTCATTCAAAGGAAAATCAGCTTTGGAACGACCTCGGATGCAGGTGATAAATTCCGTAGTCGTATTCATACACTTATCGAGACCTGCAAAAAACGAGGCTTATCAGCAATGTCAGTGCTGAGCGATATCATCACATCAGTCGTTGAGAAGAAACCGTACCCAAATGTCTTTGATCTTTAGGGGGGATCCGCACACTTTTAATAAATCACAAACGATCCCGGTGAACGGTTACTCTAATTCTATGTTGAATCTATCACTTGAACTGAAAGTTATAAGAGGAATCAGCTGCTGAAGTACATAGGCATATTGAAGCTGCATTGACGCTTCTTTGTTTATGGCAACCAAGTTGTTACCAACTTTTTTTGAGAATATTGACCAGCTAAGTGAAACAGCGGCTCTCATTCGTTCTGAAACTTCATTCGATTCAATTGAGTACATTGTTAACCACGAGTAATGTGTTGGATAAAATGACACTTTATATCCATTAATACAATTAAGTCAAAAGCTGTTCAATGAAATGTGAAACCAGCGAAGGCTAGCTTACTTTGGGGCATAAACGAGTCAGGGGCTTTACTAATTTAGCTTGGGAAAATTCTCAAGTATGTAGTAAAGCCTCCAATTCAGTGTCTAACTTTTATTACTCATTACAATTGAAAAAACTTCTTTAACGATTTCTTTAGACCGTTTGGCTTACGCTCAACCATAGCTTTAGTCTCTACTTTATCTTCAACCCCAGAAGACTCAGGTAAAGCTAGATACTTGTCAAGAAAGGCCTCAGGCCTGTCTTCACGAGACTTCAAAGGCATATATTTGTTATAATAAATCCCAGCAGTACTGTTATCTTTATGCCCTAATACTCCTCTGATCCACATTTCAGGCAAGCCAATACTAAACGCATGTGATGAAAAGGTTTTACGAAGTTGCTTAGGGCCTCGATGAATAATCTCACAATCTATAGCAGAATCAGCTTAAATTAGCATAAAATCACACTCAACATGCCTTTCAAATAACTCATCAATCGAGCACCTTTCTCGTCGTCTAACATATTTTATTTTTGCCCACTTTTCTCTATTGGATTAAGTTCTGGACTATAAGGCGGTAACCATAAAATAGTGATACCAGCCTCTTCTATTAACCTTAATGTATCTGTCCTTTTATGAAAACTCGCGTTATCCATTATTATAACTGACTCTTTGGGCGCTTTAGGCAAGAGGTCTTGTTCCACCCAGCTATGAAATACATCAGAGTTAATGTTTCCACTAAAAATGGAAAACGTTAAGAATAGATGATTAATGATCGCACCAATGACTTTAACCCGCCCCTTTGACTGCCAATTGTGTACTCCATAACATCGAGTTCCTTTATCGGAGTAACCGTGAGTTCTAGGCATATATTGGGCAAAACCACTCTCATCAAGATAAATAACTGGCCTGCCTTTTTCTTCATGAGCTGTTATAGCTAAATCACCATGTAGTGAATAGATATTTCAAGTAGCAAGGTCGAGGGTTTTCATCATAATGATTTACATGTATCGAGCTCTGATGCTCTGATATTGACATTCACTTGAAACGTCGAAGAGCCAATTTTCATCTTAAGGATACGTTTAATAAGAGATAACATCTTCTCGTTAATTATCAAATATCTACTTTAATAAACGATGTAAACAATGAAAAATTAGGTTTCCTGCTCTACTTGTACGAAATTTAATCATTGGGATTTTCGTCGAGTATACTGATAATAAGTGAAATTCTGATATCCTTTAAACATACAATCATACAATCCTGAATTGGAGTAACGATGAACCCATCTGAAATTAATCAATCACTTTCTACTTTAGCAAATACGTTAGGTAATCAAGTTGTGGGTCAACAACATGTAGTTAACTCACTGATTATTGCATTAATTGCTAATGGACATGTTCTTTTAGAAGGACTACCAGGGACCGCAAAAACGCGCTCTGTACGTTCATTAGCGACGAGTTTAAACACAGAGTTAGGGCGAGTTCAATTTACACCTGACCTTAATGCCTAGTGATGTTATTGGTTATGAAATAGCATCAAACGATGGTTTATTAAGTTTTAAGCAAGGTCCTGCTTTTACAAATATTCTTCTGGCTGATGAGATCAACCGTGCTCCACCAAAAGTTCAATCTGCTTTATTAGAAGCGATGGAAGAACGTCAAGTTACAGTTGGAGGAACAACACATAAATTACCTGAATTTTTTCTTGTTTTAGCAACTCAAAATCCAGTCGAACAGGAAGGAACCTATCCTTTGCCTGAAGCTCAATTAGATCGTTTCTTAATGAAGGTGACGGTGGATTATCCAGATCGTAATGGTGAATTAGAAGTGTTAAAACTTATTATACAAGAAGAAAAAGCTATTCCAGATATAATTAAAGTTAATCCTAGTACTATTTTTGCTGCACGAAAAGCATTAACTGAGCTTTATGTTTCAGACTCTATTTTACAATACATTGTAGATATTATAATGGCAACACGAAAGCCTGATGCATATCAAGATAGTGAATTTAAAAAAATGGATTTCTCTAGGGTCAAGTCCTCGAGCAACAATAGCACTCGAACGTTGTGCACGAGCACATGCTTATTTGAATGGTAAGAATTATGTTGATCCAGATGATGTCCGAGCGGTTGCTTTATCGGTATTAGGGCATCGCATTGTATTGAGCTATGAAGCTTTGGCTGAAGGTAGGTTACAGCTAAAGATGTTGTTTCTGAATTGATTCAACAGGTTGCAATTACTGCTTAGGAGTTTATATGATGGATCCTCGAATCTTTGTTGAGATTTCTCTCGCTTTTAGCTATGAGAAATTTTGCTAAAAAGATTAAATTAGGGTCACGAAATTTAAACCTGCAGGTATTTTTTCAGGGCGAAACCGTTCTAAATTAAGAGGTCCTGGGCTCAATTTTGAAGAATTAAGACCTTATCGTGAAGGTGATACATTAAAAGAGATTGATTGGAAGTCATCATCTCGAGCCAGTAAAAAAATGGTACGTGTTTATACAGAAGAGACGGATAGACCTGCGGTTATCGTTTGTGATCAACGTGAACCATTGTTCTTTGGTAGTCAAAAATATACTAAGTCGGTGGTTGCAGCACAAGTTGCAACATTTATGGCGTGGTTAATGCTTGATAAAGGGGATCGTGTTGGTGGTATTATACTAAGTGAAACAGCACCTTTTGTATTAAAACCTAAACGTTCAACTAAAAATGTTATTCACTATACTTAAATGGACTTGTACATGCAAATCAACAGTTTTTAGCTCGCTCGAGAAAAACAGAACGTATTGATGTTGATATTAATGAGACAATAAAACAAAGTGAACGGTTATTAGGTAGCAGTGGTACCTTAATTATTATTACTGATGGTGAAGGGATTAATGATCTTATTTTAGATAAACTAAAGCGACTATCAGTATGAAGCATAATATGATGTTGTTTTTAGTGAATGATCAGCATTGAGAAAATGATTATAGTCTCAGCGGATGGTCTTGTTATTTCAGATGGAGATTTACAGCTTGCAAGTACGAGTTAACTCAATAAGAGAGTAGACGCAGAATACCAGCAAGAAGATATGAAGTTAATAAGATTCAATCAACAAAAACAGCGTTATCTTTAAATGGTCTACCATTTGGTGAAATTAATACAATTACTGAACCTCATTTGCAACTTATTAAGCTTTTAATAGGGAGATAATATGTCCTTTTTCTCCATCCCTGTTCCTGATAATTTTGGCAACTATATGATAAAAGATATGTTGTCACTGATAGTCTTGCCTGATTCTATCTCGTTATGGTACCAGAGACTCCGGCTGCAATTAGCTTTAGTGTTTATTATTGCCATTGTTATTATTGTGTTTATTTGCCGAAACGTTATAAAACTTGGTGTAATAATGCCTACCGAAGAGCCGCGTATACGTAAATTAAAAAAATTACCTAATCAACAAGCATTGATAGCATTACCTTCTATTTTAAAACAAGTTGCACTGCTGTGAGTTGTAGTGCACCGCATATTAAGACTTTATGGGGTGATGGCTGGTTAATATTTTTAAACTCAAGTATTAAGTCCTAAAAGAGCGAACATTATTTTCAGCACAAGAACAGGGTAATTTATTAGAAATCATTAGCTTTCAGCCGCCAAGTCACTTATGGAATGTTAGTACATCACAAGTAACAGATTTGGCTTTAATTAGTTCGAGTATTGAATTGGATTCGAAAACATCAAGCGGTTCAGAATCAATCAAAGATTTATTAAATCACATATGATATGAATAAAAATAATAAGGGAACGACGTATGATTACCTTATTACAACCGTGGTTACTTCTCTTATTACCGCTTCCTTTATTAGTTTATCGCTATGTACCCGCATATAAAGAAAGTGATAGTGCCATTAAAGTTCCTTTTTTTAGACGTTTAATTGAAATATTACAGGTCAGCAGGCGCATCAATCCAGTATGATTCGTCAACGTCGTAAGATTCAGTTAATGATTTTCTTAATTGTTGGTTGGTGCTTAACTATTCTGATGACTTGGCACAACCTGTGAAGCTTGGCAAAGTCGTCACAGAGCAAAAGAGTGCCCGAGATTTGATGGTAGCAGTAGATTTTTCTCAATCGATGCAAGAAATAGACTTTCCTGACAGAAAAGTGGCCAATTGATTAGTCGCTGGCAAGGTTTAGAAGCGTTACTGGATAAATTTGCTCATCAAAGAACGGGTGATCGTTTAGGGCTTATTGCTTTTGGCTCTGGTGCCTATTTGCAAGTTCCTTTTACCACGAAAATTGATACGTGGCAGATGATGTTAGACAGTATGGATGCTGAAATTGCAGGTCCAACCACTGCCATTGGTGATGCAATTGGACTTTAAGTATCCGTGCATTTGAGCATTCAAGTGCAAAACAAAAAACGTTATTATTATTTACTGATGGTAGTGATACTGCAAGTCGACTTCCTCCGGTTGAAGCTGCAAAGGTGGCCAAAACAAGAGGAATTAATGTTTTTACCATTGCTATTGGTAACCCAAATACTAAAATGAAAGATAAAAAGGTCGATGTAACAACCCTTCAAATCAGGTGGCCAACATCACTGATGGTAAAAGTTATATTGCGATGGGGAACCAGGCCTTACAATCGTTGTACTTAAATGATATTAATAAAGTTGCTCCCACGGTTTATACATCAACGTCATATCAACCAATGACTTACTTATATCCGTATATACTTTGATCAGTTTTTTATTGGTTACATATCTACTGTTATGGATGAGTTTTACCGTTATTGAAATTTCGATCGCCGGAGAGTGAAACGATGAATTTTAACTTAAATAATTTTCACTTTTTGTACCCCGAGTATTTTGGGTTATCGTGATCCCATTTTTTTTGATTCTGATTGTATGTGATTAAACGTAATAAAAAGTCACAACATATGAGTGGGAAGGGGATTATTGCCCCTCATTTAGCTGAAGTACTACAAACGGAAAACAAAGCTAAACGGAAAATTGGTCCAATAAAATTAGTTATATTGCTTTTGATCTTTATTGTGTTATAACGGCGTTGGCAAGGCCGGTTTGGCAACTAAACCCTCATAATCCTGACGATAGCCCGCCTTTAATTGTAGTGATCGATCAGTCGATTTCAATGGAGAAGAAAATGGACGTATTTCACCGAGCCGGACGGATAAAGCTAAGTTTATTATCAGTCAGTTGATTAAGAGTGATGTACATCGCCCGATTAGTTTTGTGGCTTTCAGTGGCAGCTCTCATGTTTTACTACCACCAACAACCGATTATAAATTGGCCTCCCTCTATTTATCTTATCTTTCACCTATAGCGCTAATGCCTGTTGATGGTGGGGATATCAATGCCTTAGTTGATACTTTGAATTCTGTTTCGGCATTAAGTGTTAAAAACTCAACAATTTTATTATTAACTGATGGTTTAAGTGACAGTGTCAAATTACTAAAGGCTTTTGCTAAAGAAAAAAGTGACCCTTTAGTGACGGTATACTTTACTGATTTAGGTAAACAGATAGGATCGCAGCTAAACAGTGATATATTTAATGGCGTAAAACTGTCCGGAGATAACTCAAGTCTGAAAAAGGCGATTTTATTAAAAGGTAAAGACAACGCTCATTTGATCCGAATCGTTGGCAAGATGAGTCTCATTATTTTCTGGGATTGATTGCTGTCATTTTTCTGTTTTGGTTTAGAAAAGGTTGGACACTTTATTGGACATTTGCATTATTAATGACGATTTCTCCGGTGAAGAATGCCCAAGCGAATGTGCTGGATTGGTTTGTTACTCCAAACCAAAAAGGGATGATTTACCTCTATATGGGAGACTATAAAAAAGCAGAGCAGAGCTTTGATGATCCAAATTGGAAGGCGGTATCTTGTTTCTACAGTGAAGATTTTAAATGTGCTCAAAAAGAGTTTGCGAAAGTAGCAGATACGACTGCTATTTACAATATGGCAGTGTCTGCTGGACAAGATGGTCGTTTTAAAACGGCACGTGAGCTTTATCAAGGCTTGTTAGCGATTGAACCCGACAATAAAGCGGCTAAGTTCAACTTGGAAAAAGTCAACAAGATCATTAAAGAGATTAATGATTTTAACAAAGGACAATTAGATGAGCACCCTAAACCACCATCAAAAGCGCCTCCCAAGGAGGCAAAAGAAATTGCTGATGGTGCAAAGAAAAAAGGTATCGGCATAATCCCTCGTTCAACTTGATGATGGCTAGTGAAGTATCTTAAAAGACAAGCGTGCAACCGATAAATGGTTAAGAGACATCAGTCAAGATCCTAAAGAGTTTATTCGTTTGAAGTTCTTAGCTGAATATAATGCTAAGGTGAATCAAGAGGAAGCAAAAATGAATCAGAAAAGTAATTCTTACTCTTTTATTTGTTATTTCATTACTGACGGTGCATCAACATCTTCTTTTGCTTTAGTTCTTGAAGGTAAAGTTATCTTCGAAAGAGGTTGTGGTCAATCAACAAGTTAACTTTGTGAATGTTTTACTTGCGACGCCCAGTTACTTTTTAGAGGGTACTGACTATAAATTACCTTTGATGAAGAATGCGCTTGTATTATCACAGTTATCATCGAATGTGAGCAGTGGTACTAGCTATATCGATGATAACAAACGCTACGCCAGTCAGCATATTAGTTTTCAGATTTATCCTAACAAAAGTGGTGTTTTCTCAATTCCGTCTATGTCATTTACGGTAGCCACAGTCGCTGATAATAAGGGAAAGCAGTATCAAAAAGAAGGTGACGACATCAGCCGATGGTTTTTATAGCTAAAACGCCAATTAGCTATGGCAAATAATCCTGGATTTTTAGTGTCTCCTAAAGTAAGTCAATTGAAGATGAACTTTAACACATAGGCAATCAACAGAATCAAACGAACAGAATATAAAATGTTGGTGATGTCATTAAACGGACTATCACTATAAAAGCTGATGATACATCTTCCATGTTATTACCTACATTACAAGCGGATGCTCCTGATGGGGTTTCTGTTTTGTTGAGTGAACCGGTACTGAGTGAAGATTATAAGCGAGGTGAGCATTTTGCTGAAATTATACAAGTAATTAGTTACTCTATTGATCGACCAGGCCATTATCAATTAGGTGGTGAGAAATTGACTTGGTGGGATCCGATAAAGCAACGAAGCAGTTAATTACCACTTTAAATTATTGAAAGGATTGATGCTGGCGGTGTTAATTGGCAAAGTATTCTTTATTATAGTAAATTATTGGGATTAATAATTATATCAGTATTAATTATTTATCTATGTATACATATATTGAGTCGTAAATTTAACTATATTAAACCATTGTTTAGACATGAAGAGGCTAAATATATCAATTTTTTATATATGGTTCTAGATAACAAAGATCAAGGAGCTATTAATCAACTATCGACATCGGTTAGTCCTGATAAGCGAAGTTTAGTCCACACAGTATTAACTTTCTTTGCTAAAGATAAAAAGGTATTATCTTTTTGGAAAAGGTGGCAACTTTATATTTTAGTAAATAAAAAGTTCGGGACAAAAAATGATTAGGTTATTGTTTGATATTTAATCTAGTTATCACTGACTTTCAGCTAGAATTTAAGGCTATTCGACGTTTTAAGTGGATTTCAATATTTCAGCGGCGGGGCTCGCTATCATGTAGATCATAGTGATGAACGTGGCTGTATTTCTATAGCCACGAGCCTTCGACCTCGCTGTTTAAAACAAACTATTCAGACCTTCCATTCGCGTATTAGGTATAAGTCTAAGTCCAGCGTTGACGTATTCTCTCTGAATGCTTTTCTAAGGTGGCTAGCGCTTTTCTTACTGTCTCTAAAGCTGTCTCTTGATCAGATCTCATAGCGATCCTTCCGCTTCAAAGATCGCCTTGGCCACTCGGTAGCCTTGAACTTGCGATTGCAGCTTATCCCAACCCTCCCAAATCGTTGTCCAACTTGCCATTCCTGTCCTTTTAGTATCTGTGAAACCACCAAGTTTTGCTATGGATTGATACGCCCACTTCAAGCTCGGGGCATTTTTTCCTTTGTGTCCTCTGGGCTTGTAGTGTTGCATTAAAATGCGCCACTCATCTTTTTCTAATACATGGTGGCAACTCTGCTTCTCTAGTTCTTCAGCCTCTTCTCTCTTCCCTTTTTTTCGCAGGTACAAAGATAGAGTCATAATTTCTCGAAGTTGGAGCAACCGAATGCCCACAAACGCTAGGATTGAGGCTGCTCGCTCTAAATTATCGGGGGAGGTCATGCGTAATCTTTCTACACCAGCACCTGTTTTCCAGGCTTTATGAAAGTCCTCAATACGCCATCGAGTTGTATAAATATCAATAATATGGAGCTGTTGCTCTAGCGTATCTATCGGCTCACTCGTCAAAAGTAACCAAGAGAGCTTCTCGTTTTCTTGTGTCGTTCCTGACTCTTGTGCATATACCGCATTAAGAATGTGCTCTTGCCCATTAAACTTAACGGTGACAGAGCTAGCTTTTAGCGTTAAATTTGCTGTGCGAGATACTCTGTTTTTCGTCTTACCGCGAGCATCTTTCATCCCTTTTTGAGGTATAGCCACGGTATATCCGCCAGTCATTGGTTGACTGTCCATATGCGCAAATAGCTTGCTCTCATCAATGAGTTTTCTTGAGTGCTTAGCTCTAACCACAAAACGTTCGGCATGTGATTGTTTATCAGCGAGATAGCTCATTATGTCTGCTTCTCTGTCACAGACGGATATAACACGTGACATATGAGTTTTAAGCCTCTGCCGAGTAAAATGAGAAGCGTCTGCCCATTTACCACTTTCTTTTTCGTCAGCATCATTTGGGTCATTTGGTCGGCACCACCAGTCTTGATGTATTAACCCCAAGGTCTTTGAAGTCGAACTATCAAGCAACATCACAGAATGAACCCACCAACCACGAGAGGTATCTGTTTCCTTACCGAGCTTGCCCAATTGAGGAGCAACACTGTGTCGATAGCTTAATGATGTTGTGTCTTCTAGAGCCAGTATTTCTGGGACATCGGCGGCCAATTGAGCGGTACAATTAAACCCATTGGCTCTAATGACGGACGCGCTGACATTTTCATTCCGGATCAAGCGATAAGCTCCTTCTAATTTAGATTCATCTCCCTCGCACGTCCGTGCGAGAGACTTGCCAGCCGCAGACGCTAACTGAGAAGCGACTTGTTTAAGTCTATCAGTTCTGCGTTTATCACCTAGCTCTGTATTTGCAAAATGATTAGCCGCCCATTGTTCAGTGTTAAAAAGTGACATATTAAGACCATAAAAAAGTGAGTTCTAATGATCTGATCATAATTCCTTAATATCGTTCCCTTTTTACCGCAAATATTTGTGTAGAAGAGTCAGGTCTCTAAAGCTTCTGAACTTCCTATTTCGTCAAGTGTAAACTTGATGAAATTAGTCCGATGCCAACGAGCCACTTGCGTCGTTGTGACTTCTCTTATCCAACGTCACTTTTCTTTCACTCGCCAAGCTTTACTTGCTTATCTGCCATCGGACTTTCAGCATTCTTTAAAACTCCAAGTAGTACCTAAACTGGCTCAAGTGCATAGCTATGTAAATTAAAGATTAGATAAACATCAATGCAAGAGACTCATTCTATTTTTTATCCGAAAATCAAGCTCACCTAAGTAGTGAAGAGTTCATCTGTCCGTTTAAAAATACGATAAAATGTAGAAGGAGAGGTAATATAAACACCTATATCCAGTAACTTAGGATAGATTTGAGATGGAGGTCAATGCGCATGCTCTTCTTGATTACACACGTCAATAATTGCCTGCTCTTCACTTTCTATTAGCTTATTCGCGGGCTCAGGACGAATGGCTGTTGTACGATTATCTTTGATAATCGTGCCATTATTTAACCATTGGCGATAAGTTCTTAAACTTCTTTCTGCAGTTTTACAGGTCTCAAACGTGCGAGCACCTGATTGTACGGCCTCATGAATGAGTTGAATAATATATTGACGCTCTATCAGTAGAGTTAATCTTCTTATTCCGCCTTGTAAACGCACCAATAATGCATCTGTTTCTGCAAGTGCTTTATCTTTACGGCGAAGTTGTTTTTAAGCTTCTTATTTTCAATAATTAATTCTTTGTCTACTTTCTTTTTTCTGTGATAAAACAGTTAGAAGATTCGCTAAAGAATCTGCTTTCAATAGAGCTATTTCCTCTGAAAATAGCCCTTTTTCTCAGCAATATAAGAGGTAATGTTGTTCTCTCTGAAAAATTCACTCATTTTGAGTCCACTGGCTTGATATTGGTCGATGATAGTTTGCCAATAATTAGGGTTAGTCGTGAAGTCATATCTGATACTCTTTAAGAGAATGAATGTCAGAATAGAGGTTAATCTGAGTGGGTTAAATACGCCATAAAATGAGCGGTTACGCCACCAAAGAACTTTCCGAAAACAGTGTATTAAGTCTTTGGTGGTAGCTAAAGGGAACATAGCCATTTAGCTATTTTCTTTTGGGATTAAACCACTGAAAGTATGCGTTATCAGGGTTATTATCAAACACCCACTTCATATATTGAGCACCAATTTTCTCCTGTCCTTCATACGCGGCCATTCCCGCTATATAAAAAAATCGTAAATTTTGTTGCTCTTTATCAACGGATATTTTTAGTTTTTGAGGTAAAGAGGGAGGCAATGACTGCATTTTTAATAATGTTGGCATAATTTCCGTTATAACTGATTCATTTGACCATGGGTCAAATTCTAATAATGGATAATTATCAGTAATTAAAGGTGCATTATTAACAAATTCTTTCAGTGCCTCAGTATCTGCCATATAAGTAGCGAGTAGCTGACTACTATTTGAAATACCAACTTCTTTTAATGATTCTCTTAATTTTGGTGATTGCAACATTACATTATTAATATGAGCAGAGTCTATTTTTTGTGGTGTGTCAGAACCAATTAACAACATTTCATGCATTTCTGTCGACCATAATGAAACATATCTAAATTGTGATAACATGGTGGAAACTATGGATTTAGAACCATTCACAGTTTGTGTTGCAATTGGCCACCACTGAGCAAGCATCCCTCCTTTATTTAAGTGTTTTTTAGCTAGTTTATAAAAATCGGCTGAATATAAATTAGAAACACCTACAGCTGTTGGTGGTGGTGGTTCAAGAGTAATCATATCGTAAGTATGATCACTTTTCATCAATTGGTGTCGTCCATCACCAGCAATAATATTAATATTTGGATTAGCACCGACATTATAGTTGCCTGAAAAATATTTTGTGCCTTCGATCACTTCTGGTAATAACTCAAAAACATCACGATGCTCTAATGTTGGATAATTTGTCATTGCACCCGCTGTAATGCCTGTTCCTAATGCAATCACTAAAGCTGATTTAGGGTTATTGTCATGGATTAATAGGGGTAAATAAGTTTGTAAACGCATATAACGTTTTGAAGCCATAATATCCCCAGTATTAGATACCCCCTGGATAAATAGACGGCGGAATGTTCTAGGTTCTTGCCCTTGCTCTATCACAGCGACAGTATTTCCAATACCTTCATTATACCAAATAAGATGGCCGCCTTCTTTGTCTAGAAGTAGCTGGACTAATTTATCATGAGGAAGAATAACTAACCCAATAAACAAGACAGTAGCACAAGTTATAACTACTTTTGATTTTTCATGACTTCTGAGTAAGCAATAAATTCCCGCAATTAATGAGATAAAAGCAATGACTTTAATTGTCCATATAATACCAATCATTGGTATTGCTATAAAAGTAATCAATACTGAAGCTAATACACCAGCAATTGTATTTGCGGCAAGTAATTTACCAGATTGGTCAGATATCGTATGTTCAGATTTTGCAATTCGCAGAGCATAAGGAAATACACAACCGAAAAAAAATGTTGGAATAATAACAAAGAAAGCAGATATGAATAAAAAGGATACTAAATTAGCTGTCATCTGTAGTTGAGTAAAGTCATAAACGGCATGTTTAATTGTTAATTGTAATTGTGTAATATTAGCATTAACAAAGTATATTGGGATAATAGCCGTTAAAGAAGAAAGAATAGTGACGAGTGCTAACTTATTCCACGCTTGATTAATTGTGATTTTTTTGCGACTTGCAAAGAAGTTGCCAATCGCCAATCCTGTTAAAAATGTGGCAAGAATAGTTGCATAAGCATAAACGCGTGTATTCAAGAATTGAACAATAAGTTGAATCCAAATAATTTCAAATGAAAGAGAAATAAACCCAGATATTCCATAAACCCAAAGTATTGGCTGTATCGCGTATTTGAGGCTTTTAGAGTCAGAATTACTTAAATATTGGGGGGATCTATCTGCTCTTTTGATGTTAAAATGAACAGTGCCAATACAGCAAGTAAAATATTTGAAATACTTGCAGCTAAAGCTGTACCAATCACACCAAATATCGGAATCAATAAAAAAGGTGTTGATAAGGTACCAAGTACAGCACCGATAATATTAATACCATATAAACGCCCAGCAGATAACTCATTGTTACCTTGTGTTTGCTCCACATGCTTTAACATAGCTAGAAGTGTTCCCGCCATAAAGAAGGCAGGGATTGCAATCAGTATCCAAAATATCAGTAATACTGCTTTACCTATAAAGGGGTCAAAGAAAAGATAAAGTTCACTACCTTTATATAGAATTAAGCTCAAAATAATTGAGAAGATAGCTACTTTGAATTCAAGGGCAACATAAGCATATTTTGCTAGTTTTACACTCTGAATCTGTTTTGCAAAGTAATACGAACCAATTGCTAAACCAGTAAAAAAACCACTAATAACGACACTTGTTGCATAAATATCAATTCCAATAACTAAAGCCAATTGTTTCACCCAGATCGTTTGATAGATCAAAGAAAAGAAACCAGACAATAGAATAAGGAGGTATTTACTTCCTTTACGTTCCATTTTTCACCTCAAGTAATTGTTATTAATTAATATTAGCACGTTATTTTGTTATAAATATCTTAGATTCTCATAACAACCGGCACATTTGATTCTAGACACAGAAAAACAGCCCATAGGTATAGGCATCCACACAAAATAGTTGATTTTTGAGTAATCCACGTTTTATATGAGAAAGTGCTCTAAAGAACTGTGATCAATGAAGTAACTTCCATTAATATTAAGACTGAATATGACTCTTTTTGAACAACATCAACTTCCATGCTTCTTAGAATCAAGACTCTCTACTCGTTGATGCTGATTCAGGAGAGCCTATTGCTCTCGTAGGTCTTAACCTGCTGACTGAAAGGGAATTCATCAATACCGGTCTCAAGACATTCAACCAAAACAAAACCATTTGGACTCGCTGTTTGATAGTATTCAGTAGCAAGAACAATTGAGTTTAGATAAGCCCTTAGTCCACGTTATGGACAGAGAAGCAGATTCAGCAAAAGACCTAAGACGTTTAGGCGCTATAAATTGGTTAACACGAACAAAAAAACCACCACCTCCGTTATGAGGGGCAATTTAAAACGGCTGAGGTCATCGGCCGACAGCTAACTCCAGATATCAAAGGCGTCGTTTCAATACGAGGGAGAGAGGGATATCTTTTTGTCGGAAAGGCGATGGTTGAGTTGCAGAAGATGGCGGCGCAAGCGCCTGAATATCGTCTTGTTATGAACTTAGTGACCGATAAAAAAGGCAATGAGTTGGCAAGGTGGTATTTTATTGTTGAATGTTTTCGATGTTGATGCGACAGAGATAGTGATGTGGTATTGCCACCGTTGGAATATTGAGTCTTGGTTCAAATTTCACTCGAATAAGTCAAAAGAGGCGAATGAATTTAAGGTTTTTTTAGTGAAATTAAGCGGGCGTTTGACGAAGCGTTCAAAACCAGTGACACATTCGTAAGTGTTCACCAAACCCTATTGACAGAAAAAATGTGATCTTACTCACTTGAACCAATTTTAACGATTGAATACTCACTTTAGAGCTTTATCATAATAATATGACTCGAAAAAAAGCACCTAAATACCAAACCGCACCACCTAAAGTCTCTGATTTTAATGAGGCTAAGGTACTTATTGATGAGCTGTGGGAACAGCTCCGACATTAAGTAGCCGTGTAAAAGTTATCTTAATGTAACTTATTGATATTGAATGAGCACCACTATGATAAAATTCCCGAAAACTTTTTAGTGTCCACTTATGAAGATAAACTCACCACTAGCTCCAAAAACTCTTCAAAATCTCCCTCATCAGATAGCCCTAAAGATCGCCATGAGCGAAAAAAGATGAATGCTCTGGTGGTCGCAATTCGAGAGGAGCTAAAGAAGGCCACACAGGGCATCAACGAAAACTCTCACCACTGAAAACAACTGATGTCGTTATCGATTGCTTCCCAGATACTTGTCCTTGTTGTGCTCAGTCTGATATTGATGTTCATGGTGGACCTTACTACCGCCGTCATCAAGTTTTTGATATACCTAAGCCCACTGTTGATATCACCGAATACCGTTTATTCTCAGGTCAATGCCGCCACTGTAATGAGACAGTGAAAGCGCAAAAGCCTGACAATGTATCACAAGGGATCATCGGTCCCAATTTATTAAGCTGCATGGGTGTGCTTGCAGGACAATATCACCTCAGCGTTCGAAAAATTCAATCACTGCTCAAAGAGCAGCTTGGCACAACCTTTTCTGTTGGTGCGATTAGCGAAGCGCAAACAAAAGTCGCTTCAATGTTGACGCCATTACATCAAGCAATAAAACACGCGTTAAAGAAAGCGCCTTTGGTTCATGCTGACGAAACCTCACACCACCGAAATGATGAACAAAGCCTTCGTTGGTGTTGGTTAGTGGCCAGTGATGACCTTGTCTATGAACAAATACTGTATTCACGCTCGACCTCATCAGCGAAAAAGGTCATTGATGAAAACTATACAGGTATTGTGGTCAGCGACCAGTGCCCAAGCTATAACTGGATAGCCGCAAACCGTCATCAGTTATGTTGGGCGCATGTGAAGCGTAACCTTCAACAAATGGCGGATTATAGTGGCGGTGGCCATACTGCTTATATTGGCAAACACCTTTGTTTACTGACAAACGTCATTTTCCATACTCGGCATCGTTACGAGCAAGGTAAATTGGATTATTCACTGTACTTAAGGCGAATGCACAGGCTACAAAAATCATTTGATCATTGGTTGAGCAAAGGGACAGGTGTCATGGTCAAGCGGTATCGGGGGCGATGTAAATTACTGCTCAAACATAAAGAAAGTTTGTGGGTTTTCCTCAAGAAAACATCAATCCCCTTAACCAATAATGAAGCTGAGCGATGTATTAGAGGTTTTGTCATTCAAAGGAAAATCAGTTTCGGAACGACCTCGGATGCAGGCGATAAATTCCGTAGCCGTATTCATACACTTATCGAAACCTGCAAAAAACGTGGCTTATCAGCAATGTCAGTGCTGAGCGATATCATCACATCAGTCGTTGAGAAGAAACCGTACCCGAACGTCTTTGATCTTTAGGGCGTACCCGCCCATTTTTAATAAATCAAACTATCCCGGTGAACGTTTACAGTCGTAGTAATAGATGGAAAAACACTACGAGGGTCATATCATCGTGAAGGCTGAGCAAAAAAAGCAATGAAATAACGGTAATCCTTGAGTTGATAAAGATGCTAGACATTAAGGGAGCCTTGGTGACCATTGATACGATGGCCTGCCAAACCAAAATAGCAAAAGGCATGGTAGGTCAAGATGGAGATGACTTGCTTGCAGTGAAGAGTAACCAAGAAAAGCTTCGGAAAGCGATAGAAAATGCATTCTCAACTCAGCGTGCAAATAATGTTGCAGATGATATCTTATTCAAAGAGGGACATGGTCGTATAAAATCTCGCCAATGCTATGTTTTGGACTGTAAGTAGCAGAGTGAAAGTTATATTAATGTAACTTATTGATATTGAAAGAATACAAGTATGATGAAATTCTCGAAAACTTTTTAATGTCCACTTAGAAGACTTGAAGGTAACTTCTCTCGCTGTAATGATTTATGGAGCTCTTGGGGATGGTAAACAATTTAAAAATGATAGTCACGTTTCTGCATTCATTGATCAACTGGTTTATTTCTAAATTAGATGCGGAAAGTCGAATTCAATAATACTTTTAAGATAAGTAGCGGTGTGAGAATTATTTTTATATAACATATTGATATGGAATAATAACCACAATGATACAACTTTCAAAAACATTTTAGTTTCTACTTGTGTAGAGTCATTTCGCTTATATTTTATAAAATTAAAATTAAAATTAACTAACCTATAGATAAATAAAATTATAGACACTATCTTTAATTAGTAGTGTGAAAATTTTATGATATAAGTTGTTGATCTTTATTTGTGATCACAAGGGAATATCCTGAAATATTTTCTTCTCTGCTTAATATGTATTCATAAAGGAGTAACTATGTTAAAGCGTAATTTAATTGCAAGCCTGATGTTAGTTGGATTGAGTGTCCCAACTATTACGGCACAAGCTGCAACAGAAAAACCCAATATACTAGTTATGTGGGGAGATGATATTGGGTTACAAAATATTAGTTTTTGGAATAACGGATTAATGGGATATAACACCCCCAATATTGATAGAGTTGCAAATGAAGGAGTGACTTTTACCGATTATTATGGAGAACAATCATGCACAGCCGGCCGTTCATCTTTTATTACGGGGCAAGCTGGATTGAGAACGGGTATGACTAAAGTTGGTCTTCCTGGAGCACCCCAAGGGCAAGCTGCAGATGATGTTACCATCGCAGAAATAATGAAGAATCAAGGCTATGTTACTGGTCAATTTGGTAAAAACCACTTAGGTGATAGAGATGAAAATCTACCTACTGCACATGGTTTTGATGAGTTCTATGGCTTTTTATACCATTTAAATGCTATGCAAGAACCTGAAGATCAAGATTATCCAACTGACCCAGAATTCTTAAATAAATATGGGCCTCGTGGTGTTATTCATTCTTTTGCTGATGGTAAAGTTAAAGATACGGGACCATTAACAATCAAGCGCATGGAAACAGTAGATCAGGATATCACCGCTAGAGCCATAAAATTTATGGATAAGTCGGTAGCTGAAAATAAACCATTCTTTGTTTGGTGGAATGCATCACGTATGCATATGTTTACTCACATTAGCGATGAATGGAGAGGAGCATCCGGTCAAGGTTTCTATAATGATGGAATGGTGCAACATGATCATGATATTGGTGTTTTATTAGATTATCTAGATAATAAAGGTATTGCTGATAATACAATTGTTATTTATGGTACTGATAATGGGCCACATTTCAATGAATGGCCAGATGGGGCAATTACAAACTTCCGCTCAGAAAAAGAAACAAACTGGGAAGGTGCTTATCGTGTACCAATGATGATACGCTGGCCTGATGGTGATATCTCTGGTGGTAAGATTCTAAATGGAATGATGAGTCATTTGGATTGGTTACCTACATTAGCTGCTGCAGCTGGCGACCAAGATGTGAAATCGAAGCTATTAGAAGGTGGATATAAAGCCAATAATAAGGAATTTAAAGTTCATTTAGACGGTTATAATCAATTGCCTTATTTACAAGGAAAAGTAAAAGAATCTGCACGTAAAGAATTCATTTATTACAATGCAGATGCTCAAATAGTAGCAATTCGTTACGACCAAGATAAATATCAAACAGGCACGCCAAATATGAGTGGTTCATCTGGTGATGCAAATAAAGTAACACCAAATGGGGTATCGACTGCTTGGAAGATTGTTTATGGTGAGCAGCGAGAAAGAACTGCTAAATTATGGGCAGAACCATTTACTTGGTTAAGACTACCTAAGATATTTAACTTAAGACGAGACCCATTTGAAAGAGCTGATAATAATTCAAATGTTTATTGGGATTGGCATTTTAATCACATTTTTGTTTTCTATAAAGCAAATGAATTAGTTAAAGAACACTTAATGACATATAAAGATTATCCACCATCGCAACGACCTGGCTCATTTACAATGTCAGGAGCAAGTGACATGGTGTATGATAAATTTGGTATCGGTCCTGGAGAATCTAAAGTCGATAAATAATTTATACATTTAAATAATAATTAAGGTAAGGGTAGATTCTTACCTTAATTTTATTAAATTTATTTAAAATGCAAAGGAATACAATGAATTTATGTTCAAACAACAATATCTATTCTTTATAATATATGTGTTTTCTGCTACATCTAGTGCTAATAGCACTATATTATTTGAAACTAATAATAATCAAGATGCTGTGATGGAAAACTTAAACCGCATGACGCAATATGAGACAAGGGTTAAACATTCTTCACAGGAAAGACCTGTACTTATACAACAAAAAAATAAAGTAATCAAAACTGAAGAAAGTGCTCACAAAGAAATCATAGCTTCAGAGAGTTTATCCACGCAGGTTGGAGAAACTAATAGCTCACAAGTTTCAGCAGTTTCAGCACTGCTAAGAAGTATGCCATTAACTGATAAGCAAAAACTATTACTAATAAAAGTTCTAATGGAAGAATAAATATCAAGAGCGTGTTTATATCGCTATACATATTTCAAAATCCCGCATTAACATAAATGTCAGTGAAATATCAATATAACTTTCATGCAGCTACTTAATTAAGTAGGTGCTTAAAAATTAACGGTAAAATACCGTCCTTTTTTTGAGCTCACTTTTAGTTTAAAATCAGGGTTTTAAAATACAATGAAAGCCGTAAAACCACTAAGTCATAATGAGCTCATCACTTTACAAGAAGCTTACGCTAATCATCCTAAAAAGCGTGTAAGAATAAGAGGCTCTTCGACGTTTCAAGTGGATTTCAATATTTCAGCGGCGGGGCTCGCTATCATATAGATCATAGTGATGAACGTGGCTGTATTTCTATAGCCACGAGCCCTCGACCTCGCTGCTTGAAACAAACTATTCAGACCTTCCATTCGTGGCAAGGTGGTATTTATTGTCGAATGTTTTCGATGTTGATGCGACAGAGATAGCGATGTGGTATTGCCACCGTTGGAATATAGAGTCTTGGTTCAAACTATTGAAAACGAATGGACTTCAGATTGAGAAATGGCAACAAACAACGGGTGAATTGATACTCAAACGATTAATAGTAGCCAGTGTTGCGACGACGCTCGTTTTCAAGCTTTACTCGGATAAGTCAGAAGAAGCGAATGAATTTAAAGGTTTTTTAGTGAAATTAAGTGGGCGTTTGACGAAGCGTTCAAAGCCAGTGACACATTCAGCTTTGCTTGCTGGCCTCTGGGTATTCTTGCAAATGTGCGAGGTATTAAACACTTACACGACAGAGGAAATCAATAGGATGAAAGCGTTATCCAGTTCGTTTTTTGCTCAATTTGTGTAGATACCTATGGTCCTAGTGACGCTTGACGACCGTGTGAGTAAAAAGATGCTTATTGGCCGAGCATCGTCAAAACATGCGAAGGCAGTCACAGCCGTGATCATTGAGCTTTTGCAGTCAGAAAAAGAGTAGCTGAAGACAATCACGTTTGATAATGGGAAAGAATTTGCTTATCACGCACAAATAAAGGCAGCTTTGGCGGTTGATACGTACTTTGCACACCCTTATCATTCATGGGAACGAGGCCTAAATGAAAACCATAATGGCTTGATACGTCAGTATCTACTTAAAGGAATGGCATTGGATAAAGTAACGGATGCTCAAATCAGCCTTATCCAAGATAAACTCAATAATAGGCCACGGAAACTCCTTGGATATAAAACGCCAAATGAGGTTTACGATGAGCTTTGTTTAGTTGCATAATTAACGGGTGTCGCACTGGCGACTGAAATCCGCGAGATCTTTAAATCAGTTCCCCATATAAAATGTTGAATGCCCAAAAATTAAACATTTTGTGTAGTTCTCCTCTATGCCCTTAAGCGGAGAAGAGCCTAATCTTTAGCTGTCTACTTAGCAGCTGTGTGAAAGTTTTCAGTAATATTAACTTGTAACCATAAATCAATATATCCAAGCTCTACCGAGAAACTTTCACACTGCTTAAGAATAACAACTCTAACTAAATGCCTCCTAGATGACTATTTACCGTGCTAGACTTTTATTTAATCTATCTACCACACCTTTTGGTGCAATAGGTGTTAATTGTTCAATACATGCTCTGGCTTCATGCTGCTTATTCCGTATTAATACCTCACATAATGCGTAAAGATGTTGAGGTTGCTGACTAATTGAAAATGCATTTGTTAATGATCTTTTTGATTCATTAAGATTATAGTTTTCTTGAAATAACCCATAAACATATAAATATTGTGGGTTGATATTATTTAATTCTATAGATTTTTTTAAGTGTAATGCTGTTTTATCTACTAACTTTTGTCGATAATAAGCTAACCCTATTCGATAATGTAACTCTGCTGAATTCGGGTTATTTTTCACTCCTAACAACAGGAATTTGAGCGCATCTGATTCATTCTTCTTCAAACGATAAATTTCAGAAAGCGATATATAACTATTAATATAATAAGGCTCTATAGATATTGCTCTTTTATAATAAAAAATAGCTTGTTCAACTTCACCTTGAGCACGATGAATATTTGCTAAATTAACATTGCCAAAACCTCTATCAAGATTAAATCTTTGAATTTCGATATATTCTTGTAATGGTTTATGAATCTTATCTCTTTCAATTAATGTCATTTTTTGCCAGTCGCGTAATAAAGCACTTGCCGCATTAGTTCTAACAGCAAGAACTTCATCGTCTAACAAAGGTGATATTAGTGGCCAACGATCATCATAAGCGTATGGTTCCGAGCCCTTTATTGTTGCTAGTCGGACCAAACTATCTTGATGTTTTACTCCACGTGCTAATGAAATTAAACTATTTTTACCTGGGTATCTGTTTAATCTTTCTATTGCTGAAGCATTAATTATTGGAGATTCAACCTGATTTTGTGCAATGTATGCTAATGCATTAGTTGCTGCAGGGTTATTAACCCTATCAGCAGCAAAGGCTAATGCGAAATTTTTCTCCTCATCAAAATTGGAATGAGGAAACCATTGTTGTAATTGTTTACTAGCCCATTGATTATCTTTATCTTCATGACAAGAGGTACAGGCATTTGGTGCATTGGTTACCTCACTAATATCTGGACGAGGTATTTTCCAGCTATGATCACGCCGCCCATCGACCTGCATATAAACAGTAGAAGACATATGACAATTACTACATTGAGAACCCGTAGAATTGACTTTGTGAAAAGTATGATTTTCAGGTGTAAATTCAGAGGCTACATGACATTGTGTACAAAGAGCGGGTTCCGGTAATTTAGGTTTAGTTGTATGAGGGTTATGGCAATTACTACAAACAACACCACTTTCATGCATTTTAGACTGCAAGAATGATCCGTATACATAATCTTCATCATAAATTTGACCATCATCATGATATAAAGAAGACGTTATCAAGCTTAGCTGATAACTGTCTAAAAAGTCACCATTCACATTGGCTTTATCTTCATTTAATTGAGTTCGACGACTATGACATTGAGCACACATTTTAATTTGCGCTGTTGGATTAGTCTGTTGTGGATAAAGTGTATTTTCTCCTTCACGGTATAACCAGTGATTAACTGACTTTTTGATACTTCGATCTAAGCCATAATTGTTTTCTTTATTAAATTCACTTTTATTTGGAATTTTTTCCTTTGCAAGCTCTATATGATTAGAACCAGGACCATGACATGCTTCACAACCTACATTAATTTCTGACCAAGTTGAATTATAACGATCTTGCTTATCATTATAATTTTTCCTTAAATTTGTTGAATGGCAATCAGCACACATAAAATTCCAATTTTGACCAGTATTAAGCCAAAAGAAATTATTTTCAGGTGTCATCGTAGGGTAAAGATCATACCAACGTTGTCCACCCTCTTCTTTTGTTCTTGAGTCCCACGCCAGAGCAATAAGTTGAATTCTTCCATCTTCAAATTCGACCATGTATTGTTGTAAGGGATCAAAACCAAAAGTATAACTCACTTTGTATTCCTTGATTTGCCCCATTTTGTTTGTAGTTGCTACCCAATATTCAGATCCTTTTCTAAAAAACTTATGTTCAACACCTCGACTGATTAAAGATGCATCATTAAAATCACCTAAAACTGATGTTTTATCAGCATGACGCATTGACATATCATGGTCTGAACCTTTCCATTCTTTGTACTGACCTCTATGACAATCAATACAACTTTCCGATCCAGTGTATAATAAGTTGGACTGTTGAATATTTGAAGGCGTTTTATTTATTTTAGATACGGGTGTTTTTAAATCTGCAGATATTGTTACTGAGTGTATAGGTTCAGCTAATGATTTGTATGAAGATAAAATTATTATTATTATTATTATTAATAATAATAAAGAATGCATTTTATTAAAGGCTATATTCATTATCAATCCTTGTTCTTAAGTACTTATCTCTAGTTTAAATTTATTTAACCACTAAGTAATATTAGTATAATAAATTGATTTTTTTAAACAAATTCAAACAATAGATCCGACATTCCGCACCACATTTAGGCCATAGGTATCTACACAGATTGGTCATGTATTGAGCAATTGATTTGATTAGGGGAACTGATCTAAAGATCAATGATCAAGAGAATTGACTCTTTTTTTACGTGTACTGATTATGACTCTTTTCGAACAACATCAACTTCCATGCTTCTTAGAATCAAGACTTTCTAAACGTTATCAGACCATCATTATGGAACATATGACTGTGAATTCGACTAATGCCCCTGGCGCTAAATCATTAGAGCACCATACGCAATCTTGGGCTTCTACTCAAGCCACATGGCGCTTTTACCACAATGACAATGTGACCCTTCCTATGCTGAGCAGTCCGATGCTCGGACTAGCAAGATCTGGAGTAAAAGAGACGAAAAGTCGCTATGCCTTAATGGCGCATGACTGGTGTCATATCAATTTTTACAAACATCAAAGTAAGCTTGATAAGACTCAGATGTCCCATGTTTTGGATGTAGGGTACGAGTTACAAGCCTCTCTACTCGTTGATGCTGATTCGGGAGAGCCTATTTCTCCTGTAGGTCTTAACTTGCTGACTGAGAAGGGAATTTATCAATGCCGGTCTCAAGGCATTCAACCAAAACAAAGCCATCTGGACTCGCTGTTTGATAGCCGCTGAAATATTGAAATCCACTTGAAACGTCGAAGAGCCTTTTCTTTTACTCCATAGAATTCAATCAACACAATCAGAAGTGGTTGAACACTTTAAGTCGGGGCTCTCGGTGGCCTCTCGTGATATTAGTTTGTATAAAGAAATGGCCCCACAAAATTTGTATTACGATAATTCGGTTAAATGTTACTTTGCATCAGATGAATTTAAGCCACTTTTTTGTCATGACAACCAAAAGGCAATGAGTGAGTTAGTAACGCAGCTCTCCGGTACTGATACTATCATCGGGCAAATAGACTTACCCTTTGAAGCCCCATCTAAACTGATTATTCCAGATATTCATCATGTCGCGACAGTCTGTCGTGCCATTAAGAATGATAAGGCGCTAACAATGACGTATGTATCATTGTCGAGTGGTGAAAAAGAAAAGAAAGTTATCCCGCACTCCATTATCGATAATGGGCTGCGCTGGCATATGCGTGCTTATGATTGTGAGCATCAAGCTTTTAGGGACTTTGTTTTGTCGATAATTAAATCTGTTGCTATCAATGATGATGAGGTAAAGGACAATCAAAGAAAGCTCGCAGATAAGCAATGGATGCTGCTTCACCCAAAGAATGTAAAACACCTTGAAGCTATTGCCTTGGATTACAGGATGGAGAATAACGTTTGCCATTTAGAAGTAAGAGCCGCACTAGCAGGGTATTTATTACGACGTTGGAATGTGGATTGTACCGCTGCAGCTTCGTCTACTGGTCAACAGTATCAGCTTTGGTTGAAAAATAAGCCTACACTTTATGGGGTGGAAAATGTTTAGCTTAAGTAATGAAAATTGTTAAAAACGAATAAAAAGGCTATTAAAATATTAATAGGTAACTAACAAAGTATCTGAAGTTCTCATAGAGGCTATTCATGAGAATGGACTGTGTTGGATGAGGATGGTTGTATGTGTCTGACTATAAAGTGTATTTTTTGATTTATTGGAATGTTATGGACTTGTAATTCGAATACCCTAGAAACCATTGAATAGTATGTGTGAGTTTAATAATCGTAATTTATGGATTATTAATCCGTGAATTGATATCACAACTAGTTTATGATTAGTTAGAATCAATAAGTAGGCACTAAAAAGTTTTTTGGGATTTTATTTTGGAGATTTATTGTTAAATATCAATAGCTTGAATTAGCTTGACTTTCGTGTAGCTACTTAGAAGAATAATTCTGATTAGTACAATTTAATAGTTTAAATTTTAGATGGTTAATATCATGAGCATTACCAATCAATATTACAATAACAATGCTAAGGGTTTCTTTGACTCAACAGTAAATGTAAATGTCACTGAACTTTATGAACAGTTCTTACCTCATGTACCTAATAATGGAACTATATTAGATGCGGGATGTGGCTCAGGTCGTGATAGTAAAAACTTCTTAAATTTAGGCTATCAAGTTACTGCTTTCGATGCGAGTGAATCATTAGTCAAATTGGCTAGTGAGTATTTGGGGTTAACTGTTTCTAAATCAACATTTAAGACATTTTCTGCTAAAATAGCAAGCTTTGATGCTATATGGGCTTGTGCTTCTCTATTACACGTTCCAGACAAAGAGCTTCCAAGTGTTTTTTTGCGGCTAGGGAAATTATTAAAACCCAATGGTGTTTTTTACTGTTCATTTAAATATGGCGAGGGAGATAAGTTACGTAACGGTCGCCTTTTTACGGATATGAATGAGCAAAGTTTAGAGAGTATAATTTTTAATTCGGCTTTAAAAGTTAAATGTACATGGGTGAGTTCGGATGCTAGACCAGAAAGAGAATCAGAACAATGGTTAAATGCTATCTTAATTAAGGATTAATGGAGGTGTGACAGTGTCAATACAACCTTTGACTATTCAAGATAACTTACTTACTACGGGAGGGGATAATCCGTTATTACCACAGTTGATACATGCTATTAACAATGCGACAGAAATAGAAATTGCAGTATCTTTTATTCAGCCATCAGGGTTAGATTTATTATTACCAAGTATTCATGAAGCAATAGAGCAAAAAAAATCACACTCACGCCCTCTTAAATTAAAAGTATTAACTTCAGATTACTTACATATTACACATCCTATTGCTCTCCGTTCCCTTATGGATCTTGATGATGATATCGAGGTTAAAATTTTTGTAACCACTAACCGCAGCTTCCACCTAAAGTCATATATATTCGTTTGTAATGATTCACCACAAACTTTTTTTAGTGGTTCTGCTTTTATTGGATCAAATAATATTAGTAAATCTGCATTAACAGACGGTTACGAATGGTGCCTTCGATTAGATTATTACCCCCCAGAGGATTCATTTTCTGCAATTCAATTTAATAGTATTCGTAAGGAATTCGGCTTGCTATTTGAACACCCTTGTTCAATAAAGCTTACTGATAAGTGGATTGATACTTACATTCAACGCAGAAAGCCACCGAAACTATCTGTTATTGGTGATTCAACACTTTTAGATGAAGATGATTACACCCCTAATTTAGTTCAGTTAAATGCACTTGAGGCTCTTGCTCTTACTAGGTCTGAAGGAAATAGACGAGGGTTAGTCGTAATGGGTACAGGAATGGGAAAAACATGGCTTTCAGCATTTGATGCTAGACAATTAAATGCTAAGCGTGTTTTATTTGTTGCTCATAGAGAAGAAATTCTAACTCAAGCATTAAATACGTTTGCTAAACTGTGGCCGGAAAAATCAGCTGGTTATTTTAATGGAAAGAACAAGGAACAAGATAAAGCTATGTTGTTTGCTTCGGTTCAAAGTATAGGTAAAGTTAAGCATTTGAATAAATTTGAACCTAATTACTTTGATTATATTGTAGTTGATGAATTTCATCATGCTAGCACAGCTACATATTTAAACATTCTTAATCACTTTGAACCAGAGTTTTTGCTTGGGTTAACTGCAACACCAGAACGAACCGATCAAGCTAATATTTTATCACTTTGTCATGATAACTTAGTTTTTGAACGTAATTTAGTACATGGCATAGATGGGGGAATCCTTGTTCCATTTCATTATTTTGGAATTTGGGATAGTTCTGTTGATTATCAAGAAATTCCATGGCGTAATGGCAAATTTGATCCAAGTACTATTGATGCTCAGTTCGCTACAATACATAGAGCCGAGCATATATTCAAGCACTGGGAGTTGAAACATCAATCACGGACACTTGCTTTCTGTATTTCTCGAAGACACGCTGATTTCATGGCTGAACAATTTAACAAGCGTTACTTTGAGCTGGGGTATAAAGCTCTGTCTGTACATAGTAGCTCTCCAACTAGACGGAATGAAGCGCTGTCTTTATTAGATAGAGGTGTTGTTCAAATACTTTTTACAGTTGACTTATTTAATGAAGGAACTGATTTGCCCTCTATTGATACTGTAATGATGCTTCGACCAACTGAGTCTAATATTATTTTTCTTCAACAGCTTGGACGTGGCTTACGTTGTCATGAAAATAAAAAACATTTGGTCGTATTAGATTTTATTGGTAATCACCGTTCATTTTTAAATAAACAAGAAGCTCTTGGCATTACATCTACTAAAGTTCATAACCAACATCGCGGAGTGTCTATTGCTAGTCCAAAGTTAGGAATTGGGTGCTTTATTAATCTTGAACCTGAATTAGTTGATTTCTGGCAAGAATTGACCAAACAATTACGTTATACCGCTATTGATGACTTTAATAACCTTACTAATCACTTAGGACATAGACCAAGAGCCGTAGAATATTATCGTGCAGATTGTGATTTTAAGAAGGTGAATAAGCAACATGGGAGCTGGTTTAATATCGTTGCTACGATGTCTAATGATATATTGCTACAGAGATTAGTTGATCAGCATGGGGCTTTCTTTTTTAATGTTATACAAAAAATGAGTATGACGAAATGCTTTAAAGCTATTTTATTAGAAGCTTATCTTGAACTTAATGGTTTTCTTACTCCTCCCTCGATTGAGAAACTCTCAATAAAAAGTTGGCATGTATTATCAAGGTACCCTAAGTTAAAGAACTCAGATCTAACAGAAAAGATGCAAGGAGTAGCAGCAAACTCTGTTAAATGGCAAAAATATTGGTTAGATAACCCAATTAATGCATTTATAGGTGGGAACACAGACAAAAATAATTCATGGTTTAGTAATGTTAATGATGTTCTAGTAGCAAATTTTGATATTGAACCAGAACTTACCCAGTACTTTAATGATGCGGTTAAAGAATTGGTAGATTTTCAAATAGCTAAATATACTGATAGACGGTCATGACACGAACAAGTTGACTCTATATTAAAATAACCTTTTACCAAGGAGGGTAATGCATATGGCTCAAATAGACGTAGTTTGTCGGTTTTTTTGTAGTCAAGAGACCGTTTAGTATCTATGACTTGAAAGGTAGATTAGTTATTTGTTACATCATTTTGAATTATTCTTTTTTTTCATCTAGTCTTAATAGAAGATTGATAGGGAAGAGAGGATGATGCAACGCGATCTTGAAAAATTATTGATGAAAGAACCTGAGGTTAAAATGGCGCTCATTGATGATATCAAAGTTGATCCTGATCTTCAGAATCTCATTCAAAAAGCAGATCCTGTTTCAGGAACACGATTGAGTTATGGAATATTGGATGTAAAGCCCGCATTATTGAATATTAGAGCCTATCAAAATATGATGCTGGCTTATCAATATCGTTCTCGTTATTACCTTCTTTCTGGATTTTTTACATATAAAGAGTTGCTTTATTGTTCCGCAAAAGAATACATCAATAAAGACTCATTATTTCCTATTGCTGTTTTTAATCAAAAACCACCACTACATTTAAAGAGACAAATCTTTCTTAGTGAACTCACACATCATTTACTAAATCTTGGATTTACGAGTCATTCAAATGAAATAGGACATTATTTACAATCATGGTTTAATGTCGATGAAGGGAAGCGGAGTTTATTTCAATCAAAAGAGTGGCAAAGCTTATACCCGCACATCACGACAAAAGCTGAACTTGCTCGACGTTTAAATATTTCAGAGCGAGGTTTATGACCGATAATTTGCCATTAGAGCTCATTTCTATTGAGGATCTGCCAGATAGTGTGGTTGATGGTTTAGAACCTCAATCAATATTTTTAATGGTAGAGTTTTTACAGAGTATTCAGACCCCGCCTCATTGCCGAGGGCTCGGGCCTGTATTAAATGCATTGTTAAGGCTTGAGGAGTCTTACCCTGATCTTTTTAAACAAACCTTTGATCTTGAAAATACGTTACTTCATCAATTTTGTGAGTTAATTGTCAATAATACTATGGCTGATACTGAAACATTTAAAAATACAGCCTATCAAAAAAATTGGTGTGAGCGCCGTTATTTATATGTCATTTTACTTAAATATCATGAGTGTGAATCTAAAAGAGGGGTTGAGTTACATACACTTCTATTTTTTAAGCATTTCAGAAAACATGAAGAGTTTTTACTTGAAAAAGACAAAGCACTCAGCGCTGCAACAAGTTTTCGCTTATTAAGCTCTTATGCTGATTTTAATTTTCCTGTTGTTACATTGTTTAATAATACCTATCAGATTAGTGATACATATAAAGAGAAATATCAGTCATTAAAAGACTCCGAGAATTTTGCGTCAAGAGTTTCTGCTATCGCTAATTTTTATAAATTAGAGTGGGGAACAAGGCGATTTGCTCGCCGAAATTTTGATTTTAGAATGAGTTTCAATAAAGTTGGAAGTGAAGAGCAGTTAATTGGAGCACCTGATAATAGTATGGCTCTATTATTGAAGCTAAAAAAGAGTAAGAAAAAAGGGATTCCGGGTGATTTCCTTCCAGAAGAAGCGTATCCGCCATTGATGAATGTTAGGCTTCCTTTAGATGAAAAAGAGAAACCTAGCCATATTTTGCCAGATGCGTCTATTTTATATGATGATCGTATTAAATCATCAAAAGTACTTAATATTTCGAGAAGTATAGGTAAAAGTCATAATCTTACATTGTTGAATAAGAATATCCTTCAGCCTCATGAGCTCTTTATTTTCTTAAATTGGTGTGAAGAACATAAGACAAATAAGAATAAAATTAAAGGGATCCCTCGCCACGAGCTCATTGCTTTTTTGATGTTAACTTTGTGGACAGGGAAAGCATTAATAGACTTGCAGTATTTGACAATTATCAATGATCAATACGCTGATGGTAATGGTGTCTTTAAACTTAATGAGCATTATTATTTTAAGTTCCAATTAAAAAAAACAGTGATTAAAGATAAGATTCTTAAATCTGATATGTTGAACTCATCTTCACATGTGGCAATTACGCAAGTTCCTATATTCTTAGTCAGTTTTTTACATCTCAATAGTAAGAATATCAATGATCGTCTTCTTGCAATCAGTGAAGATAAACTAACTTTAACTGCAATTAATCAGTTGTTGAAAAACTTCTCAAAGAAAAGTTATTTTCAGTTGAGTTTAAAACGGATCACTCGATTCACCCAAAACTATCTTCATGCTTCAAATTTATGTAATCCGGTGATTTTTGATTTTGCTTTTTCTAAAATGAGCTATTTAACCCGTGCACCTCGGCATTATCAACATTATACCTATGCTGAACTTCAAGATGGAATATTTGGATTCTGGAAAAAGGTATATTCTCATGTTAAGAGTATGATCAATAATTTTGATGAGCCTTTGTTGGGAGAACAATGGCCATTAGATGGTTCTGTTGGCTCTTTTTATGTACTTAAAACCGACAAGCTCCAATCATTAGTAAATGAACTATTACTTAAATTAAAGCGCAGTATAAGCTTGTATCAGTCAGGGGATATTCAGGCACTCATTCAATATCACAATGATTATGTCCTCTATATCACACACTTTATTCAATCGTGTACGGGGTATCGAGCGGTCAATCATCCTCTACCATTTTTCAACTTCCATTTTTATGCCTATTCAGGAATGTGTATTAGCGATAAAGATACGATTGATTTTTCACACACCCGTGTTATTGCAATACCATCTGCATTGAATCAGCAATTAGAAGAATATAAAAAGCACCTAATCAAACTGGGTCTAGCCTTCTCCTTAATTAATGAACCTATAGCAACACATGCAATTACAACGACTAATGTACTTGTTCGTTCTGTAAGAGAAAAGTCGAGTGATAGAATAAATAAAATTATGAAATATAAAGAAGCTAAAATGAAAGAGGTTGGGCCATTATTTTATATTGAATACCAAGCTGGAAAATTTAAATCTCTTAATGTAACGACAAGCTGGCTCATGAGTAAATTTTATACGGGGGAAGATTTCATTCCTTCCAATTATGCTAGGCACTTTTTAGCGAATTATCTGGAAGAGCATGGAGTTAGGAATGAATTAGTCTATTTTCAATTAGGTCATTGGAGCGTTGGCGAAATGCCACTTAGTATTGAATCAACATTAGGTACATCAGATGCTATTAAGGAGATAACTCCGGTTTTAGATTACTTAGTCAATGAGTTAGGGTGGGAGGTTTGCCCATCAAAGCTTTAGATCATCAATTATTCACTGAAAAGAAGCAAGTTGAGATCCAAAATCAATTTAAGCTGGATGGCTTAATGCTGTTAAATACGAAAAGCCCTATTGAGATCGATTCGTTGACCTTTGTTAGACGTGAGAAACTAAAAAAACAACGACAGAATCAGATTAATAAGGTTTTAAAGTGGATACAACGCTTACTCGAAATTGATCTAAAGAAAAAGACAATCAGCTCAAAATCGTTAACGACTATTCAGAATAAATTCCCAAAAGAAACTGAGCAGTCAGATCTGTATTTAGGTTTACTGGAACTCTTTTTAATCATATATAAAAAAATAACAGGGTTTAGTTATCCAGAGCTTTCGCATAGTGTGGAAATAAAGCGAGAGAAACCATTACTAAGACCTGAGGTGCTCTATTTGGAAAATTTATCTTCTTTCTTATATGGCATAATTGATAATCAATTAGATAGTAAGTTAGATCAGGAACAAGAGTTTGGTCAACTGGGGATGTTTCTCTGCTTAAAAGAGGGAATAACAATACAAAAAGACATCGTCGATTTGATAACAACGCAAGATAATTTACTTCGGTTTCATCAACAGTGGGTTTATCGTCAAGGTGATAATAATATATTGTTGTCACCGTTGGCCGAATCCTTAATTATGATGTATCGCATAAACTGGGATGCTAAAAAACCAAAGAAAAGCTTAATTGGTTGCATCAATCTTTATCTTGATAAGAAAGGTACAGATTTTCCATATTCTATATGCTTCAGTCATCTAAAATCTGCAGAGAAGATACAAACCGCTTTAATGGGAAGTGCTAGTCGTTTTGCATTGAATTCTGGTCTTTTATCAACAGTTAACTTATCCAATAATACTCTATTTCGCCTTATCCATAATAAACCCGTTGAGAATCATCAATCAAGAGTGATTCAGACAACAGACATGCTTACTAAGCGGCAAGGGAGTTTATGGAAAAGAGTTTGTTCTTCTCTAAATGAGAGTGACCTTGTGGCTTATAGCCTGATCAAGGAAAAGACTGTTTCTAGCCAATTAGACCAATTGATGAAGTTATTTTCGTTACTAAAAGGGGCAAGTAATCAACCTTTAAAAAAAACACAGTTACAACTTGCTCGAAATGCATTGATATCAAAACTAAGAGATGATCTTAGTTGTACACGTTCTGCAACCGAGTTGCCATGGTTATGGTTAGTAAAATCTTGGCTTTATAAATTGTTAAAACAAGGTGGAATGAAGAAGAAGTATTTACGAGAGAATACCATTGAAAGTTATATTAGGTATGTGGCTGAGCCATTTCTTTTAGAATTTATAGGGTGCGATCCTAGTTTATTATCAAGTGATGAATGGGCTGAAAAACTTAATCTTACGGCAGAATCTATTGGCGCTGCCAGCAAAAGAAAGTATGTATTATACTTTACTGAATTTTTAATTAATTCTGACGTTTGCCAAGGAATGAGCTTAACTGACTTAGATATCGCGATTTCCAAGCAAAATGTGGATGCGAATATTTTAAGTCATTATGAAGCTGATAAAGTTATTAAATTGTTACTGGATGAAGAGCATGTACTGACGGATTACGCATTAATTATCTTTTGTTTAGGGTTTTATTGTGGTCTGCGACGTGGAGAAATTACTGGACTCCAGTATCAAGATTTTGTTCACATTGGAAACTATGCTGTCTTGTCGATTCGAGCGAATGAATATAGAAAGCTTAAAACAACAAGTAGCGCCAGAAACCTTCCTATTGATGTTCTCATGCCAGAAGAGTTATTACGTTTTTTTAGTGATTATGTACAACGCCATAAACATCGATATACACAATATCGGAGCCTAATTTTTCCAAATAAAACAATGATTAATCGAGCATTTACATTATTAATAGAAGTGATGCGTGTTGTTACTGGAGATAGTTCATTTAGATTTCAGTATTTACGTCATTCATTTGCGAGTTGGAATTGGTTCTTGCTTAATCGAAGCGAAATGAAAATTGAAGATACGTTATTTAATCAAGCCTTTCTTCACAAATATCTAAGTATAGAATACCAATTGAAGTTGGAAAAGCGCTTAGGACTAGAAACGGCAACTCGGAAAAAATTATGGGCATTATCTAGCTTACTTGGTCATTCTCATGTGAGTGTGACGACATCAAATTATATCCATATTGATGATTTTATCAATTTTTATAAATATAAGAGTGATTTAAAACCATCCCGGAAATTATTAACTGAGCATTGGGGTTATAAGGTTGAACAAGGGTTTTCAGGACGACCGAGATTATCACTTGTACAAGAACAGAAGTCTAGTATTTATCAGCCAATAGATGTTGAATATCCGCTGCTCCATGATATTGTTGAGATCAGTGGGTTATTACCACAAGAGAAAGCATTGAAAGCCCCATTAACATTAGTTCAGTGCTGGCAGATAATCAGACGTAAGTTTAACCAACAGAATGTTTATGAAGTGGCAAATCATTTGGGTATTCCGGTCAGTGTTGTTCAGGGCGTATTTGGTATTGTTGATAAACATGCTAATGAACTTATTACTCAGAATCGATTATTAACACGACAATTGAGCCTGCTATTAAAAAATAAAAGACAACTCAAGCAATTGACTGAGTTTATACAACGATATCAAAGGTTTGTTTTTAATGGTAATGGAGTAGATACATCGTTTTATCAACCTTTATATCCTTTACTTAAAAACTTAGTTCGAGCTAAAAGCCATCTATTGAGAACGTCTGATACGAAACTAACGATACATTTACTCAAGTTAATGGCTGATTTGGAACTACCTCAAGATAAAATTGAACTGAAATGGTACATTAACATTGATGTCAGCGTTCTTTCGCGAGAAGAAATGAGAAAGGAAGGAGAGATATACACCCAATACTTAAGCTGGTGGTATCAAAAATTAAATCAATTGAATTTGAATGATATTCAGTTTGATGTCTATATCTCAAAGGATTCAACTGGGATTCTACCTTATCTGAATAATGTAAAAAGACGCCCCATTATTACTGATGAGGCAAAATATTTAACTAATAAAAAAAGTTATGTGTCTATTCATTATCTGGAAAGGTTGGAGAGTAATATGCCGGCTATTATAGATGTCACTCAAAGTGCAAATAAAAAAGAGCGAAAAAAAGGACGCGCGCTTTTATTATTTTTTTATGGTTGTTTAGCATCTATCAAGAAATAATGAGTGAAAAAGGTGTGATTGATGAGAAATAATATTATTAATTGTCCAATTTGGACAGGCAGCAGTAGTGAGGTTTAATTATCTTATTTATATAATGTTTGATCATAAAATTAATTTAAAATAGTTCTTATTTTAAATTAATAAGATAGCAGTAATTTATAAGGAATTATATTTTAAGCTATGGACAATTGAATAATAAACGCTAGAATTGAAATTAATTAACTACTCGATTATTTAGATTGTGTCAGTAGTTAAGATTTGCAGTTGGAGTAGAAGGGCGGCAACCCTTCTACCCCGTACCGGCTGCCCAGACTTTGAAACCCAACCCAGCCGATGGATATATTCTAGCGAATTCCATCGGTTAGGGATAGATCTAATTTGATGGAGGTCGTGATATGACTCACACTCACACCCTTTACTTTCATAACTTAAAGCAAAGTATTGAAAGTTCATTGTTAATATTCTTTTCTTATTGGCAGTGTCTTGCTGATAAAAAACCAAACCTTTCAATAAGTCATAATTTTTATGACAATGTCACTTTCAGGTTCATAGGAAGCACTAGGTTCTCTCCCATTTGTCAGATAAGAGGAGAGAGATATGCTTAATAATATGATTTCTATGACTGATTGTTTTCTTTCCAGTCAATCAAATTTGGAGCATTTTGCTTTAGGTTTAAGTTCCCATGTATTTTTTAATGAAACGAAACTCAAGCAGTGTCATGATTTGAGTCAAAGGCATTCTTGGATATACATGAAAAAGAATGCTCGTTTATTCATAAATAAATATAAAAGAAATACAGCGGTTAGAAGCGCCCTTGCTCAATATAGAGACTATTTAACCATTGAACAACCCTCTGAGAAGACCTTATTTGATATGGTTACTCTAGTGAAACGGGATCTTACTCTACCGTTATCCCTCTTCTTTAATGTGATTAATCGTATTTCTAATCAAACAGAGATTGAGTCTTTGTGGATTCGACATTTACGTTTTTGTCGTTATTTATTGCAAGCGATTAGACTTCAATCTATTTACCCTAAATCAGAAATAAGATTTAATGCGTTTATTATCTTTGTTGATGACAAATATAATAAACACCTCCGTTGTTATTGCGAATCAAATAGCCCTAGTTATACCATTGATGGAATGACATTTACTAATGTCAGATTATATTTTAATGAATCAATCCTTAATCAAAATTGTTTAAATAAACCGATGTTGTAGAGTGTTTATGGAACTTTACTAACGTTACCTTATTTATGAACAGTTAGCTCTTAATTGTTTTTAAGAGCTAACTGGGTTATTGAAATTAATTATCATAGGAGTTCCTATGGATCAGACATTGCTAACAACAAAAGAGCTCGCAGAGAAAATAAAATATACGCCGAACTATATTAGCTCACAATTGCGAGATTCAATATTCATGGAAGGGATCCATTATATTCGACCATTTAAAGGTGGGAAAATTTTATATATTTGGGAAGCGATTGAAGTTGAACTTTATCGTTCTGCATCAAGAAATCATATGTATATTCCAATGGCTGGAGGACGTATTTGTCATGGCTAGTGTAGGTGTAAGAAATGAAAAGCTTTACTTGGACTTTATGTATCAAAAAGTACGTTGTAGAGAACATACTCAATTATCAAACAATTTAGTAAATGAGAGAAAGCTGCAGAAGTTGTTAAAGAAAATAGATGCAGATATTCGATTAGGGTGTTTTGTCTATCGAGATTATTTTCCTGACTCTCCCCGTGTTGTTAAATTCATCAAACAAGATAATGCCGCAGAATTAAAAAAGGAGGAGATGCTCGGCCATTATAAAAATGCAGTTCAACAAGTTCAAGGTCGTGGTTGTATTACATTTGAAGATTTCACTGAAGAATGGTACGCAGAAAATGAAAGTCGTTGGAAAGAAAGTTATAAAGAGAGTATGAGAATTTATCTTTATAGCTACTTAGTTCCTCATTTTGGTGAGAAAGAAATGGATAGAATAGAGCGGCATGAGTTGTTGAAGTTTCGAGCTGAAATAGCGAAACCGAGGGACAATGGAAAGAAGCTTTCGGCTGAATTTATTAATCATGTGATGACACCACTTAGAATGATGTTGTCAGAAGCAGGTGATCGATTTGGCTTCAGAACACCATTTGAAAATATTAAAGCCCTGCGAATTGATAGACGAGATGTACAACCATTTGATCTTGATGAAGTGATGTATTTTTTACAGCATATTCGCTTAGACTTTAAAAACTATTTTACTGTACGCTTTTTCACTGGGATGAGAACGTCTGAAATTGATGGTTTGAAATGGCAATATGTTGATTTTAAACGTCGAACGGTTTCTGTTCGTGAGACGTTTGTTCATGGGCGTATGGATACAGCTAAAACTATTGGATCAGCAAGAGATATTCAAATGACAAGCTCAGTTTATGAAGCTCTGCAAGCTCAATTTAGAGAAACAGGTAATAATGAGTTTGTT
This sequence comes from Vibrio sp. SS-MA-C1-2, assembly GCF_021513135.1. Lineage (NCBI taxonomy): Bacteria > Pseudomonadati > Pseudomonadota > Gammaproteobacteria > Vibrionales > Vibrionaceae > Vibrio > Vibrio sp. SS-MA-C1-2. The sequence continues at coordinate 916,990 of NZ_CP090980.1, forward strand.
TTCTGCAATAAAGCTGGTAATCCGCTGGATAAAAAGAATGTTCGGGATAGGGTTTGGAAACCTGCATTGATTGAGATGGGTATGAAGTATCGCCGTCCTTATGAGACAAGGCATACTTATGCTACTTTAATGTTAGCAGCAGGGGAAGCACCAGAATGGATTGCTCGGCAAATGGGACATACAACAACAAAAATGCTCTTTCAAACGTATAGCCGATTTGTACCTAACTTAACGAGAAATGATGGTAGTGCGTTTGAAAAACTATTGAAAGATAATGAACTGGATTGACTTTAAATAAGATAGGGTTCAAATCCCTATTTCTCCTCTATATTAGATGTGGAAAGCCATTGATTTATCAGTGGGTTTTTTGTGTCTAGGGAACATGAAACAGAAAGTGATCCAAAAGGAGTCACTAGAAAGTTTAGTTAACTCATTTGTACCTCAAAGTTTGTTACAGCAACTAGAAAAGGATCTGATTATTTCAGCTCCTTTTTTTGGATTCGCACAACAGAGCTATGTCTAACCCTTTACCCAGCCACCGCCAGTTTGAGTCGATTTATCAAAACAATTATCAAGGATCAATTGTAATTTTGTGGATGCTAACTCAACACCATTAAACTGACAAAGAGCTTCAAGCGCTTTATCTTCAGGAGAATAATTAGTATCACATAAACCAGTTGAATTATGGGAGTGCCAAATTTCAAATGGCTTACTTACAATTTCAATATCTTTTTTTAGTTCTTCAACTGTTTCCCATACATCAGTAATTTGCTTTCTCACTTTAACCATAATACTAAGCCTAAATAACTTTTAATATTTAATTATAAGTTCTTTCCATTCTAAAACAATATTTAATATATCTGACCTTATGTGTATTAAATCACTACGTAACTGATAAACAAAGAAAATCTTCTTGGCATAAAAACACCATAATGAGGCTTGTTTGATAAGTAAAGCTTAACAAAAAGCTCGAATCGGCCTTTGCTAGATAGTTAACTCTAAGTTACATGAGATTTTATAATGAACCGCTTGAAAGTATAAATTACTAGAGGATCTAACATGTTTTTGTCCAAAGGTGTGCTAAAGATTGTTCTGGCTAACTCGTTGAATGGCCCCAAAGCGTGTTAAAGTAAAAGGAAGGAAAATTATTCAATTATATATAAACAAACACCCCTTAATTGAGCTGATTAAGGGATGTTTGTTAATTCTGAGGTTTATTTGAACAAGGTTATAGTTTAGCAAACTTATACGTTTGATAACCGCCGATTAAATTCTTCGCTTTATAGCCATTGTTGACTAATTGACGATATGCAACGTTACCGCGCAAACCAACTTGGCAGTAGATAATGATCTCTTTTTCTTTTGGCAGCTCGTTAAGTCGATTTCTTAACTGATCCACTGGAATATTGATGGCACCAGAAATATAACCAACTTTTTCTAACTCTCCCGGATTTCTTACATCTAGTAGCAGTTGATTTCCATTTAAGTTATCGATTTCATCAAAATGGATGGGGTCTGTATCACCTTTTAAAATATTGCTAGCAACAAAAGCGACTTGATTGATCACATCTTTAGCACTACCGTATGGGGGCGCATAAGTTAATTCCAAATGTTGTAACTGTTCAACAGTCATTCCTGCACGTTGTGCTACCGCCAGAATATCAATACGCTTATCGACACCATCCTTACCAACAGCTTGAGCACCGAGTATTTTTCCGTTTTGAGGCGCAAACAACAATTTTAATGATACCGTTTCAGCCCCGGGATAATAGCTCGCATGGCTTGCCGTATGAACATATGCTTTTTGGTAAACCATCCCCTCTTGTACAAGCTGTTTCTCATTTTTCCCTGTTGATGCAACAGCAAGATCAAAGACCTTACAGATCGCAGTGCCTTGTGTGCCATGATAAGCTTCTTGACGTCCAAACATATTATTAGCCGCCATTCGCCCCTGACGATTTGCAGGACCAGCAAGAGGAACTAGACCAGGTTTGCCCGTGACAAAATCTGCATCTTCAATTGCATCACCCACAGCAAAAATAGCAGGATCACTTGTTTGCATATATTTATTCGTAGAGATACCACCAAAATCACCCAGTTCCAAACCAGCAGTTTTAGCTAATTGATTATCTGGTTTTACACCAATCGCCATAATAAGTAGGTTTGTTTCTAGACTAGTCTTATTCGAAAGTGTCAATGAGAGGGTTTTGTCTTTGTGCTCAACTGCTGAAAGTGCCACACCTAGCTGTAAATCTATATTTTTTTCTCTAATTTCAGCATGCACTAATCCAGCCATTTCTCTGTCGATTGGAGTCATCACCTGATCGGCCATCTCAATTAACGTTGTTTTAATGCCTAATTGATGAAACGCCTCTACCATTTCTAAACCAATAAAACCACCACCTACAACCGTTGCATGTTCTGGTCTGTTCTCCTCAATGGTTGAAATAATTTTATCCATATCGGGAATATTACGTAGTGAATACGTTAAAGGGTTATCCAACCCTAGAATCGGAGGAATAACAGGTGAAGCACCTGGACTTAACAGGAGAAAATCATAATTTTCTTGATATTGTGTATTATCCAATAGATTTTTGATCGTCACTTGCTTCTTTGAACGATCAATAGCAATCACCTCATTCATCACTCTTACATCGACATTAAATCGTGCAAGAAAGCTTTCCGGCGTCTGTAATAATAGGTTTTCTCGTTTTGGTATATCGCCACCAATATGATAAGGCAAGCCGCAATTTGCAAATGAGATATAAGGTCCTTTTTCAAAGATAACGATTTCAGCGTCTTCACTTAATCTTCGTGCTCTTGCTGCGGCCGAAGCACCGCCAGCAACACCACCTACAATAAGAATTTTAGGCATTTTAAATACTCCAAAGATAAATTAATCATTTCCACCTAATCATCTGCACACCTTAGCTGCTTTTCATGATCAGTTGCTATAAATTTATAATAACACCTAAATTAGATAATACTAATGTAATTTTTGCTAATTCAAAAAAAGCTAAATTAGCTTGACTTAATATACAGATTAACTAAACTAGAAAAAAGAATTTAAAGTGGTGAATCATGAATATCGCAGAATTAAGACCAAAAGCGGCACAAGTTTCGGAACAATTGAAAGTTATGGCACACCCTGAAAGGCTCCTTGTATTGTGCACATTAATGGGTGGTGAAGTAGGGGCGGGTGAGTTACAAAAAACCTCCGAACTTAGCCAATCTGCATTTTCTCAACACTTGAGTGTTTTAAAAAAGCACAATTTGGTTAGTGTTAGAAAAGAGTCGCAACAGGTTTTTTATTCACTTGCTGATGAAAAAATTCGACAATTAATTGGTTGTCTTCACTCAATTTACTGTGTTTAAGGTTAAATGATGACATTTCAACTTCCTTGGCTGTCACTATTTGGTGGCATGCTACTCGGCGTATCTGCTGTTTTATTACTTCTTTTTAACGGCAAGATTGCGGGGATCAGTGGTATCGTATCAGGCTTACTTTCACCGACACAAAAGGATTTCTTCTGGCGAGTACTTTTTATTATAGGTATGGTTATCGGTGGTATTTTAGGCTCTAAGCTTTTTGGAACAGAGCTTCCATCGAGTTATGATCACTCTTACTTTTATCTTGCCTTTATAGGATTCATTGTCGGTATAGGCACAAAACTCGGTAATGGATGTACTAGTGGCCATGGTATATGTGGTATGGGCCGTTTATCTAAACGCTCCATCACTGCAACTTGTACATTTATGCTGGTTGCTGCTATCACTGTATTTATTCGTTTTCATGTTTTATAGGGGACACAGATGTTTTTCTTTATTGCACTAATAAGTGGACTCTTATTTGGAATGGGTATGGCTCTGTCTGGTATGGTGATCCCTGAAGTTGTTTTGGCATTTCTGGATGTTGCTGGTAATTGGAAGCCAGATTTAGCCTTTGTAATGGGTGGTGCTCTGCTTGTTTTCTTACCTTGTTACTTTCTAATTATTAAACCATGCTCTAAACCTGTATATAGCAAAGAGTTTGCTATAAGTAATAAACAATCTATCGATAAACGCCTTATTGTCGGTGCGAGTATTTTTGGTCTGGGTTGGGGATTGGGGGGGATCTGTCCTGGCCCTGTTGTCTCATCGCTTGCAAGTGGCAATAGTGGTGCAATTGTCTTCTTTCTCTTTATGATGCTTGGTTTGTTTGTCACAAAAAAATGGATAAAATAAACTTTTAAATCTTTCCCTCCTCAATCAACTCTTTCTATATTAAAGGTTGCTACTTACTTCTTTGAGTATTCCTTGTTCAAATGAAGTGAGCTGCAAATATATTTAGGTTACACCCTGAACAATTATCAGTTCCAATGTTGTGGTCAAAGATGAAGATGGTCGCCCTTTGTTTAAGAATGGGTTCGTGTTGGCTATTCAGAAGGTTTTAGCTTAGCTTTAACGAAAATGGGGTTGTCGAACAAGAAACTATCTCATATCTCTAACTCGGAAATGCCCCAAAACGAGTTAGAAGGGGAATAATTTAAACAGAACACTCATTTCAGTTAGGCTACGAAAAAGTTGTAGTATTGCTATGTTACCAACTTGCAATAATGACTTATTAAATTAACTAAAATAGTTTATCCCAATGAGTAATTGCTAAATAAAGCAGAATAAGCCAACCCAATATAGCTAAAATTATTTCTACATAAGTGTATTTACTCATAAAACCTCTAAACCTTATTCATTATTAACTACAATTACCATTCTTATATTACAGCTTTATGACAAGTCATAAACAACATTAGTTTTCATTATTAATAACTGAGTTTGTTTTTTTAGTTGGTATAGTGGCGGAAATTTTTCCTCAGGTTTAATATGAATCAGTATATTTCAGCGATAAAACGTGTTTTTTCAACGCTTCCGAAAGTTGAGCAAATACTACATGGATTAACTGTACTTTGGGTTTTAATCCAAATTCTTTCGTCAGGATTAATGCATATAAATCATCACGCTATTTGGGCAGATATCTCTACATTAAGTCTCATACATATATACAGTGGTATACTTTTATTGCCTATTTGCTTGCTATTTGTTTTTATTATCATCAAACGTCGAACATGCAAAGACCTTTATCCTTGGGCATTCAAATACTTTTATCAATTAAAAGTTGATTTACTTATTCTCAAGCAATGCAAGTTACCCCAGCCTTCTCCAAGTGGTTTAGCTGCAACAGTTGAAGGTTTCGGATTATTAGCGTTGCTATCATCCTTGTTGACCGGTGTTGCTTGGTTTGTTGCTATAAAAGCTGGGCTTGATGCATCTTTTTTTCTTACTATTCATAAAACTACGGTTGGCTTAATTGAAACTTATTTCTATGCTCATGGTCTGATGGGGGTATTACATATACTCGTAGAGACAAGAAGGTATAAAAAGTCATCTATGCTATAAATATACGTCTTTCAGTAATAAATAGATTCCATTAGATTCATTAAAAGTATTTTCATTATATTGTCAATACGTACTTATTTTACAAAAAGGTAAAGAGGAACATTATGACCGAATTAGTTTCAGTAGTTATCCCTGCAAAGAATGAGCAAGGAAATATTGGTCAACTGATAACAGAAATCCATCAAGCACTTAACCTTTCAACTAACTTTGAAATTGTGATTACGGATGATGGAAGTACTGATAATACAGTCACTGAAGCCCTTTCAACTGCAAAAGCATTAAATTGCTCACTTCAAATCATTAAACATCAATATAGTTGCGGTCAAAGTACGGCTGTTCACTCTGCAGTTAAAAATGCCAAGGGTTCAGTTATTGTCACATTGGATGCCGATGGCCAAAATAATCCAGCAGATATTCCAGAAATGTTGGAATTAACTGAATGTATTACCAATCATCATTACTGTATAGCAGGTTATCGCAATAAACGTAAAGATACTCAATGGATACGATTTCAATCAAAAGTTGCGAATAAAATTAGACAAAGCTTGCTAAATGATGGTGTTCCCGACTCTGGATGTGGTCTTAAAATCTTTCCTAGAGATACCTTTTTAGCGCTGCCTTACTTTGACCATATGCATCGTTTCCTTCCGGCCTTAATTAAGCGTATAGGAGGGGAAATTAATATATTCCCAGTTGATCATCGAGATAGAATGGAAGGGACGTCCAATTATACAGCATGGAATCGTGTGTGGGTGGGAATTGTTGATATTATCGGAGTGATGTGGCTAGTTAAAAGAGCGAAGAAACCTACGTATACCATTGAGCATGTTGAATAATTAGTTATGAATAAATGGTTAAAATCAATAATGATATTTCTAATTATCATTGGTTTATATTTTTTATCAAAAAATGCCTTTTTACAACATTTGCTTAATAACCAGTGGCTTTATCATTATGTAAGTAGTCATGGTACGACAGGTCATATTATCTTGTTCTTATTTGCAATGCTATTAGTCGGGGTTGGAGGGCCTAAGCAAATTATTGCGTTTTCCTATGGTTTTATTTATGGCTTGAGAGAAGGGGTATTATTGACAATGGCAATCTATATGCTTGTGGCTGTACTAACCTATAGCTTTTCATCGTTCTCTTTACAGTCATATTTCAGGCATCATTCGTCAAAAAAAATACAGAAGTTCAAACAGTTTATAGGGGATAAAGCATTTATCAAGGTGTTGATATTACGAATTTTCCCCATTGGAAGTAATTTGGCTACAAACCTTTTTGCTGGAAGTTTAGGTATTCCTTTTCTCTCTTTTATTAGTGCCAGCTTTATTGGGTATATCCCCCAAGTTATCATATTTTGTTTAGCTGGAACGGGAGTTAGTGATACGAATCACTTACAGTTAAGTATCAGTCTTGGACTTTTCTTTATTAGTCTTGTACTCACTGCTTATCTTTATAAGCACCATGTGAAATCGATGATAGTGATGGATAATCAGTAACAATTCGAACTATAGTTTACTTTATCAATATGAGTAATTCTTTGGAGTAAAGAACATTGAATCAAATTCAACATCGAAAGCCCCTTATAGTGACGCTATTCTTCGCGCTAGTGATAATATTTATTGGTATTTCTATTCGCCCCCTACTACCAATTGATGAAACTCGTTATGTATCTGTCGCTTGGGAAATGTGGATGAATAATAATTGGTTAGTCCCACATATTAATGGCGCAACATATGCACACAAACCCCCAATGATGTTTTGGTTAATTAATATCACATGGGGGATTTTTGGTGTTTCAGAGTTAGCAACACGACTTATTGTTCCTTTTTTATCACTAATCAATTTTGTGTTAATTTATCATTTAGCAAAAAAAGTATACCCAAAGAATGATGGGGTATCATATAGTCCATTACTTCTACTCGGTTTTTCTGGCTGGTTACTTTATAGTTCACTGACAATGTTTGATTTACTATTAACTGTGGCAGTGCTAAGTTATCTATTATCTAGCTATCAATTTGCATTAACGTATAAATCAAAATATGTTTATATTTCCGGTATTGCGCTAGGTATAGGGCTATTAACTAAAGGCCCTGCTGTCTTTATTTATACACTTCCTTTATTTTTAACCTATCCATTTTGGTCTCATACTGAAATGATAAACAATAAAACATGGTTTAAAAAAGGATTTATCTCAATTGGTCTTGCGGTAGTTATCCTATTGCTTTGGGTAGTACCAGCCGTGATTATGGGAGGTGCAGAGTATCGAAATGAATTACTTTGGGGGCAAACAGCAGGAAGAATGCTTCATTCTTTTGCACATGCTCGTCCAATCTACTGGTATCTTCAAGTTTTACCTGTCTTAACTCTACCTTGGATTGTTTTACGGGGATTTTGGCAAAGAAATACTTGGCGATTAATATCATTAGGTGATCGTTATACGCTCATCGGTTTCGCCTCAACATTTGTTCTTTTCAGTTTAGTGAGTGGAAAACAGATACACTACCTATTTCCAACGTTTCCAATGTTAGCCATCTATATCTCTTCAAAATTAAATCTACAATATAAATTTGTTAGAGAGTATGGGCTAATTGCCTTATTGCTAAGTTTATCTATAGCAATGCTATCTAGCCGATTTTGGGTTCATTATGTATTTACAACTGTTAGTGATGTCCATGTTTATGAAATTTTGTTTATTGTCCCTTTGATATTATGTTGGTTACTGTATAAAGGTGAGAAACTTGGAAAATATTACTTATCCATACTATTTCTATCCTTACCTTTATCAATCATGGCAACCTTAGCTACCACAAGCCCAATGTTATACAGCGCTTATGATACTAAGCCAATGTCAATGGCTGTTAAAGCTGAACAAGATAAAGGAACGGAGGTAGCGTATTTGGGAGACTATCCTGATACCTATCAGTTTAATGGTAGATTAACTCACCCTTTAACGTTAGTTAAGGGACAAGACACAATGACGTGGCTAGCAGAACACCCTGATGCAGTAATTGTTTATACAGTTAAACATAAAGAAAAAATAGAAAATAAGGCTATATTCATTCATGCGTTTCGTAATCGCTATCAAGCCTTAATTAAGGCTTCAACATTATATGATTATCTAAAGGAAAGTGATTAAGTTAAAAACTAAATTACTAACTTTTTGCTTAATGATGTCGTGGACGAATAGATTCGTCCATAACTCAGAATATCCTTACATTTTGATTAACCCTTAATATATTGGATACCTAACACACTTTTGTCCACTTGTGAGTTAGAGTAGCCTTGCTCGTTAACTTATTACTGATTAATGGATTGCTTAGTTAGTATAACCTTTGCTTGAATATTCATTTATATCAAGATTTTTTAGATTGACTGTGGGGTTCGAAGATGGATATTTACCCTAAAAATAAAGGCAGTAAATCATCTTCGGTATCTTAGTGGGAGTAGTGGTATAAAGTGTTTAAAAATTTTTTATATTCATTTTAAAATTAAGATTTAATCACTTATATTCACGTTCATTTATGAGTCTAAAATTTACTGGTTTGTCACCATCTGTCACCGTGGTGACGGCTGGTGACAACTCAGACAAACGTCGTGAATAATTATTAAATGTTTAATTTTTGTTGCGAAGACGGTTTTTGTGGGTAGTCCTAATATTCAAGATTTTTACTTTTTTATGACTAAGGCTTAAAAGTATACGGTTTAAGTAAAAGATATAAAGCATTAACTAATTGAATAGATACAAAAAAGCCTACTCATTGAGTAGGCTTTTTTGTTTAAATATGGTGCCCGCTACTGGACTCGAACCAGTGACACCTTGCATGTCATGCAAGTACTCTAACCAACTGAGCTAAGCGGGCAAATTGTGTTTTCTGCATAATTAAGCAAGAAAAATGGTGCGTCCGAGTGAACTCGAATCACCGACCCCCGCCATGTCAAGGCGGTACTCTAACCAACTGAGCTACGGACGCACAAGTAATAGAGAGTCTTAATCTCTGCTACGGGGGATATACTACGATCACTCTAACTTACTGTCAACAGTGAAAAAACTGTATGCTTTAATTTTAATCATCTTGGTGTTTTTTTCATCTTAATCGTTATTTTCAGATTAAAGATTAAACAATTTATGTTGGATGGTCATGTGTCATTGTTTGAATAGTAACGTGATCTAATTTTGAACATGTAAGATCACGAACTCATCATTTTATTAACTTGGCTTAATTATTGCTTTAATTGAAATATTAACAAATTCATGATGTTAAAATATTGTTACTTATTATTGTGGTGCAATATAAAAGATAAAATCATGAAATAAAGTATTTCATTGTTACATTATAAATTTGAAGACTAAATCACAAGTGGAAAAGCGACTGATAAATAAGGATATTTTTTAAGTTGTTTTGATCTAAAATGATTTATATCAAGATGGAGAACAAAGATAAGCATAGTGCTACGGTATTGAAAAAAGGGAGTTTTAAATCTATTAAGTGATATTAAATAGGAATTTAACATTTAATGTGAGTTACCACACGGAGAAAAATCGATGAGTGACAATATAAATTATCAGCAAGATGTAAAAACTCATTCTGAGAAAGACAATTATCAGCAGAAACATAAGCCAGCAAGTGAGTTTGCATCAAGAGAAGCGTATCTTGAGAATGAACTTTCAATTATGGATCTTAAACGCTGGAAGGTGAATCTACCATTTCGAGATTTTGGTATTGAAATTGAAGATTGGGTACCTGCGGTTGCGGCTACGATTGGTAAGATAGTGATGGTAACGGCGATGGTCGCGGCTTTTGCAACTCAGTTTGGTTTATCTGCAGAGTTTGTTGCAGAAAATGTTCGTTTTGAGCTTCTTATTGCAGGTATTCTTTTTGTTATCCTTTTTTCTGCGATATTGAATCCACAAGCCAATTTAGCTGGCACACATGGTCCTATGATCCCACTCATTCCCTTGATAGCGACTTCTGGCGGTCATCCATTAGCTTTAGGAATTATGGTTGGCGTTTTTGGCTTGTTACTCAGTGTGACAAAGGGAGGTTCCCGTCTTTTAGATTTAACCGGCAAAGGGGTACGAGGTGGTTTATTAATCTATCTGGGTGCAATTGGTTTGATCGGACAAATTTCAAGTTTTGAAACTTGGACCGTTACTAATGGTTATGATGCGGTATCGTTTGTCATTATTCTGACCACAATTATTCTTTATTCTTATTTAGCTAAAATCCATAAGCGTTGGTTAGCTATTCCACTTTGTTCTGTTGTTGCTGGCGCGATAGCTTATTTTATGGGTGTTCCTTTCGCCTTTGTTACAGAGCCAGGGCTGCCAAATATGAGTCCGAGCTATTGGTGGGGCACAGACACGGGTTGGCAATTAGGTTGGCCAAATCTAGAACATTTTATCGCGGTTATTCCTTTTGCAATTTTAGCGGTAGCGATGTGGTCGCCTGATTTTCTGGGTCACCGTGTATTCCAAGAGATGAATTACCCAACAAAGGCAAAAAAAGCCTTGATGAACGTTGATGATACGATGACGGTGTGTTCGATTCGCCAAATGATTGGTTCATGGTTAGGTGGGGGGAATTTAACTTCATCTTGGGGGACTTATATTATCCCAGCTGCGATTGCTAAACGTCCTATACCAGGTGGTGCATTACTAACAGGAATTCTATGTGTTGTTGCTTCTGTCGTGGGGTATCCAATGGATTTAGCCATGTGGGCGCCAGTGTTACGTGTTGCTTTGATTGTTGGTGTCTTCTTGCCACTGCTAGAAGCGGGAATGCAGATGGTTAAATCAGAAAAAAATGCACAAAGTGCAGGTATATGTATCTTCTCTTGTGCACTTGTGAATCCAGTATTTGGTTGGGCAATAACTATGTTACTAGATAATACTGGCTTTATTGGCAATAAAGAACGAGCAAAGCGTTTATCACGTGCGGATAAGCTAATTATTCCTGCTATATCATTAATTATCTGTTTATTGGCTTTAGCTACGGTTGGTCAACTTCCCGGTATTGCACCACTAATTTAATATTAGAAGGGCATGGGTATTCTCTATATCTCTGCCTTTTTATTCCTAAAAATTCAATCTTATAAGGTTTTAATTTCTGGTTACGAAATGATTATTTATCAACAAAAGGTGATAGATATCTAAATTAATAGATAAAAAATAAGAAATTGTATTATTAACCCATTGTTAATACTAGATTGACAATGGTGATTATATCTTTTATATCTCAGGATGGCATTACAGGAGTTTAGCATGAGAAAAATCAATACGTTAAGTGGTTATATACACGAATATCAAAAGAGTATGACAACCCCTGAAGCATTTTGGGAAGAGGTTGCTGAGACCTTCTTTTGGCGCAAGCAGTGGGATAATGTATTAAATTGGGATTTTAATGACCCATCGGTAGAGTGGTTTCCTGGTGCTAAATTGAACATCACTGAAAACATTTTTGAAAGTCGTCTGCATACCCACGGTGATCATACTGCGTTGATTTGGGAACCCAATAACCCAAATGAAGAAGCTAAAAAATATAGCTATAACGAGCTTTATTCTGAAGTGAAAAAGATGGCTAACGTTTTACTTGATAATGGTGTCCAAAAAGGGGACCCGGTTGTTCTTTATATGCCAATGATTCCAGAGGCAACCATTGCAATGTTAGCGTGTGCTCGTATAGGTGCTATACATTCTGTTGTTTTTGGTGGCTTTTCTGCTCAAGCTTTATCTTCTCGTATCAATGATACCGAAGCAAAAATGTTATTAACCGCCAATGGGTATTATCGTGGTGAGAAAGAGATCAACATGAAAGCCAGTGTTGATGAAGCATTAGAGCAAAGTCCAACGATTTCTAGTGTGATTGTTGCTGATCGTTTAGCAAATAAACCAGATACTTCTTGGACTGAAGGCCGTGATAAGTGGTGGGATGGTGAGCTAGATCGTGTGAATGATCAAAATATCGCACAACAAATGGAATCGGAAGATCCACTATTCATTCTTTATACTTCTGGCTCTACAGGTAAACCCAAAGGAATCGTTCATACGACGGGCGGTTATATGGTGTATTCTGCCTTTACTTATCGAAACGTCTTCCAGATAAAACAAGCCGATGTCTATTTCTGTACCGCGGATATCGGATGGATTACGGGGCACAGTTATTTGGTTTACGGACCATTATTAAACGGCAGTACGACCGTGATGTATGAAGGCGTTCCAACTTATCCTGATGCTGGCCGTTTATGGGATATTATTGAAAAACATCAAGTAAACATTTTTTATACTGCGCCAACGGCTATTCGTTCATTGATGGCAATGGGAACGGAACATGTCCGTGAAAAAGAGATGAAAAGTTTACGCGTTTTAGGCACAGTGGGAGAGCCGATTAACGCAGAAGCTTGGCATTGGTATCATACGCATGTTGGTAAAGAACGTTGCCCTATCGTTGATACTTGGTGGCAAACAGAAACTGGTGGCATCATGATTTCCCCAATGGCGGGCGTCATTCCAACTAAACCGACCTATGCAACTCTTCCAATGCCTGGTATTAACCCTGTCATTATTGATGAAGGTGGAAAAGAGTTAACTGAAAAAGGTGTTGAAGGAAATTTATGCATTAAATTCCCTTGGCCTGGGATGGCAAGAACGGTTTGGGGTGACCATGATCGCTATAAGGAAACGTATTTCTCTCAATTCCCCGGTAGCTACTTTTCTGGTGATAGTGTTCGTCGTGATGAAGATGGTTATTTTCGTATTTTAGGGCGCGTCGATGATGTGTTGAATGTATCTGGTCACCGTTTTGGTACTGCCGAAATTGAAAATGCGATTAATACTCACCCTGCGATCAATGAAGCGGCAGTCGTTGGCTTTAAGCATGATATTAAAGGTGAGGGGATTTTTGCTTTTGTTTCATGCGATGCTGATCAAGTTTCACCTCAATTGGCAAAAAATGTTTCAGGTGGTGTTTCAAAAATGATTGGTCCTATTGCTCGTCCAGACCATATTGTTTTTGTTAGAGAATTACCAAAAACGCGCTCAGGTAAGATAATGCGTCGAATTTTACGTAGTATTGTCGAAGGTGAGCGAAAAGAGTTCGGTGATACCTCAACGTTACTTAATCCACAATCCATTGATGCGATAATCAATGCAGTGGATAATCGGTAATTAAAAATAGATTGAAATGACGTTTTGTTGGTGTGGTATTTCTAAAGGTACCAGCGACGAAATGATAATTTCAATGTGTAAATAACAGAGCCTTTAATTTCTTTTATATATAACATTTAAATATTATATATGAAGGATATTAAAGGCTTTTTCGATCATTATTTGTTATAAATACTCAAGCATTTAAATATTTCTTATCAAGGATCTTCGACGATGAACTATTTCCCTACTTTCGTAAAACTTAAAGATCGACCTGTTTTAGTTATTGGTGGCGGAGAAGTCGCTTGCCGAAAAGTAGAAATGCTTTTAAGGGCTGGAGCAAATATCACGTTAGTTTCACCTGAGTTATATCCGCAGTTGGTCATTCTTCAACAACAAGGGGCTTTTCAATATATTGAAGCCAATTACCATAAAAGCCAACTAGGTCATTACATTCAGGTGTGGGTAACCACTGATAATCCAGATTTAAATCATCAAGTTTACCAAGACGCCAAAGTTCTCAACTTACAGGTGAATGTGGTTGACGATCCTGATTATTGTGATTTTATTACTCCCGCTGTGATTGATCGCTCGCCTGTGCAAGTTGCGATCTCTAGCGGAGGAACAGCGCCTGTTCTTATTCGGATGATTCGTGAAAAAATTGAAGGTCAATTACCCCAAAATCTGGGTTTGTTGTCACAATTTGCGACCACTAAACGAGAAATTGTTAAGCAAAATTTCACGACCGTAAAGTTACGTCGAATCTTTTGGGAGCATTTCTTTCGTCAGCCTGAGCTTGAAGGGGTGACAGATAACTCAACCTTGGATAGGGTTTTTAATCAAGTTCTTATGAAGTTAATCGAAGATAAAAAAGGGATTGAACAAGGCCAATTGTATATTATCTCAGTTCCTGATGACCCCGAATTATTTACCATTAAAGCGGTAAGATTGATGCAACAGAGTGAGTTTCTTTTCCATCCGCAAGAAACTAAGGTGGCAGCTATCGATTTTGTTCGTCGAGATGCAGATAAAATGGTTTATAACAAACAGATTCCATACTCTGAAATTAATCAAGAATTAAAACAAGGTGGGAGAGTTTGCCTATTTATAGCGTCTGAAAGCGATAAAATAGATGTAGATAGTATAGCGATAAAGACGAAACAAATTGTTGAATTGTAGATACTTATTATATTGCCATTATCTATTTTATTGATAAAAAGAGACTTGACATAATCGTTCAACAAATTAAGCGATTATGTCACTTCATATAAAGAAGGGAGCGTCTCTATCTATATTATGCCAGTACTCACAATTATGAATGAGCAGGATCTTTGACAAGTTCTTCAAACAAGTCGAGATGTTGAACGAATTTTTGATAATCACTTTGACTTGATGCTGAATCAGCTAATTGATAATAGTTTAAAAAATCTTGATAAGTTAATATGTTATCTTTCATTACGAGACTCCTTTCTACAATATTTTAGTTACCCTTAAAATAACCTTGGGATTTACTGGTTTCATTGACTGCGATAATGAATATTAAACTAATATTCGTTATGTTGCGCAATTAGCACTCATTGAATTTACACCAAATAACAAATAAATAAACAATTATTTTACATTTGTGTGATGTGGCTAACTATTGTTCGATTTAACTCTAACCAGAGTCGGTAAGATTCATTTTCTCTAAATAGCTAGAAAACGGAGTTTGAGAAAGCTCCGTTCATCAATGATCAATATCTATCCGTTTTAATGTCCATTACTTAAAATATTTAATATTCATTAGTTACTTACATTTTACCGGTAGAGCAATTCGCATCACCAAGAAGCATACAACGATTCATTTCCTGTTGTTTATACTCATCATGGGCTTGGGTTTGAGCGGCAGCATCATCATTTCGTTCTGATTCTGGGGTACTGCAGCCAGCAATAAACAACGTTACAGCAAATACGAGTAAGATCTTATTCATTAATATTCTCCTTAGTTGATAATCTAAATATATGTAATTAATTGCAAAATACTAGGGAAGTAACCACTTAAATGAGATTTGGCTCAAAAATTTAATCATGCGATTAATGTAATCTGGATTTTATTAATCACATGATTAATACTTTGTAGAGTTAACCTAATAATACTAGGAACAGCCTGCATGAAAATCGATTCTAAACAGCAGTTACTTGAAGCGTCAATTGAACTTTTTGCTGAGAAAGGGTTTGATAATGTGACCATACGCCAGATTGCTGAGTCAGCCAACGTCAATTCAGCGATGATAACTTATCACTTCAATAACAAAGAAGGGCTGTATATTGCTGTATTTGAATATATTGCGTTTTATCTTAATGAGATGATCAATCAGAAAATAGATAAGCACCAAGAGGCAATAAAACTGATCTTAAATCATGGTGAGACCGCAGATAAACATCAACTTTTTAGTTCGATACTGACCCAGATTTCAGATCAATTGATGGTTTTAATGACAAATAAAGAGAATAAACATATCGTCTCATTGATTCTTGCTGTTCAAAACAGACCGTCTAAAGCATTTGATACGCTTTACCAACGCTACTTTTCACTCTTATTGAATCACTTTCTTGATCTTGTCACCTTACTGATTGAAAAACCGGTTTCTCTACCTCAACAAAAGTTATTGATTATTAGCTTTCTAACTCAGCATACCGTATGGAAAATGATGGGTAATACGGTTACTCGTTTCTTTGGCGAAACTGAAAATCCTATTTCAGAGTACCAATATCAAGTTCAACAAATAGCAATACGTCAATTTCTTACTGAAATTAAACAATAACTTAAATAATCATAAATAGACCATGAGAAGAGATTGTTATGAATAAAAAACTCATTCCGCTCGTTATATTAG
Source organism: Vibrio sp. SS-MA-C1-2 (assembly GCF_021513135.1). Lineage (NCBI taxonomy): Bacteria > Pseudomonadati > Pseudomonadota > Gammaproteobacteria > Vibrionales > Vibrionaceae > Vibrio > Vibrio sp. SS-MA-C1-2. The sequence continues at coordinate 933,448 of NZ_CP090980.1, forward strand.
TCATCTCTGCGGCAGGTTACTATTTTTATCAGCAACAAGAACAGCAGGTTGATCACCGAGTGCTATACGGCAATGTCGATATTCGTGATGTTAATTTAGCTTTTCGTCATGGGGGGCGAGTTTCGCAGCTATTGGTTGATGAAGGTGATAAAGTTAACAAAGGTCAATTAGTCGCGACCCTTGATGACCAGCCTTATCAAGATATGCTATCAACCAGTGAAGCTCAAGTGAGTGTAGCAAAAGCTGAATTGAACAACTTGTTATCCGGTAATCGTCAGCAAGAAATTGAACGTGCTCGACAAGAAGTGCTCTCATTTACCGCGCTGAAAAAAAATGCGGCTGCCCGTCTCACTCGTCAAAAAGTATTGATTAAAGATGGCTCAACCAGTCAACGTGATCTTGATGATGCACAAACTGTCTTTAACGAGATGAGTGCTGGATTAAAATCGGCACAACAAAATTACTCATTAGCGACAGAAGGTGCAAAGAACGAAGTCATTGAAATTGCAAAAGCGAAAGTGGCATTAGCTCAAAGCCAGCGCCAAAGTGCACAAACTACGCTGAACGATACTAAGCTCTATGCGCCAGACAATGGCACCATATTAACTCGGGTGGTTGAACCTGGGGCAATGGTGGGGGCAGGCTCGCCGATTTTTAATTTATCTCTGCGAAATCCTACTTATATCCGCGCTTATGTCACTGAAAAGCAGTTAGCAACGATAGTCAGTGGTGACAACGTTACGGTCACGGTTGATGGAAATAAAACCATTTATCAGGGACAGATTGGTTTTATCTCATCGAAAGCGGAGTTTACGCCGAAATCGGTAGAAACGACGGAATTGCGCACCGATCTGGTTTATCGGATTAAAGTGATTGTTGATAGTGATGATCACGGTTTAAATCAAGGTCAACCTGTCACCATTCAGCTTGGAAAGTAGGCTGATGTTAAATGACGATCTGGTTAATTCAACGAATAAGCTTTCTTCCCATGGTGATGAAGTCATTGTTGATTTTCATGCACTAGAAAAACGTTTTGATAAAACCGTCGCGATAAAAAAATTATCAGGACAGATCAAAGCTGGGCGTTTAACGGGGCTTGTGGGCCCTGATGGCGCCGGAAAAACAACGTTATTGCGAATGATGACAGGGCTAATGGTTGCGACAGAGGGTGAGTTAAAGGTTGTTGGACGAAACCCTAAAACTGAGAGTGAGCAGTTAACCATTGATGTGGGTTATATGCCTCAGCGCTTTGGTCTCTATGAAGATTTGACCATTCAAGAAAATTTAGAACTGTACGCCAAATTACGATCGATTCCAAAACAGCAGCAGAGTGCTATTTTTGAAAACTTATTGCAATTTACCCGTTTAAAGCCGTTTACTTCTCGTTTAGCGGGCAATTTATCCGGAGGAATGAAACAGAAACTGGGTTTAGCCTGTGCATTGATGGCCAAACCTAAACTGTTGTTATTAGATGAACCAGGCGTCGGTGTTGATCCGGTTAGTCGTCAAGACCTCTGGGCTATGGTACAACAACTCACCGATGATGGAATGGCCGTTGTGTGGGCGACCGCCTACCTTGAAGAAGCAGAACGTTGCGATGATGTTTTGTTATTAGAGCAAGGGGAATTGATCTATCAAGGTCAACCGAGTGAGTTGACTGAAACTCTACAAGGTCGAAGTTTTGCTATCTCCGGAGCTTATCAACAACGGCGCCAAGTGTTAGCCGATTTACTTAAACAGTCATTTGTCTCCGATGGTGTGATTCAGGGCGATAATTTACGAGCAGTATTAATCTCGACTACTGATCCAACTTCAACGGTTCAATTAGAGAGAAAGAGAAGTGTTTATCCATTACAAGAGCTTAAAGCTTTTTGTAAGACGCGACAGTTAATAGTGACAGAAGTTGAACCGAGGTTTGAAGATGCCTTTATTGATCTTCTCGGTGGCGTTTCATCTGATCAAGGCGCATTAGCTGACACGATTCCAGAGATAGAGCAGCAACATCAGGATATGGTTGAATGTCACCAATTAACTCGAAAGTTTGGTCAATTTACAGCAACGGATAATGTCTCATTTACCGTAAAAAGAGGGGAGGTCTTTGGGCTGCTAGGTCCCAACGGTGCGGGTAAATCGACTACTTTTAAGATGTTATGTGGTCTGTTAGCAACGACATCTGGAAGCGCCAAAGTGGTGGGATTAGAACTTGGTAGAAGTGGCAAAGCAGCCAAGTTACAACTGGGTTATATGGCACAAAAATTCTCCCTATATAATTTGTTGTCTGTAAAACAAAATCTAGCGTTCTCAGCTGGGGTTTATGGTTTATCTGGTAAACAAAAGAAACAACGAATTGCAGAGATGGTGAAGACGTTTCACCTGCAACCTTATCTGAATAGATCGCCAGATGAGCTTTCATTAGGGTATAAACAGCGTTTAGCTCTTGCCTGTGCCATTATGCATAATCCGAGTGTGTTATTTTTAGATGAGCCAACATCTGGGGTCGATCCGATTACCCGTCGTGAATTCTGGGGGCATATTAATAGTTTTGTTGCCAAAGGAATGACAATTATGGTCACCACACATTTTATGGATGAAGCGGAATATTGTGATCGAATCGCGTTGATGTACCAAGCGAAATTAATCGCACTGGATGCACCGGATAAGTTAAAACTGTCCGTTGCTAATGAAGGTGAGTCATTAACCATGGAACAAGCTTTTATTCGATTGATTGAACAAGAAGATAGGAATTTACTTAATGGCTAATCTTCTTAACTTTCGACTCTCTCGACTTTGGGCGTTAATGATCAAAGAGTCGTTGCAAATTATTCGTGATCCCTCGGCAATTATTATTGCTTTTATCTTACCTGTGGTTCTATTGGCACTGTTTGCGACTTCAGTTTCATTAGATATTAAAAAAGTTCCTATTGGAGTGGTTCGTGCTTCAGACAGTCGCCAAGCCATTTCGCTTTCTCAGGCTTTTTCAAGTTCGCGATATTTTAATGTTATGCCTGTGAGAGACAAAAGGGAGATTGAAGAGAAGTTAGTCGCAGGTGAGTTGAATGGTTATGTGGTGATCCCCGCCGATTTTGATAAAAAGTTATCACGAAATGAAATGAATCATCTTATTCAGATTATTTCTGATGGTTCACAGCCCAACACCGCAAATTTTGTGGTCAATTATGCGCAAGGGGTTGTGGAAAATTGGTTGCAAAGTCATTTATCTAATCCACATTTCACTCATGCTGAATTAATGGAGCAGAGATCACAGCAAGCTAAGATAGCGGCAAGAGTTTGGTATAACCCAGAAGTAGAAAGTAAGCGGTTTCTGGTTCCCGGCGCAATTGGAATTGTGATGACCATGATTGGCACCTTGCTCACCGCCTTAGTGGTTGCGCGAGAGTGGGAGAGAGGAACCATGGAGTCATTGATTTCAACCCCAGCCAAAATTTCAGAAATTATTATCGGTAAGTTGTTGCCCTACTTTTGCTTAGGGTTAATTGCGTGTGTGATTTGTGCGTTGATGGCCGAATACCTGTTTGATGTGCCATTGAGAGGATCATGGATGGCTTTATTAACGCTCTCTTCCGCTTTTATGATCCCTGCTTTAGGGCAAGGCCTGTTAATTTCAACAGTGGCAAAGAATCAATTTATCGCTGCCATGATGGCGTTATTATCTGCCTTTCTTCCCGCATTTATGTTGTCAGGGTTTCTGTTTGAAATAGATTCTATGCCTTGGCTGATCCAGCAGATTACGACTGTATTAGCGGTGAAATATTATATTAGTTCAGTACAAACCGTTTTTATTGCGGGAGATATTTGGCCGCTATTTATCCCAAATATTTTAGCCATGTTAGGGTTAGGCGCCCTGTTTTTGACGATAGCAATTAAAAAGACGGTCAAGAGTCTTGATGATTAGAAATACGTTGTTGAGCGGTAATTTAAAGGTGGAAGGGCTAATCTGATGAAAAAATGGCGATTTATGACGAATTTAGTCTCTTATTTCCAGATAAGTAGTATGTTAAAAGCGCAAATAGTAAAAGAGTTTCTATCAATACTTCGTGACCCTAAAGTGAGAATTATTTTAATTGGGCCGCCGTTGTTGCAGTTATTCATTTTTTCCTATGCCATTACCTTAGAAGTGACCAATACCACTATCGGGATTTATAACCAAGATCGTGGCGCTTATGGCACACAGTTAACTAATGATCTTGCTCATGCCTCTTTTGTCAAAGATGTTGTCGCGATTCATAGTCAGCAAGCGTTAAAAGAGAATATCGATTTACGAAAAACCATTGTCGTGGTGACGATTCCGCAACAATTTTCTCAACAACTTATTGCGGGAGGAGATCCTGAGTTGCAAGTGGTTATCGATGGTCGTCGTGCAAACTCGGGTCAAGTTACCATGAGTTATGTTCAACAAGTGGTCAATCGTTTTATCGCAGACTATCAGGCGTCGAATAATCAGCAGTTTGAGCCAATCTCTGTTCGTCATTGGTTTAATAATAATTTAATTTATCAATGGTTCGTGGTGCCGAGCCTTTCAGGTATTTTATCTATGGTGATTGCTTTAATGCTTGGCTCATTGTCGATTGCAAGAGAAAGAGAATTAGGTACATTTGATCAACTTTTAGTTTCACCCAGCACGCCAACAGAAATTATTTTAGCTAAAATTATTCCACCGATAATTATAGGTTTTATTCTTGGCAACATTATGGTTGCTGCTGGGGTGTTTATCTTCAAGGTTCCATTTTTAGGATCATTTTGGCTATTGGAGGTGACCTTACTGATTTTTATTATCTCTATTGCGGCATTAGGTTTGATGGTTTCTGCGATATCGAATACTCAGCAACAAGCGATATTAGGCAGTTTTGCACTGGTTGTCCCCTTAATGTTGTTATCTGGCTTTGCTACTCCAGTCGCGAATATGCCTGAGTTTCTTCAATGGGTGGCTCAACTTATTCCAGTTCAGCATTACTTGATCATTGTTCAAGGGATATATTTGAAAGGGATGGAACAAAGTGATGTCTGGTCTCACATTTGGCCAATGTTATGGATGGCTGTTTTATTCTTTATCGGTGCTGTGCTACTCGTTCGAACCAAGTTAACTGAATAAATACGAGTTTTATCCTTGACCGCGGTTCGAGAGAAAAGAATAATATAGCTAATTTGATGACCCATTAAGATGCAGGATATAACAAAATGGCAAAGCTAACCTTGCAAGAGCAGATGCTAAAAGCAGGCCTTGTTGATAAAAAGAAGCTAAAAAAAGCTGGTAAGCAAGCTAAAAAGAGCCGTGTACAAGCGCGTGAAGCAAAAGCCGCAGCCGAAGAGAATCGTGAATTACAGTTAGCAAAAGATAAAGAGCTAAATCAAAAACGCGATGCCGAAGTCAAACAAAAAGCCATTGTTGCTCAAATCAAACAACTGATTGAAGTGAATAAACTTGACCGCAGCAAAGGGGATATTGGCTACAATTTTACCGATCAAAACCTAGTGAAAAAAATCTATGTTGATTCAGAACAACAGCGTTTATTAAATAATGGTAAATTGGCGATTGTTCACTATCTTGAGGGTTATGAAGTCGTTGCTGGTGGTGTAGCTGAAAAAATTGCTCAACGTGATGACGCTGTGGTCGTGGTTCAAAATGAGGTAGATAATAGCTCGGTTGATGAAGATGACCCTTATGCAGAATTTGTTATTCCTGATGATTTAATGTGGTAATTTTTCATCATTGTTTAATAAATCATCAGGCTATTGGTGTATATAGTAAGAAAAAGTGAAAAAAAGCCATTTTTCAAGTGATTAAATAAGTAATCATTAGAATAGACTATATGTTGGATTAAGTTTTAGTATATAATTATTTGGTTTTTAATTCATTTGGTACTAAAATGCGCCAGATAAACTTAATACTAACGGATACCTTCTATGGATTTGTTTAAGTCTTGAGTTAAAGAAAGAATTAATATACTTAATTTATGTGAAAGGGTGACGCATTGCGTTGCCCTTTCGTCATACACAAGCGGAAGTGATGGTTCAATAACGAATGTTAAAGTGAAAAATCAGAGCTAATCTCGATTTTTTATTTTTGTAACTGATTGAAAAGTAGTGACTGTTCGATTTGTTTGCAGCTAAAGTGCTGTTAGCTCTTCAAAAAGGTGACTATTTTCCTGTATACTACCGCGGTTTTTGCACTGACCTAATAGAGTACAACTAATGGCAGATTTATCTAAATATAGAAATATTGGTATTTTCGCGCACGTTGATGCGGGTAAAACCACGACTACTGAGCGTATCCTTAAACTGACTGGCCAGATCCACAAAACTGGTGAAGTTCATGATGGTGAGTCAACAACTGACTTCATGGAACAGGAAGCTGAGCGCGGTATTACAATCCAATCAGCAGCAGTAAGTTGTTTCTGGAATGACCACCGTTTAAACGTTATCGATACTCCTGGACACGTTGACTTCACAGTAGAAGTTTACCGTTCACTTAAAGTACTAGATGGCGGTATCGGTGTATTCTGTGGTTCTGGTGGTGTTGAGCCTCAGTCAGAAACTAACTGGCGTTATGCGAACGAATCAGAAGTATCTCGTCTGATCTTCGTTAACAAACTAGACCGCATGGGTGCTGACTTCTATAACGTTGTTGACCAAGTTAAAAACGTACTAGGTGCAAACCCACTAGTTATGGTTCTACCAATCGGTCGTGAAGATGACTTCGTTGGTGTTGTTGACCTACTAAGCCGTCAAGCATTTGTTTGGGATGACTCTGGTCTTCCTGAAAACTACGAAATTCAAGCTATCCCTGCGGATATGGTTGATGACGTTGAAGCTTACCGTGAAGAGTTAATCGAAACTGCTGTTGAGCAAGACGATGACCTAATGGAAGCTTATATGGAAGGTGAAGAGCCTTCTCTAGAAGATATCAAGCGCTGTATCCGTAAAGGTACTCGTGACCTAGCATTCTTCCCAACTTACTGTGGTTCTGCATTTAAAAACAAAGGTGTTCAGTTAATTCTTGACGCCGTTGTTGATTACCTACCGAACCCAACTGAAGTTGATCCTCAACCTCTAATGGATGACGAAGGCGAAGAAACTGGTAACCACGCAACAGTATCTACTGAAGAGACATTCAAAGCGTTAGCATTCAAAATTATGGATGACCGTTTTGGTGCCCTAACATTCGTACGTATTTACTCTGGTAAGCTTAATAAGGGTGACACTATCCTTAACTCTTTCACAGGTAAAACTGAGCGTGTTGGCCGTATGGTTGAGATGCAAGCAGATGACCGTAAAGAATTGACTTCAGCTCAAGCGGGCGACATCATCGCTATCGTTGGTATGAAGAACGTTCAAACTGGTCACACGCTATGTGATCCTAAAGATCCTATTACACTTGAACCAATGGTATTCCCAGTTCCAGTTATCTCTATCGCTGTATCTCCAAAAGATAAAGGCGGCTCTGAGAAAATGGGTATCGCGATCGGTAAAATGGTTGCAGAAGATCCATCTTTCCAAGTTGAAACTGACGAAGAAACTGGCGAAACTATCCTTAAAGGTATGGGTGAGCTTCACCTTGACATTAAAGTCGATATCCTTAAGCGTACATACGGCGTTGACCTAACTGTTGGTGCTCCTCAAGTTGCTTACCGTGAAACAATCACTAAAGCAATTGAAGATAGCTACACGCACAAGAAACAGTCTGGTGGTTCAGGTCAGTTCGGTAAGATCGACTACCGCATCCAGCCTGGTGAAGTTGGTTCTGGCTTTAAGTTCAAGTCTGTTGTTGTTGGTGGTAACGTTCCTAAGGAATTCTGGCCAGCAGTTGAGAAAGGCTTCGCAGGCATGATGGATAACGGTGTTCTTGCTGGTTTCCCTACGCTAGACGTTGAAGTTGAGCTATATGATGGTGCATTCCACGCCGTGGATTCATCTGCAATCGCATTTGAAATCGCAGCGAAAGGTGCATTCCGTCAATCTATGCCAAAAGCAGGCGCACAGCTTCTTGAGCCAATCATGGCTGTAGATGTGTTTACTCCTGATGATCACGTTGGTGACGTAATCGGTGACCTTAACCGTCGTCGTGGTATGATCAAAGATCAGATGGCTGGTACTACTGGCGTTCGTATCAAAGCAGACGTTCCACTATCTGAAATGTTTGGTTACATCGGACACCTACGTACAATTACTTCTGGTCGTGGTCAGTTCTCTATGGAGTTCGCTCACTACGCACCATGTCCTGCAAATGTTGCAGAAGCAGTAATTGCTGAAGTTAAAGAGCGTGATGCTGCTGCTAGGAAGTAATTCTTAACGCATAATCAATTGCTTTTAAAACCCCAATAGTGAAAACTGTTGGGGTTTTTTTATATTTAAAATGAACTAATTTAATGCTTATGAGTTTCATCCTTGCCCACAAAAATTTAAATTCATCACTTTGCCGCTAAGATTGCAAAAAATCAAACACTCGCTTTTCTAAATAGTAATTGGGTTTCCAAGGCCAACCTCCGTCAATAAATCCAACATGCCCGCCATATTGCTGTAATTCATAGTTGACGAACTCTGAAAGTTCAGTTTCCGAGGGAACAACTGAGGCTGTCATAAAAGGATCATCTTGGGCATGAATGATTAACGTTGGCTTAGATATATCAGAGAGAAAGGGAAGCCCACTGGCATTTTTATAATAATCAGAAGCATCTGAAAAACCGGCTAAAGGCGCAGTCACTTTGTTATCAAAATTATAAAAAGTATTGAGCTTATGAATTTCTGATTCCATAACAGGGATTGCTGATGAGATATTAGGGTCAAGAGCTTTTTGCCTGATTTTAGCTTGTAATTGACGGATAAGATAACGTTGATAAATCGTCGAAAACCCTTTTTCTAATCGTTTTGCACAAGAGGCTAATGAAAGTGGAGCTGAAACGATAACCGCTTTCTGAATTAAACTCTGTTGCTGATGCTCACCAAGATACTTTGCAAGGACATTACCACCTAGACTGTAGCCTACGGCAATAAGACGACTATTAGGGTAATGGCATTTTAAGTGTTTTAGCGTGGACTGAATATCCTCAGTATCGCCACTATGATAACTACGGCTCAACCGATTCGGTTCTCCAGAGCAACCACGGTGATGATGGACCACAAGCGCGAATTGTTGTTGAACCGTTGGCGGTAATTGATAGTATTGAGAAAATAGGCGCCGGATGTAATGAGACTCAGAGCAGCCTTCTAAACCATGTAAAATCACTAGAATTGTCTGGTTGGCTTTAGGTTTTTTCAACCAATGTAAATCAAGAAAGTCGCCATCATGAAGTTCTAATCGTTCAAGGCATAGTTTCAACTTTGGATGCTTAGTAAACAACGGAAGAATTGTTTGAACGTGAGGATTTTTAGCCCACCAAGGGGGAGTGTAGGTACAGTTTTCTAAAAAAGGCAAGCGTCTCTCCATTAATCATTAATCGAAGGAAGATTAATGTTTATTATCAGACAAAAAATTTATATAAGATTTTAATTATAGTCGATTTTATCTCTCAATGTTATATACCCAAAGTAATTAGAGCTGCTAGTGGACGGCAAGCAAGGGAGCTCGATGAGTATAGGTGTACTATATGATTGGGGCGAACGAGTACAGCCATCAACTGACTAACTTAAAGTAAGAGGGTATAGATGCCTTGTGGGATTATCGACTTGGATTAATCATTTAAGTGACAATAAATTAAAATTATTTAAAGTATTTTAAATTTAATTTTTATTTTAAAGTTTTATTAAGGTGTTGATTAGTATCGTTTTATTTTTTTTGTTTTTCAGTTGAAATATAAGCATTCATGGCTACTAATAAGTGCTGCTCAAAATTACAAGACCTAGTATAAAAAAAATTGTTGGTTATATTTTTTAGACACAAGTGAGATGCACGCTGATTTGTTGCTGAGTTTCATTATATATACCTAAGTAAAAGGGTGTAAGTAATTAAATATGAAATTGTGTTCTAAATAAAGGTAAGTAGTTAATAAGAAGGCTTATCGGTTTTTTTATATGGGGAATAAAAATTGAAAGATAACCATATCACAACCAATAATAAGCAGTTTAATCTGCTATATCGGTTTGCTGATGTTTTTTGTCTCGGTTTATCACTGTTTATAATTCGGTGGATATACTTGAGTGATTATTCATTTAATCAAAATTACTTGATGCTATTTGGTGGGTTTACCGCTTTATTTTTAATATTAGCTCAAGCATTTGGACTTTATAAAACTTGGAAAATTAATTTATTAAAAGAACAAGCTATTGCGTTAATCGTTCCATGGACACTTAGTCTATTGTCTTTTAGCTTAGTGATGTTTTTAACCAAGAGCAGTGAAAGCTTTTCACGTGTAGTGTTAGGAACTTGGTTTATTGTTGCACCTATTACGCTGTTTGCATTAAGAATAGTAGTGAATAAAGTCGTTACCTACTTATACTTAATCGGTTATAACAGTAAAAATGCAATTATTATTGGGTTGAATGAAAACTCTTTATTAATGGCTAACCAAATTATCAACAATAAACAAGAACCAATTAATATTATTGGCTTCTATGATGACGAAGAGCCAAGTGACGAATTAAAAGCTGCAATTCAATCGATGGATTTAACATACAACGGTCGAGTTGAAGAGGGTTACCAGCTTGCTAAGAATGGTGATGTTGACCAAGTTTATGTGGCTTTACCACAACGTGATGAAAGCAAGATAAATGCAGTACTTAGCCTATTTTCGGATACCACAGTTAACTTATTACTGATGCCAAGTTTTGTTAATTACAATATGCTTCGTCCACAGTGGCGCCAGATGGGCAATATACAAATGTTAAGTGTATATGATACGCCATTCTATGGTTTTGCTAATGGATTCAAGCGATTACAGGATGTTGTTGTATCGAGTATTATTCTATTATTGATCTCTCCAATTTTAATTGGGATTGCAGTTGGAATAAAACTCACCTCTAAAGGCCCTGTTATCTTTAAACAGAAACGAAATGGTCTTGGTGGACAAAAAATTGAAGTCTGGAAGTTTCGTTCAATGACATCAATGGAAAATGGGGATGTTGTTAAACAGGCAACGAAAAATGATGCTCGTATTACGCCATTTGGTGGGTTCTTACGTCGTACATCTTTAGATGAACTGCCACAGTTTTTCAATGTGTTACAAGGCCGTATGTCTATTGTAGGACCAAGACCTCATGCTGTATCGCATAATGAAGAGTACCGCAAGCTGGTTGAACGTTATATGTTACGCCACAAAGTTAAACCAGGTATTACTGGTTGGGCACAGATTAATGGTTTCCGTGGTGAAACAGACACTTTGGATAAAATGGAAAATCGCATTAAATACGATTTAGAATATATTCAAAAGTGGAACTTTGGTATGGATATTAAAATTATCTTCTTAACTATTTTTAAAGGGTTTGTTAGTAAGACAGCCTATTAATAAATATATTTATTTCAAAAATAAATATCTCAATTTGAATTAAAAACTTTATCTACAGTCAGTCTCTTTCATTATCAAAAGAGACTGCTGCTAAACCTTATTACATAAAATTATAAATACTAAAAAGATTAGTATATTAGGAGCTTTACAATGATCAAGAAATGTCTTTTCCCTGCAGCAGGTTACGGAACTCGTTTTTTACCAGCAACAAAATCAATGCCTAAAGAGATGATGCCAATTGTTAATAAACCTTTAATCGAATTTGGTGTTGAAGAAGCGCTTCAAGCAGGAATGGAAGATATGTGTATCGTAACAGGTCGCGGTAAAGCGTCTTTAATCGACCACTTCGACAAAAACTATGAGCTAGAAGATCAGATCAAAGGAACAAATAAAGAATCACTTCTAACTGATATTCGTTCAATCATTGATGCAGCTAAGTTTACTTATATTCGTCAACGTGAGATGAAAGGTTTGGGTCATGCAATCTTAACGGGTAAAGCGCTTGTGGGTAACGAACCATTTGGTGTTGTTCTAGCTGATGACTTATGTGTTAACCTAAAAGGCGAAAATGTTCTGGCTCAAATGGCAGCATTGTATAAGCAGTTCCGCTGTTCAATTGTTGCAGTTCAAGAAGTTCCGGATCATGAAACACATAAGTATGGTGTTATCTCTGGTGAATTAATTCGTGATGATCTTTTCCGTGTTAATGATATGGTTGAGAAACCTGAACCAGGTACTGCACCGAGCAACCTAGCAATCATTGGTCGTTATATCTTAACGCCAGATATCTTTGACCTAATTGAAGAGACTGAACCTGGTAAGGGTGGCGAAATCCAAATTACTGATGCGCTTCTTAAACAAGCGAAATACGGTTGTGTTATTGCTTATAAAATTCAAGGTAAGCGTTTTGACTGTGGTAGCGTAGAAGGTTACCTAGAAGCAACAAACTACTGTTACCAGAATATCCATTTAGCAGATAAAACAGAAGATACCCCAACAGTAAAAGTGTCTTCTGAAAACGAAGAGTAATCTTTTACCTCCCTCTCTTACTGCAATGGTAAGAGAGGGGGAAATGAATCATCATAATTGGATAGTTTTATATGTTTAATTCAATACTTGTCGTCTGTGTTGGTAATATCTGTCGTTCACCTGCAGCTGAAGTCATGTTTAAAGAGTTGTTACCTCATAAAGAAATTTCTTCAGCAGGCGTTTTAGTCGAGCAATCAGGTTTAACTAAAGCGCCGCCACATAGGAATATTAAAAAGGTGCTTTCAAAAAATGGGATTGACGTCAGTGAGCATAAGGCTCGACAGCTAACAGAAAGCATGTGTGATGATTATGAATTGATTTTAACCATGGATAATAATCTCATTGAGTTAATCAGTGAGATTTCTCCAACCGCACGAGGTAAAACGATGTTGTTGGGACAGTGGATTGGACAAAGTAAAATTATTGACCCAATTAAACGTGATGAAGACTTTTTTGCGCAAACTTATAATACGCTAGATAAAGCAACGACAACTTGGGCAAGGAAGTTAGCTTTCTTCTAATTGATGTTTAATTTATTTCTAATAAGCCAAAGATATTTATATTACAAGCATTGTATTAAGAATATCTTTGGCTATTTTATTGTAACGATATATCAAAAATCATATGAATATCAACTGGAATAATATATTCGAGTTAATATTTATTTCTTTATTAAGCTTCTGTTTTTAATGTTTGTTTATCACTCCGGAGATAAAGAAGAATTATTAATATCGAAAACATAAGTTTATATAAATATATACCTAAAATAAGTGGTGTTGTTAGCAGACTGTGCATGAGTACAGCCAGCGACTTAGCAGCCTCAAGTAGGGTGGGTATAGTCGGTTAATACCGAGTTCGCTATCTGGAAACATAATGAGTTTTAAAAAGAAATTAATTTTATCAAGCATCCTATTGGGGTGTTGCAGTACAGCGATGGCAGCTGCAAATGGTGAAAGAACCTGGGTTAAAACTGATGCAGGCGTCGAGTTCACACCAATATTAGAAGTCACAGGAGAGTATAACGACAATGTGACACATGTGAATGACGGTGAAGAAAGTATTGATTCATTCTTTTATGGTGTTACACCGGGTGTTGCTGCCCGTTTTGATAAAAATAAATATGCACTTGAATTTGAATACCGCTTAGATAACGGAACGTATGCAGACAGTGAAGCCGATAACTATACAGATCATAGAGTTGACACTAGTGCTACCGTTAGGATTGGTAGTAAGTCAGAACTCGATTTGAATTATACGTTTGCAAAGCTGCATGAAGATCGTGGAACCGGTCTTTTTGATGGGTCTGATTTTGAAGACCAACAAGATGAAGTGGTGAAGTATACCAGTAATCGTGTCGCTACAACCTATAAATATGGATTGCATTCTAAAGGGCGACTCGAGTTTACCGCCGGTTATAGCAATGTGTATTATGATAATTTTCGTGATCTAACAGGAGATGATGAAGAACTAAGTTCAAAGTATGAAGACTATGACGAATATCAAGGGGTGGGCACTTTTTATTACCAACTGTTTTCCCGCACCCTTTTATTATTTGAGGTAGATGCTCGTAACAAAGTTTATCAATACGAAAATGAAGACGGGGAGTCAAATGACAACCTAACGATTCTTTATTATACGGGTGCATCTTGGGATATTACTGATAAAACTAGCGGCTCATTAAGAGTGGGTGCTCAAACCAAGAGTTATAATAATAGTGACCAGAGTGATACCTCTAATCTGAGTTGGAATTTAGGACTAACTTGGCAACCAAAAACCTACTCAACCTTTCAGTTTAACACTTCACAACGCATGGAAGATGGTGATGGTACTGACGGTGCATATACCAATAGTATGTATAGCTTAAACTGGAGACACTTCTGGAGTTATAAATTTTATAGTGAGTTAGGTGCTGGTCAAGGTCGTGATGATTATGATGATGGTCGAAAAGATACTTATGTGAATAGTCGTGTAGCTATAGGCTACCAAATTAAAGATTCAATTGATTTAAGTGCGGGTTGGAGACATAACTCTGACGATTCTAATACTGATGGTGATAGTTATGAGCAAAATATTTTCTTCATCACAGCAGCACTAACTTACTAAAAGGTTTAAAATGAATAAGATATTTTCGTATATATTATCAGTATTTTTATTGATAATGACGCCATTTGCATTCTCAGCGACTGTCGATAAAAGTTATCAGTTAGGCCCAGGTGATACTATTCAGATTTCAGTCTATGGTGAACAAGCATTATCAATAGACAGTATTTATATTTCGCTTAATGGACAGTTTAATTATCCTTATCTTGGTAATATTAAAGCGATTGGCAAAACACCTGCACATTTACAAGCTGAAATATCAAAAGGCTTAAAAGGTGATTATTTAATTAACCCAAAAGTTCGAGTCAGTATTGTTCAGTTCAGAAATATTTATGTGACAGGTGAGGTTCAAAATCCAGGTGGTTATCCTTATCAACCCGGCTTAACCGTAGATAAAGCGGTAGCACTTGCAGGTGGCTTTACTGAAAGAGCATCAGTAAACAAAGTGACATTAAAATCTGAATCTGAAAACAAAAGTCACAACGCTAATTTAAGTCAAAAGGTCAAGCCTGGCGATGTGGTTGATGTTAAAGAAAGCTTTTTCTAATTTTTGAGGCCAAAATGGATCTATCAAACAAATTAAAAATGAATGAAGAATATAATAATGCTGCTGAAGTGACTCGC
This sequence comes from Vibrio sp. SS-MA-C1-2, assembly GCF_021513135.1. Taxonomy (NCBI): domain Bacteria; kingdom Pseudomonadati; phylum Pseudomonadota; class Gammaproteobacteria; order Vibrionales; family Vibrionaceae; genus Vibrio; species Vibrio sp. SS-MA-C1-2. The sequence goes on from NZ_CP090980.1 coordinate 948,657, forward strand.
TTTTTTAATTTAATTAAAAGCAACCTTCATTACATTATATTAACGACAGTAATGATTACGATTATTACTGTGTTGGTACTGTTTTCATTAACACCAAAATTTTCAGCAACAGCGACACTTTTATTAAAGGCTGATGAAAGTAAACCAATTTCTATTCAAGAAGTTGTCGTTTTCGATACGACAAAAAAAGATTATTATTTAACACAGTATGCAGTTTTAAGTTCTAATGCGGTAGCGAATATCGTTATCGATGAGTATGACTTGTATCATAATCCTGAATTTAATTTAAGTCTGAATGGCCCCTCTGCGGGTGAGAAAATTAATAAAAAATTCTTATCACTACCTGTGATTAAAGACTTTGCGCCTGTAGAAAAAACAGTCACTAATAATGTTGAATTGACTGAAGCTATCCGTCAAGAGGTATTAGCGAAATTCAAGAAACATTTAACTATCGAACCAGTAAGACAGACACAGTTAGTTCAAATTACATTTACCTCAGAAGACCCACGTCTTGCGGCAAATGTAGCAAATGCAATCGGTCAAGCATATATTGAGAATAATCTTAATGCGCGTTTAAATGCAACGCGTGAAGCAACAAGTTGGTTAGATAAGAAGGTACTTGAACTAAAATTACAGTTAAAAACATCACAAAAAGAGTTAAATCAATTTTTAAGAAAAGAAAATTTAACTGATGAAAGTGGCATTTCGACACTAGCAAGTAACCAATTAAATGATCTATCAGTTCGCCTTTCGAATGCAACAAGTCGTCGAATTGAAGCTGAAGCAATGGCGAATATGCTAAATTCGATGAAAAGTCAGAATGATATTGATTTGGGTTCTTTAAGTTCGATTTCTAGCAATTCGCAGGTACAAGATATTGCTCAGGCGAAGATTATCGCAGAACAAAAAGTCGCTGAATACTCTAAACGTTATGGCCCTAAACATGATGCAATGATTGGTGCTAAAGCAGAATTAATGTCAGTCGAGCAACAAGAAAAAGCAATTGTTGTTAAATTGAGTGCAGGGATTAATAAGCAACTAAAAACAGCTAAAGACCAAGAGTACCTATTAAAATTAGAAGTCAATAAAAAGAAATCAAACTTTCAAGGTTTAGCTGATAGCCGAAGTGAATATGAATCATTAAAAAATCAAGTTGAAACGGATAAACGTCTGTATAACTTATTTCTTAATCGACAAAAAGAGACAGTGGCAACAAATAATTACGCATCAACGAATGCAATCGTGACAGATAATGCGATGATTCCACATTATCCCGTTGAACCTAAAAAACCATTGATTATTATTATTGCTGCAATAGTAAGTGTTGTTTTGTCTATTATCATCATATTAGTAAAAGACTTATTAACTAACACCATTAAATCTACTGGTGATTTTGAAAGTAAATTTGGTTTAATGCCAATTGGTGAAGTATTTAAAGTTTCAAAGAATGAATGTAAAGAGAAGGACTTTAATAACGCTGCATTTAGTAAAGATAAGCTGGTGGTATTTAATGAAACCTTTAAGTCCATTCGAACGTCACTGTTTTTCTCTCTAAAACAGAGAAAACAGAAAATCGTTGCGATTTCATCAGCAATTCCGGGTGAGGGTAAATCGACAGTCGCAATAAACTTAGCATCAAAATTTGCTAAAATGGAAAAGACACTGATTATTGATTGTGATTTACGTAAACCGACAATAGGTGAACGTTTTGATTTAAATCGTTCAGAGCTTGGTTTGGCTAACTACCTATTCACTGGCACGAGTTTACAAGAATGTTTGCATCATGATTCTAATTCTGGATTAACCGTTCTTCCTGCTGGGATGATGGTACCAAATCCACAAGAATTATTAGCATCAGATAAGTTTACTGATTTGCTGGAAGAGTTAAAGGAACAGTTTGACCGTATTATTATTGATACGTCACCAATGATCCCGGTTAGTGATGCGTTGGTTGTTGGTAAGATTGTCGGTTCAATACTGATGGTAGTTAAAGCTGACTCAACGAAAATTAATGTGATTCGAAGTGCAATGGCGAAAGTAATGCACCAAAATATCAATATTGAAGGTGTCATTGTCAATCAGATTGATAAAAAGATGGTTCAACATACTTTTAAGTATAAAAATGAAAAGTATGGTGCATAAGTCAGTGTCATAAACCTATTATTTAAGTTAAACAAGAAGAGGGCATTTCGCCCTCTTTTTTTATTTATTCCTATCCCCTTCTTACTTGAACTTGCTAGGTTGCTGGCTACGCTCATTCGCCCCAATCATAGAGTTCACCTATACTCATGAGGCCTCATTCATTTGCCGTCTACTAGCAACGCCAATTACTTTGGGTATATCTATTTAATCCCTTCCTCAATCTCTGTTGTTTTCAGTAACCAATGACTTTAAATCTGATGAGGTGACTCGTATGCCGACCGTGACTCGGATTGTTATGAGGCGGGAAGTGAGTCAAACATCATAAGTATATCCCTTTCATACTTGAAGACGCTAGGTGGTTGCCCCTTTAGGCTTGTCTCTTTCTAGTTGAAAATGTATGAGGCCGAACTACATGCGGTTAAGTATAAATAGTGCTCTTTACATGAAATTTAACATTTTAATTTGTTGATTTTAAATGTCTTTTTGATTTATGTTTGGTTTTTTTTAAAAAATAAAGAATTTTTCATGCAGAAATACACTTTTTGGATATACTATTTACAGGTTGTTAAGAAACAAGTTAAATACAACTTAAAGTGAGTAAATAAATTTAATGACATTGAGTTTATTTTAAGATTATTTTGAACTAAAGGTTGTATTTAATTATTTACTGGCTATCTTTTATTAACCACAAATTGGACTTGTCAAGAGATACAGCTTGAGATATTAATCAAGTTGTCTATTTTTGTCTTTTAAATAAAGGATGAATTTAGATTTATACCTCTTTTTGAAATTACACTAAATTAATGCTTTATAAGCATATGTTTGAATTTGAAATATAGTTGGCGATAGAGTAGCAATTTAAGAATAAGAATAAAAATCAGAATAATAAGAAGAAAAAATATAATAAAAATAAGATAATTTTGCTATCTATACATGACTAGGAATTTAAATGAAAAGAGTAAAAGTAAAAAAGAGGTTTTTATTTTAATATGTTATAAGTGTTTTTCCACAGTGATTGAATGTGTAATGTCAATATAATCATCATGTTAGGTGAGTGTGTTGTTTTAATTTAATCGACTGTTTGAGCCATTAAAGCTATCAAAAGTACAAATATTTAATGCGATAATACTGAAATATTTATTAACTAGAATTTAATTTTCTAATTAACTTCTTTATTGGTTTGTATGTATCGCAAAAAACTAAATAAATAATATCCATATCATAACTATGAGAATAGAGAGAAAATGAAAAGAGTAGTTTCTTATCTTTTATCGGCTTTTTTGTTAATAATAAGCCAATCAACTTTTGCTGATGTAGCAGATAGTAATTATAAATTAGGTGCGGGCGATACAGTTCAAATCTCTGTTTATGGTGAAGTTGATTTATCCATTAACAGCTTATATATCTCAAATAATGGAACATTTAATTATCCATACCTTGGCCAAATAAATGTTTTAGGAAAAACACCAGCGCAACTTCAGGCTTTGATTTATAAAGGATTAAAGGGGGATTACTTAATTAGCCCAAAAGTACGAGTGAACATCGTTTCTTTTAGAAATATTTATGTAAACGGTGAAGTACAACGCCCTGGTGGTTATCCATACCAACCTGGCCTTACTGTTGATAAAGCTGTTGCGTTAGCCGGTGGCTTTACTGAAAGAGCATCAATGAACAAGATTACAATAAAATCTGATGATGCAGGTGCGAAGAAGAGTAAAGCGGTTCTTGGTCAACAAGTTGAACCAGGTGATGTCATTGTTGTTAGTGAAAGCTTCTTCTAAATTTGGGAAATAAAATGGATACATTAAATAAAATTACATTAAAAAATGATAACGCAATGGAATCATTTGATATTGGTCGTTATTGGAACGTTGCTAAAAATAACTTTGGTAAAATTCTGTTTGCAACTGCTTTAGTAACTGCTGGTACAGCGGGTGTTTTAACAACAATCACACCTCAATATTCAGCAACATCTACGTTGATATTAAAGTCAGAAGAAAATAAAGCGGTTTCAATTCAAGAGATTGTTTCTTTAGATACAACAAAGCAAGAATATTATTTAACTCAATATAATATTATGAGTTCTAATGCCGTTGCGAGTATTGTTATCGATCAATACGGTCTTGAGAATAACCCTGAGTTTAATAAAAGACTCAATGGGCCATCTGTGACAACAAAGCTTAAAGAGCAATTGTTTTCACTACCTATTATTAGTGATTATGTATCAAATGATCAACCAGTTGTTAATAATGAAGATCAAACTTATGCGGTACGCCAAGAAGTACTTTCTGAGTTTAAAAAGCATTTAGCGATTGAGCCTGTTGCACAAACTCAGTTGGTGCAGATTACATTCCAATCTTCAGATCCAACGTTGGCTGCAGATGTTGCAAACTCAATTGGTCAAGCATATATAAAGAATCATTTAAACACACGTTTAATCGCAACAAAAGAAGCATCAAATTGGTTAGAGAGTAAAATTACTGAGTTAAGAACACAACTTAAGCGTTCACAAGCTGAGTTAAGCTTCTTTTTAAAGAAAGAGAACTTAACAGAAGATAACGGTATTGAATCTTTAGCAAATAACCAACTTAATGATTTAACCTCTCGTTTATCAGATGCAACAAGTGCTCGAATTGAAGCTGAAGCGATTGCGAATGAGTTAAACTCAATGACACGAAATAATGACATTGATTTAAGTGCATTAACTTCAATTTCTAATAACGATCAGATTCGTTCACTAAATAATGCAAAGATTAATGCTGAACGTCGAGTTGCCGAATTAAAGAAACGTTATGGACCAAAGCATGATGAGATGATTGCGGCGGAAGCTGAATTAGATTCTATTGAACAACAAGAACGTGCAACAATTGTTAAATTAAGTGCAGGTATTAATAAGCAATTACAGACAGCCCGAAACCAAGAGCAGTTAATTGAACGTGAATTAAGAAATCAACAAACGAACTTTCAAGGGTTAGTTGATAAGCGTAATGATTATGAATCTTTAAAGAATCAAGTTGAAACAGATAAGCGTCTTTACAATCTATTTCTTAATAGAAAGAAAGAGACAGTTGCAACAAATAATTATGATGCTGCAAATGCAATGGTAACAGACCAAGCAATGGTACCTCAGTACCCTGTTAAACCGAATAAGCCTTTAATTATTTTAATTGCCGGTTTATTAACGTTAATTCTTTCAACAACAATTGTTTTACTGAAAGATATGCTGACGAATACCATTAAATCAACAGGCGATTTTGAAAATAAGTTTGGATTAATGCCAATTGGTGAAATCTTTAAAGTTTCTAAAGGTGAGTGTAAGTCAAAAGATTTTGAAAAGTCGAGTTTTGATAAAGAAAAATTAGTGGTATTTAATGAGACATTTAAGTCGATTAGAACATCGTTACTTTTCTCATTAAAGCAGCGTAAACAAAAGTTAATTGCAGTATCTTCAGCAATTCCAGGTGAAGGTAAGTCTACAGTCGCAATCAATTTAGCGCAAAACTTTGCGAAAATGGAAAGAACACTGATTATTGATTGTGATTTACGTAAACCTACAGTTGGTGATCGTTTTGGTTTAACAAAATCTGAGCCAGGTTTAGTTAACTACCTATTTACAGAAACAGATTTAGAAGATTGTTTGCATAAAGATGCACATTCAGGTGTTGTAGTCATGCCTGCAGGGATGATTGCTCCAAACCCTCAAGAGCTTTTAGCTTCGGATGAGTTTGCTAATCTACTTGAAGAACTAAAAGGTATGTTTGATCGCATTATTATAGATACTTCGCCAATGATACCGGTTAGTGATGCATTTATTGTCGGTAAAATTGTAGGTTCAATGTTGTTAGTCGTTAAATCGAACTCGACAAAAACGAGTTTAATTAAAAGTACAATCGCTAAAATGATGAATCAAGATGTTAATATTGAAGGGGTTATCGTTAATCAAATTGATAAGAAATCTGTTCAGCATACATTTAAATATCAGAATGAAAAGTACGGTGCATAATAGTGAGTTTGCTTAAACGTATTAAAGAGGTTGGGTCAGATGACCCCCTCGCAAAAGGGGCAATGAATATTTGCCTAAACCCTTATAGTTATTTAGTTGTTCGTAATAAAAAAGAGATTTATCAAAATGCAGATAATATCTTTATTGATGGACAATGGTTGTGTCACTTTCTAAAATGGGCGGGTGTTAAGCAATTAGACCGTGTTAGTTTTGATAATACTTCATTAGCACCGATTGTCTTTTCTAAAGCTGAAAATGAAAACAAAAGAGTTGCGGTAATTGGTAGTGATGTCGAAAGTAATGCTAAATTCAAAGCTTATTTAAAAGAGACTTATCCAAATTTAAATTTGGTGATTATGCGTGATGGTTACTTCGATAATAAAGAAGAAATTAACATTGCAAATCAAATAATCGATAATGATATCGATTATGTTATTGCTGGAATGGCAACACCTAAACAAGAACATTTTTTAATTAAGCTGAAAGATTTAGGCTGGCAAGGTCAAGGTTATACTTGTGGCGGATTTATTCATCAAACTGCGAATAAAGGGCATGAATATTATCCATCTATGATTAATAAGTTAAACTTGCGATTTGCTTATCGAATTTATGATGAACCTAAACTGATGAAACGATACTTTATTGAATATCCTAAGTTTGTTTTCCAGTATGCGTATGATTATATAAAGCTATAAGAAAAAATTGCACCACTAAGTCTATTTATGTGGTGCAGTTATAAAATTAAGATATAAATTGGAAATAAAATGATTAAAAATAAGAGCGTCTTCTTTCATTATTTTTTGATAATTGCATGTATTATTATCTACTCTTTAATGAACAGTCCAACAATTAGCTCTGCAGCATTTGATGGTTATATTTTGCTGGCAGTAATATTATCTCTACCAAGGCTTAAGAATTTTAAATTTGACTCAGGGGTTTTTGTTACAGGCTTAATCGTACTATTTTATATCTTTTACTCTGTTTACACCTTTTATTTTACAGCAACACCACATTTTAAAATCAGTTTTGAGTTTTTACGATCATTTAGATTTGTGTACTATACAGCATCTTTATATATTATTTACTTGGCATTTAAAGATGTGGATTTTAGAAGTTTGGATATTTCTGAATATCAAGGTTTTTATAAGTTTCTAATTGTTCTTTTTGTTGTTGTTTATCTTTTTAAAATAGTTGTCTTAGGTGATATTCGTCCTCGATTGTTTTCTGAAAATAACTTTGAAGTGCCGTCACTTTTAATATTTGCCTCAATTTTTGCTTGGCTCGTTAAAGATAAAATTAATAAATTAGTTTACATTATCTCTTTTGTATCACTTTCTAAATCTGGTGCATTAGAAGCAGCTTATACATTCTTTATGAAGAGTGATAAGCGAAATAAAGTATTAGTGATTTTAATGGCTGTTGGAATGGTTGCTGCACTAGGACTAGTTTTCTTCATCCGTGATACCGGGAATCCAAGTGACCGTGCACAATTTATGGATCACTTTATTTACTCTTTGAATATTGCTTCAGTACAACAAGTTCTTTTTGGTCATGGTTTAGCTTCAGATTTGCCATTTAAAACATGTTTAAGCATGAGTTATTTTGCAAATAATATTTCAGCATCACCAGCGTATTGTAATTCGGTAGTTTTACATTCATTCTTAATGAGATTGATTTATGACTTTGGGTTTGTTGGAGCAGGTTTAATACTTTCTTCTTGGTTATATTGGATGGTTAGAATATTTAATTTTAAAATAGGATTTAATATTTATGCTATAATATTTATATCCTCGCTGTCTGTTTCTGGTTTCTCTAATTCTATTATTATTTGGCCATTGTTTATTGCTCCATTTTTGGCTAAAAAATAATTTATATATACTTAAGTAAGCATAATAATGAAAAATTTAAGATATACCGTTGAAAGAGCTTTAGACAAAATAGTCGCTAAGTCTCCTATTTATAAAAATCAGATTATGGCAGCTGCGCTATCTTCTAGTAATTATCAATTAGATAGGGATCAACAAGATGATGATATTTCTACAAGATATGTAGATGTAAAAGAAAATAAAAAGAAAGGGCCTTCTATTTCCGCAATTTATCGGGTTAAAAATGGAGAGAAGAGCTTAGAGTTAAGCATTTATTCTATTGCCTCTTTCGTTGATGAGATTGTTATTATTGATAATAATAGTACTGACTCAACTATTGATATTGCTAAGCGTTTAAAAGAAGAGTTAAAAGGTTGTGTTGAGATAAATATTTACTCTTATAATTATAATATTGCTCTTGCTGGTTCTGGTTATGAAGAGAGAATGAAACAGCCAAATACTAAATCTTTAGCTGAGTTTTATAATTATGCTTTCTCGCTTGGTAAGGGTGATTATTTAATAAAAGTTGATGCTCATTATGTGTTTACATTGAAATCTGTCGAAAAAATACAGAATGTATTGCAAAATAAGATGCCTGATGTCCTGTATTTTAGAGGTTTTGAGTTTTTCGGCAAATCACTGTCCATTGAACCATTTTTATTTAATAGGAACAGTGGATGGGAATATGTTAATGCAGACAGATATGAAATATTAACATTTAAAAAACCTTTAAAACTGAAGAAAGAGTGTTTATTAATACCCGCTTTTCTTCATGTTAAACGAATAGGTTATTCAAGTATGTTGAAAGTGATCGATAAGCCAATATCTGCATTGTACAAGTAGTTATTTTTTCAACACCATTTAAATTATTTACATAAAATAAAATTTAGCGGAAATATCATGAAGTCTCTAATAAAAAAAATGATACCAGTGAGTTCATTTGACCAACTTAAAAAGATAAAGTACGAGTTAACATATAAAAGTCGATTTGAAAATGAACATGGTTATGAATTGAATTTAAAAAATCCTGTAACTTTTAATGATAAAATATTCTATAGAAAGTATTTTGGTAATTGTCAAACAATGGCAACAATTGCGGATAAGGTTAAGGTCAGAGATATTGTCGCTGAAAGAGTCGGTGATAAGTACTTAACTAAGTTCTATGGTACTTATAAAAAGTTAACGATTGAAGATTGGGAGCAACTTCCAGAAAAATTTGTTTTAAAAACCAATCATGGAAGTGGTCCTAATCATCTTGAAATTGTTACAGATAAGAAGAGCGCTGATAAAGAACGAATTATTGCAAAACTAAACCGTGCAATTGATGAGTGTCAAAGTGCACCGATGCATGAACCTTTTTATGCTTATATTGATAAAATGATTTTAGCTGAAGAATATATTGAATCCGAACAGTCAACACCAAATGATTATAAGTTTCATTGCTTTAAAGAAAAAATATATATTCAAGTAGATACCGGTAGATATGAAGACCATCGACGTAGCCTTTTTACGCTTGATTGGCAACGATTACCATTTCGTCTAGGAAAAATTGCTGAAGTGGAGGAGTGTTATCCACCAGAAAACTTAGAAGAAATGATTAAGGTAACAAAAGAATTAGCGAAAGGTTTTGATTATATCCGTGTCGACCTTTATAGCGTTAATGACAAAATATACTTCGGTGAACTAACGCAAACCCATGGTAGCGGCCATGATGATTTTCTTCCAATTAACGAAGATGTTAAATGGGGAAAACATTGGGCACTTGATTATGATAATGAAAATTTATATCAAGCTAACGCACCAAAACCAAAATTAGATAGCAGCCTTGTATTTAAGACTGACAAATAAAAATTATAAAATAAAGGTACAAATAAAATGATTAAAATTGCCGTTGTAGGTACAGGTTATGTAGGTTTATCAAATGCAATGCTTCTTGCTCAAAATAATGAAGTTGTTGCTGTTGATTTAGTTAAAGAAAAAATTGATTTATTAAATAAAAAAGAATCACCTATTGTTGATGCAGAAATTACTCACTTTTTACAAAATAAAGAATTAAACTTTGTTGCCACACTTGATAAGCATCAAGCATACAAAAATGCAGATTTTATTATTATTGCAACACCAACGGATTATGATTCAGAAACTAATTACTTTAATACCTCTTCAGTTGAAAGTGTGATTAAAGAAGTGATGGAGATTAATCCAAAAGCAACGATGGTTATCAAATCAACGGTTCCTGTGGGTTATACCGAAAAAGTAAAACGTGAACTAGGGACTGAAAATGTCATCTTTTCTCCTGAATTTTTACGAGAAGGCAAAGCGTTATACGATAACCTACATCCATCACGTATTATTGTTGGCGAGCAGAGTGAACGTGCAGAGATATTTGCTAATTTACTTGTTGAAGGTGCAGAAAAAGAAAATATCGATATTTTATATACTGAACCAACTGAAGCAGAAGCGGTAAAATTATTCTCGAATACATACTTAGCTCTTCGAGTCGCCTATTTTAATGAATTAGACTCATATGCGGCAAGTTTTGGTTTAAACGCTAAACAGATTATCAATGCTGTCTCTTTAGATCCACGTATTGGATCACATTATAATAATCCTTCTTTTGGTTATGGTGGATATTGCTTACCAAAAGATACAAAACAACTATTAGCAAACTATAAAGATGTACCAAATAGTCTGATTAAAGCAATTGTTGATTCAAATGGTACACGTAAAGATTTCATTGCTAATGCAATCCTTAAGAAAAAACCAAAAGTTGTTGGTGTTTATCGACTAATTATGAAAGCGGGTTCTGATAACTTTAGAGCTTCATCAATTCAAGGAATTATGAAACGTCTTAAAGCAAAAGGCATTGAAGTTGTTATTTATGAACCTGTATTGAAAGAGAGTCAATTCTTTAACTCTGAGGTGATTGAAGATCTCAATGAATTTAAGCAAAAATCAGACGTCATTGTTTCTAACCGAATGGTTGAAGAGCTGGAAGACGTATTAGACAAAGTTTACACCCGAGACCTGTTTGGCTCAGATTCATGAGTTTAAAGGGAAATAAATTCCTAACGAATGCAGTCTGGCTTTTTAGCGAAAAAATATTAACAATTATTGGTACTCTATTAATCACTATTTACACGGCCCGTTATTTAGGGCCAAGTAAAATGGGAAGTATTAATTACGCCATTGCGCTTGCGAGTATGATTTTACCCCTGGCGCAATTGGGGAGTGTTTCTTTAATTTTTGATAAAGCAGCAAAGAGCCGATTGCAAGGTATTAGGCTCTTGCTCTCTAGTCAGTGGTTACGAGGATTAATATTTGTTGCTATCTCCGTTATTGTTATTGGCTATGAATATTCAAATCAACTAGAAACTGAAGAGTTACTTGTTTTAATTGGTATTTTAATCAGCTTTTACTTTACAGGGTTAGATTCTTACAAGCCTTTTTTTGATGCGACACTTAATTCAAAAATAAATGTATGGGCATCACAATTAGGTCTGTTATTATCTCATGCTGTTCGATTATTATTAATATTTTTATCAGCAAAGTTCTACTTCTTTGTTATTCCATATATTATTAATACATCGATACCATACTTTATAAAAAAATATCGATTTAAAAAAGAGTGTAAAGATGTAATTCCAACCAAAGCAAAAAAGAAGTACAGTAAATTTGCACTTAATGCCGGCATTCCGCTTGCTTTATCTGGGTTTTCAATTGCTATTTATATTAAAATAAACCAAGTTATTTTGGCGAATTATAGTAATTTAACTGAAGTTGGCTTATATGGAGCTGCAAGTACGATTAGTTCTGGATGGTTCTTTTTACCGGGCACAATTATCACAGTCTGTTTAACGAAAGTTTTAGTTGATAAAAAAGAGAAACAAAAAGGGTTCTCATTTATATACCTAATGACAACATTAGTATCATTACCAATATTAGCTTTTACCTATTTTTTTCAAGAGCAAATAATGTTTTATACCTTTGGTTCTGAATTTATGGGCGCCATTGATATCCTGATGATACTGTCTATTTCGACACTATTTTCTGTGTGGGGAACAGTCGGTTATAGAATTATTATTAACTATGCTGGTTACAAGTTTATGATGGTAAAAATGTTTGTCATGGCTTTGATTAATGTATGTCTAGCATTGGTATTAGTGAAAAGTTATGGAATTATCGGAGCTGCTTATTCTGTTTTAATTACAGAAATTATATCAGCGACGTTGGCTAATTTTTTCTTTACTAAAGTATCCATTGCTAAAATACAAATTAAACAGTTTATCTCTTTATCTTATATTAGGAAGTTTGTTCAATGATTCTGATCTTAATTTATTCTCTTTTTTAGTTTTAATAAAATAACTCAATTTATATTAAGAGGGGGTAGAAACTCTACCCTTTATCTAACCGTTTATCTATAAACATAGCGTTCATTCATACCAACTAGAAAATTGATAAGCTATGAATATCTAATAATTATAATAAAAAGGCAATTTAAATAATGACTTCAAATGTCAATTGTCGCTTTTGTCAAAAAAGTGACACATTAAAAAAACATGGTAAAGGTGCAAATGGCCATCAACGTTACCGTTGTACTTCATGTAATAAAACATTCCAATCAGACTACTCTTATGAAGCCTGTAAGCCTGGAAAGAAAGAGAAAATAGAAGATCTTACTCGACATAATGAAGGGATTCGTGGAACGGCTAGAGCATTAAATGTGAGTATTAATACTGTCGTAAGAGCGGTAAAAAGAAATAGAGCACAACATAGCAACGCTCTTTAACTTATTGTTTTTTCATGTTGGCTACAAAATTATAATAATAATTGCAAGTTGCCGATGTAAAATTTAAGAAGTTGGATATAATTATATTCGTTGTTTAAGATATCACCCTCTCCATTATTGTTGAGGGTGATTGTTTTTCTAAATATTGCTCATATTTATTTTAAATTAGGCTAATTTTAATGAAGTCATCAATTATCGCGCTGTTTATTAAAGTAGCAGCCGGTGCACTAAACTATTTACTATTTATATCTTTATCAAACACTTTTTCAGTAAATGACTATTCATTGTTCGTCTCTATTTTTAGTGCTTCAATGCTGCTCTCTTCTTTTTTTGGAGCAGGACAACAAAATTTTATTATAAAAACATTTTCTTTAGAAGATATTAGTAGTAATCGAATTTTAAATAGTTTAAGTATACTGTTAGCATCCATTGTTGTTTGTACCGTTGTATCAGTCACTTATTTTTATTATATTCTTGATTATACTGGTTATATTTTTGCAGGAACATTATTACTTACACTGTCTCTTTCTTTATCACATGGAACATTAGGGTTTTTACGAGTTCAAAACAAACTTAATTACGCCTTAATTTCTAAAGATATCGTTTGGCGATTTTTAGTGATTGTTGCGATTCTGATTTTCTCAATGTTTCATGTAAGTATTGAATATGTCATCTTTACGGCTGGCTTGTTGATGTTTCTATTGATCATATTACAGCTAGTTAAGGTGAAATTAAACGCTAAATTTACAGATGTTATAAGAAATAGACCAGAGAAATCAGATGTTAAGACGAGTTTTGCATTAGCATTAATTGCACTTATCTCTGGTGCTGATTTTTATCTTTATACCATTATTGCACATAAAGAGTTTTCCAACCTAGATGTTTCGGCTGCATTTTCATCATTTAAAACAGTCGAATTGATAGGTATGTTTTTAATGGTTGTTTCATTAGTTTACTCAACTAAAATTGCTGATGCAGTTAGAAAAAATAGAGTGGACTTACTGCAATCTATTTGTAATAAACAAATGATATTACAAATAGTACCAACAATCGTTTGTGTATTGATCGTGTTTTTCTTATCAAGTTTCCTACTTGGACTATATAACGCAGATTTTAAACAATACGCACTGTTTTTACAGTTACTTATGGGCATTGTTCTTTTTAACTCACTTTGTGGTAGTACGGGTTCTTTACTGCAATTGTGTGGATTACAGTGGCATCATGTAGTTATACAATCTATATCTCTTATATTGTCAGTCATTGCGATATATCTAACAATGGATTATTTCGGAATCTATTCTTTGATTATCGGTTATGCAATTTCAAAATTTCTCTGGAATATTTTAGCAGTAACCTTGCTAATTAAGAAAGTGGGTGTTGATCCAACAATATTTGGCTTACTAAAAAATAATAATAAAGGTAATAAAAATGAACACTAATTCATATTTTTCATTTGGCACTCAATTTGAAAATGTTGGAGATACATTAATCAATAAGAATTTACTTGATCTGGTTTCAAATAATTCTGATTGTTATGCTGATTTTAGTCGCTGTCCTCAAACGTTCAAAAACGAATTTTCTGACTCTAACTATACTGATGTTAATGGCTATCTTTCACTGTGTATTCAAATTTTAAAAGCCAGAATGAGTGGGAAAAAATGTAACTTTTTCTTTAGCCCAGGTGGCTATATTGGTGAGTTGTCTAATGCTAAATTTTTCAACAAAATCATCCTTACTTTAAGTTACCTATTTTTACTTTTGATTGGTGTGAATTTTATCTGCTTAGGTGTTTCTTACGAATCACTAGGAAAGAAAAACAGATTTTTCATCAAGTTACGATCTAAACTTAGTAAGTTTAATTATGTGAGAGATAAAAAGACTTACGATTATTGTATCGATAATAACATTTCTGTTACTGAAGTGAAGCCAGATCTTGCTTACTATTATGATGATATTCAAAGCAGCAAAGAGACACAAGATTTATTGTTCTCATTTCGAGTTGATCAGTCTGAAAAATTAAAAGCTGAAATCTTAGAACAAGTGACCGGTTTCCTTGCTGATAAAAAAGAGCGTAACGTTGTTTTCTATTCACAAGTAGAACGTGATGCTCCTTTTATGAAAGAGTGTAGCGAACACTTTTCACAATTAGGCTATAACTGTCAACATGTTGATAAAAGCACTAGCCTAAAAGAAACATTAGCTTATTTTACAGAGAATCAGTTTAATGTTATCTCAAATCGTCTTCATGTCTTACTGGTTTCGACATTACGCGGCAGCAAAATCATTCCAGTTTCTGATGGTGTTAATAACAATAAGATTGAAGGCTTGTTTAAAGATGCAAATGTTAAAGTAGAGCAATTTTCTAATATTAAAGATTTCAAGGATGAAAATTTTCATGAAATCAAAGAGTATGCTGTCAATCGATATAATGACTTGCTAAAAATTATTTTTTAATCTTTAAATTATAGAATTTAAATTAATGAAGTTGCAGTTAAGTATTTTGTACTTAACTGCTCTTTATTGTGAATGATATAAAAGTATAACCCATTAATTAATATGAACTTATAATACGAAATTAATCGTATTAGAGCAGGACATAATTAGGTAATAAATGAGTAATTTAACGTTTAGGTATGATATTAATGGATTGAGAGCTATTGCGGTTATTGCAGTTGTCATCTTCCATTTTAATGCCAATTTGATACCAGGTGGCTTTGCTGGCGTCGATGTTTTTTTTGTAATTTCTGGCTTTCTTATGACCGGAATAATATTCAAAAGCCTAGAATCTAACACATTTTCAATTTTTAAATTTTATGTTGCTAGAGCCAATCGAATTATTCCATCATTGGTGGTTGTCTGCTTAGCTGTTTTAGCGCTAGGATGGTTTATTCTTCCTGCTTTGGAGTATAAGCAATTAGGTAAACACGTGGCGAGTTCGGTATTATTTCTTTCAAATATTACCTACTGGCAAGAATCAGGCTATTTTGATGCATCTTCACATACAAAATGGTTATTACATACGTGGTCTCTTTCTGCTGAGTGGCAGTTTTACATTATTTACCCTGTTGTGCTTGTCTGTTTAAGTCGAGTTTTATCATTATCTACGGTAAAAAAATTATTACTGTTAAGTACCGTTTTAGGTTTCTTAGCATGTGCTTATATTACACTTAAATGGCCTAATCCAGCTTATTTTCTATTGCCGACTAGAGCTTGGGAAATGATGTTTGGTGGATTAGCATTTTTATACCCACTTAATAACTTAGGTGTTAATAAGAAAAAGAGCATTGAATTTATTGGGTTTTTAGCAATCATTGCGTCATATATTTTTATCTCTGATGATATTGCTTGGCCTGGTTATTTGGCATTTATTCCAGTATTTGGTACTTACTTAATTTTAATCGCTAATCGTCAAGATAGTGTATTAACCAATAACCCTTTATTTCAATATATTGGTAAATGGTCGTACTCTATCTATTTATGGCACTGGCCAATTGTCGTTCTAGGTTACTATTTTGATTTTCCTTATTGGATATTGACTGGGCTTGTGCTTTCAGTGCTGCTTGGTTTCCTTAATTATCATTTTATTGAGAGATTAAAGTTCAATTCTTATTCTCGAGTTAGGGATTGTTATAAGGTTAAGCCATTTATTTATTCAGCTGTTGTGCTTGTACTCTCTTTTTATATTACGACTCAACATGGAATTCCTAATCGATTTTCAGAGCAATATAACAAACTAGTCAACATGGCTGAAGCTAGCCCATATAGAGATAGTTGTCATATTAGCAAATACAAAGATCCAAGTACGTCTTGTGAATATTTCAATGATAATGTGACATGGGCAACGCTAGGTGATAGTCATACGGTAGAACTCGTTTATGCATTAGCAAAGGAACTTGATAAAAAAGGCGAAGGTATTAAGCACTTTAGCTTTTCTGGATGTGTTCCATCTTATAATCAGAACAATGGTTTTAGTCAGTGTTCTAAATGGTATAACGAATCAGTTGAGTATATTCTAAAAGATACAAATATTAAGAATGTTCTACTTAATCATCGATATACGCTTGATCTTTTTGGTGATCAATTAAGTGATTATCCTGCGATTGCAGATCAAAATTTAACGAATAAAACTCAAGTTATGGTAGAGGCATTGGATTCATTAATTTTAGTGTTAGCGAATTCAAAAGAGAATGTTTATCTTTTCTATCCAATTCCAGAGCTACCAGAAGATATTCACCATACGCTTCATATCGGTTATCGAGACAGTGGTGATAGTATTCAAGAACTTGATGGGACAAGTAAAGCTTGGTACGAAGAGAGAAATCGTTTTATGGTAGATCATTTTGATAATGCGACATATCCAGAAAATGTTCATTTTATTAAACCACAAGATATCTTCTGTCAAGCTGATAAATGTTTTGCGATGAAAGATGGTATCCCACTGTATTTTGATGATAACCATCTATCAATTTATGGTGCAGAAGCTTTGGTAAATGAAATGAATATTCAGTAACGATAATGATAACGGTAGATGTGATGATACGTTATCGATATACCTTTTATATTTGAGTTTGTTAGGTTGTTGGCTATGTTCGTTCACCCCAATCATATTTATGGGGTCTCAATCACTTGCCAGCTACTAACAACTCCAATTATTTAGGTATAAAAGTTATTATTATACGATTTAGTTTTTATTGAATATGGTTTTCTAATTTATTTAACAGAAGCATAAAAATTCTTTTTTACTAGATTTGTATAATAATTTTTAGTGGCTATATTATATATTCAGTATTTGTTAACTTAGATTTCAATAATTTTGTATCTACATTAGTGGCGTTGTCAGTTGAAGTTTTTCATCTGATCAGTTTTATGTGTTTGATATAGTTCTAAGTATTTGTAATGTACTAAATATGTGTACTAACAGAAGGGAGGGGGTATATATCATCCTTTATCCTGATTTATAAATAAGAGTTTAATAATAATAATAGTGCTCTTAACATAATCACATGACTAATGAGTGTTTTAACGCATGAAGCTAGTCACTTTGGTTTACTAAACCTAATTTTAGAGTTATTTATAATGAAAAAAATAATTGCATCAGTAGTTATTCCGTTTTATAAAGATGCCAATCTGTTATATCGAGCAATCGAGAGTATAACATCCAGCAATGGCAGTGATAGTGTTGAAATTATTGTTGTTAATGATTGTTCAAAAGAGATCTTTGATAAGAGCTCTTTGAGAGAGCATGACATCTATATAGAGATGGGAATAAACTCTGGTGCTGCTGTATCAAGAAACATTGGGATTAAAGCATCTCATGGCGATCTTATTTATTTAATGGATAGCGATGATTACTTTGTCGAAAAAGATTTTATTCTCGATCATGAGCAGAGTGAACCTGGTGTACTTTATTATTCTGGTATTGACTCTCAAGCTTATTCCAGTTCATACCCTGATGAAATTAAACTTGAAGACTATTTTGATTATATTTTTTACAAGTATCCTCATATCTGTCAGACATCGAGTCTCTATTTTAAACGGTCGAATGATTTCTTTTTTGATGAGTCTTTACCAAAACATCAAGATTGGGACTTTGTCTATTTCTCAGTGTTAAAGAAAGGGTTCTCCGTTAAAAAAGGCAATGGAACTATCTATTTTGACCGATCGGACAGAAAGTCATTGTCTCGAGGTTCAGGTGGGGAAAAATCTCTAGCTTGGATCAATAAGCTAAAAGAGATGTCGGTACTTAATGATAATATTGTCTTTCATCTGTTAGCTCAATATCCTAGATACTATACCAGCAGTATTTTTGTAAAAAATGCATTTAAATATCTATTAAGTGGGAGAACAAGCATTAAGTTTGTCTCTTATAAATTAGTTCATCGAATAATGTCCTAATCGTTAAAAATAGCCCCTTTATTCAGGGGCTTTTTATTAATCAAAATTTTTGCCTCAAAGCTTAAACTTTTCTATACCTAAAATCATTGAAGTGGTACGCGTGATAAATATGACATGAAAGTCACAATATATAGATATCTATATAGTAGAGACAAGATCATGTTTATTTTCACCGATCTAACCTAATCATTTCAATGAATGTGGGATATTACCTATTTACCTAAAATAATTGGCGTTGCTAGTAGGCGGCAAGCGAGTGAGGCCCCATGAGTATAGAGGCTCTATATGATTGGGGTGAACGAGCGACGCCAACAACCTAACAGCTTCAAGTATGAGGGGTATATCGCTTTGAGGCATATCTAAATTAATTCGCTCTTATACCTAGCAACTTCAAGTAAGAAGGGTATATAACATTTATTAGGGCAGTTTTATAAGGTAAATTATGTCTATTTCAAGAAGAAAATTATTAACAGCAGGAACCTCAATTGTTGCTTTAACAGCGTGTAGTAAAGCAATGAGTGATGATGCTGATGTTGTGGCTAAAAATAATATTGAATCCTCTTTTTATATCAATGTGCTCGATTATGGTGCTAAAGGTGATGGATTTAATGATGACACCGACGCATTTCGTGCTGCATTTGAGGTTGCTAAAAAGAATAAAAAAGCCGTCTTTGTACCCAGAACGACAGAGTATTACCTTGTTGGTGATGTTGAATTACCACGTGGGGTTGCACTCTTTTCTGATAGTCGAGAGAGAATCTATCAGCCATATAAAACTGATCATGTTCGAGGCTCTAGTGCCATTGTTTATCATCGTGACTATAAGCGTGGAATTTCATTTGCCGGTGGAAGTACGGTTTCTAAACTAAATTTCTATGGTGTTAATCGCAGCTATAATGGTGTCTCAAGTAAAACGGAAGTTAGAGGGATGGTTTTTATTGACTGTTCGATGATTGGCCATAAAGTCGGTTGGGGCGCTGGATACTTCATTGGCAATTCAAGATTTGTCCGCTGCCATGCAACGATGAATACAACAGGCATGGGAGGAATGGTTGATTGCAAAGTACTACAAGCTGAAATTAATGCAAACAAAGGAACCGGGATTTCATTAAGTAAAGGTCATAATGCAAATAATTTTGTAGATTGTCGCGTTGAGTGGAATGAAGGGGCAAACTATAAGTTTTATAAAAATGGCACCAATACCATTGTTGGTGGTATGTCAGACAGTGCTGGCCTTCAAGGTATCTCAGTGATTGGTGCTGAAGTGCTAGCAACAGGGTTTACTATTTATCGTCCAGGAAGAAGAAGCCAAGGTTCTATTCAGTCCGCTCATGTTAGTGTCTCTGACGACAGTAAGTTAATTATGGATGGTTGTCGATTCCGTATGGGAGCGAACGATAATGGTAGTGGTATCACTCGTCCAGATTATACTTTTACCAGTGAGAGCTATAAAGAAATTACAGGTCTTTTACAGGTGATTGGTGGGGATGCAAGTAACTCTGCGGTGAAGTCTGTTATCCATAATAAAAAATTGTTTAATAACTCAAATATTCAAATTATGAATCTTGCTGGTATGAACAACCTTGTCACCTTTGGTGAAGAGAAAGAGGATGAAGGGTTACGCTTTATTGACCGCTCAGGTGTGAAGCTGAAAGCGACGAGTTCAAGAAACATTGATCATTTAGATTTAAAAACAGAGCTGCCTCAACTTCCTGTTAAAGTTCAGATTGATGTTGTGAATTCAAAAGGAGAATTTCACAGTGCTCAATATCTTTACCTATTAGATAATAGTGGGGACATACCTAAAATGCGTAAACAGCAGATGTTATACCAAACAACAAATATGGATACGCTATTTGGTGCAGAGTTCGTTGAAAATAGTGGAAAAGTGAGATTGAGTCTAAAGAATAAATCAAAACGAAATGCAAATATGACCGTGATGATCTCGCATGTATAAATTGAACGCTTTTACTTTTAGGTACTTAACGGCAGCTTTATAATTGTCTGATTTCTTACTAAATAGAATTCACTTAGCTAATGACTTTTAGTCCATTTCATTTATACCCTTCATATTTGAAGTCGCTAGGTTGTTGGCTACGTTCATTCGCCCCAGTCATATAGTACATCTATACTCATGGGGCCTCACTCACTTGCCGCCTACTAGCAACTCCAATTATTTTGAGTATATACCCTTCATACTTGAAGTCGCTAGGTTGTTGGCTACGTTCGTTCGCCCCAGTAATATAGTACTCATGGGGCCTCTCTTCTTGTCGTCTACTAATAACAACTCCAATTATTTTTGGTATGTATATGTAGTAGCTATACTAATGAAATTCGATTGTAATTATGCATTTGTTTGAATTTAGCCAGAATAAAAATGTTCACTCGTACTTTTCATACTTAAAGCGGCTAAATGGTTAGATGAATTCAACTTCTCCACTATTGGGTAATCAAATACTGATGATGACTCTCATCCTGATTAAGAGTGATGGTAATTATGTGAGACTCTCTTAAATAAGCAAAAAAAGGGGAGTCAAAATGACTCCCCTTTTTTCTTATTTCTTAATTTTTATCGCTTAATTGATGCAGATTAATGAACCGCTTCTACCCAATAATTATCGTTTAATTTCATCTTGTTTGCCTTTTCTTCATCGAATAAAGGCAAATAAAGATCGATATAAGCGACATAGCGTGTTGGAACTTGGATGAGTAAATAGTTGTCAATATGATGCCTCCACCAGTGATTAATACCACCATAAGGGAGGAAAAAATACCGTAGTCTAAACCCATTTCAGTATTTATACCGCTTTTTACTGCCAATTTTCTCTGCTTATAAAGTTCTTCTTGCTCAGGCGTAAAATGAAAAACGATATAGTTATTATGTCGAGAAAAGGGAGAGGATGATTTAAAAATTAATTGATGTTCCCCTGGTTGTAATTCAGGTGCTAGCGCTTGCACAAATTCAGTGGTAAAGAGTGCCAATTGTGCTTGATTTTGATAATAATTATAAACTTTTAATGCTTTATAGCCCAAATAAGAGGAGCAAAGCAAGCAGGCTAAAATAATGATTTTAGTTCGTTTTAACATAACTTTGGTGCTTTTTAACCGATGTGAATAAGGTTGTTTATACCTTTTTTGTTTGAAGTCACGAATAGGGAGTCTCTGTTCGCTCTATTTATCCCCTCATACTTGCAGCTGCTAGGTTGTTGGCTACGCTCATTCACTTACCGCCTACTAGCAACTCAAATTATTTTAGGTATATCACTGTAAATGATAAGAGAGATCTTAATCCGTGATTAATGATCTCAATTCAGATTAAATCTTACTTCTTATTCATCTTTAATACGTACTTCATGAATATTTTACAAGTTAAGTAAAATTGTGCACCATTTCTGCAAGAGAAGAGCGTTTTAATAAACAAGCTAATAGGGAAGCTTTGGTCTGGACGACAATAATTTAAGAGGCTGAGTCGGATGATATCTGTCTCTTGTTTATTCAGACTGAATTTCTCTTGGAAAATATCAAAAGCCTTATTAATTCTTACCGAGTTGAGTGAAATTCTATCTGCATCGTGAGACATATCTTGGGTATACGAGTAACTGCCATCATTTATCGCATTACCATACTGTTTGATCATTCGATACCAGACATCAAAATCTTGCCATGCCGGAAGGTTAGGATCGAAACCATTAATTTTCTTAAATTTACTGACTTCAGAAAATAATTGATTACCAACATGATTCCAAGTTTTTATATCTTCAAAGCTAACATTTGATTTACGTTCAAAGCCTTTAAGTGTCTCATCTCTAATAACATTAAAGTTAGAAAATACACCTGCAAACTGAGTGTGATTATCAACCAGTTGTTGGTATTTATTAACGAAATGAGAGATTCGATTAGATTCAAAGTAATCATCATCATCTAATCCAGTAATATAAGTGCCCGTCGAATGGTTAATCGCAATATTGCGTGAATAACAAGCCCCCATACGCTCTTCATTATAGAAATAGAGGACATTGTCATAATCAGCAATGTATTCTTGTATTGCTTGGGATACATCTTTATCTGATTTGTCATCTACGACAATAATCTCAATAGATGGGTAATCTTGGGCTAAAACAGAGTTGACGGCTCGTTTGAAGAAATCTAATCGATTTAGCGTTGTTATATAAACAGTGACTTTTTTAGACATTTTTATAGATTGCTCGAAATTCAAATGGTGTATTAAAAACGGGTTAACAAATTATAGGGTAAATTTCTATATTTTCTTGAATCGAGCATAAATAAGTGCGTACTTTATTCTGATTTTGTGAATTTTTGGTTTTTCTTTGGTTGGATTAGGGGGATTTTTATGGGTGAATCATAATCTGAGTAATAAAAACAAATTTAACACAGCTCTGTATTTAAAATGTTTTCATTAGGATTGGGTTTTTTCATTAAATTGTATTTGATTTGTTTTTGTTTTCAATTTTCATGTGGTTTCACCCGTGTTTTTTGAGCTGGATGTTATTTATTTTCCTGTTTTTTGATCTTGTTATTTTTGTTTTTGTTTGCCAGGTAAAAACAAGTTGGATACGGATTTTGCCTGTTTTATTTTAAGTTGTACTTTGTTTTTCTAATTATTTTAGTGTATTTGATTTGTTTTTATTTCTGTATTCTATTTTGTTTTTTATTTTTTAATTAACTGATTTTTATCTATTAATTTATGGTTTGTTGTGTTTTTTAGATCCTGTTTAAATATTGTAGTAAAACGTTTCGACTTTGATCTTGACATGAATATAACAATGTTAACTAAAATAATTTTATAATTTTAAATATTGAAAACCCCTAAAGATGGAATGACACTTATAAAATTATAGGTATTGTTTTTGTTTTTTTTAGTGGGTAATATCGAAATATAATATTTCATAATTGGTATGTATTTAATAACAGGTGTTTTAGGTTCTATTTTTTAATGGGAATATAAGAATTCATATAAACCTTAACACCTCCACATTTAAAATGGAGTGTTTCTATGAGTTACACCAGAAGAAAGTTTTTAACCCATACTGGCACATTACTCGCTGCAGGTGGTGCCGTTACTACATCTGTTCCTGCTTTTGCTAATCATACAAATCGAACCGCGACAGGGTCGTTATCAACAGCAAAAGAAAATAGCGTTAATGTTTTAGATTATGGTGCTCGTGGAGATGGTGAGCATGATGATACAGAAGCATTTAGACATGCTTT
Source organism: Vibrio sp. SS-MA-C1-2 (assembly GCF_021513135.1). NCBI lineage: Bacteria > Pseudomonadati > Pseudomonadota > Gammaproteobacteria > Vibrionales > Vibrionaceae > Vibrio > Vibrio sp. SS-MA-C1-2. The sequence goes on from NZ_CP090980.1 coordinate 972,580, forward strand.
TGCCGCGGCGAATAGCAATGGTCATGCTGTCTTTGTTCCCAGAACCTCAGAATATTATCTAGTCGGTAATGTTGAGTTACCAGAGGGTGTGACGCTCTTTTCTGATAGCCGAAAGCGGATCTATCGTCCTAACAGTGTTGATGATATGAGGGGATCTAGTGCAATTGTTTTTAATCAAAGTGATTCACGAGGCATCTCTTTTTCGGGTAGTAGTCTGGTTTCTAACCTTAACTTTTATGGTGTTGACCGTAGTTATGATGGGGTCTCAGACAAACATGAAGTGACAGGAATGGTCTTTATCGATTGTTCAATGATCGAGCATCATTGGGGGTGGGGAGCTGATTATTCAATATGTAATTCACGTTTTGTTCGTTGTCATGCAACCATGAACAATGCCGGTGTTGGTGGTCTTGTGGATAGTAAGTTCCTGCAAGGTGAAATAAATGACAACCAAGGCAATGGTATCTATCTGCGTAAAGGTCATAATGCGAATAATTTTGTCGATTGTCAGGTTGTCAGAAATACCAAAGCTAACTATAAGTTTGTTGGCAGTGGTAATAATACGATTGTTGGCGGTATGTCAGACAACGCCGGAGAGCAAGGTCTGCTTGTTGAAGATGCCGAGCTATTAACCACGGGCTTCACCCTTTATCGTTCAGGGCGAATAAGTAGTGGTACGAATCGTTCAGCGCACGTGTCAGTTTCTGGTGCTAGTCGATTGGTCATGAATGGCAGTCGTTTCCGTACGGGAAGTGACAGCAGTTATAACAATATTCGTCCTGCTTATCTTTTTGCTAATGATAAAGGTGAGGAAGTGACTCATGTTTTTCAGGTTATTGGTGGTGATGCTACAGATAGCTTTATTCGTGATGTTTTTGATGATGAGAGTTTATTTAAAAACTCAAAAATCCAGATTGTTAATGTTGCCGGTTTAGATGATGTCGTGACGTTTGGTGCGAATAAAACGAGTCGAGGGACTACTTATATTGCGAAAGACCAACAATACTTGAGCAGAGCACAAACGATGTTTGTAGATGTTATTGATGCACCTGTAATTGAACCGGACCAAGTTAATCAACCACTCAAAGTAAAGCTTAATCTTATCGATGATAATGGAGAAACGCATGCGGCTGAGCTTATCTTCCTAGCTGTCACTGGTTACTCTAGCTCAGTATATATAAGAAGCAATACGCTATATGAAACAAAAGAGGGCTTAGTCGATAATTTGAATCCATATATTGATAACGTCAATGAATATGGAACAGAATTTACCTTAAATCTAACGAATAGTTTAGGTAATCAAATTGACTGTTCTGCCCTTGTTTGCGAAGCATAACGTTAATTATTAATCGTGATTCAGAAAAAGAAAAGGCGCATAAAAGAATAAATAAAGATTATGCACCGTAACGAACTGTGACTTTAAGCTACTTAAATCGTCACAGTCATACGTTAAAAAGGATATATAATGGCTTATACAAGAAGAAAGTTCTCAACGTTAATTGCAGCTGGCGTAGCTGCGAGTGCTTTAGCAGGCTGTAACAGTGGTAGTGGTTCGTCTGGAAATGGTTTTACCCCTGACCCCAACGAAGATACCGACTTGCCAGACCCTATTCCACCTAAGCCAGATCCAAAACCAGACCCAGATCCAAAGCCAGATCCAGAGCCTATACCTCCTACACCAGATAAGGATCCGGTTGAGATTGCAAGTGTCAATGTATTGGACTTTGGCGCTAAAGGTGATGGAAGAAACGATGATACTAGTGCCTTTAGGAATGCTTTTGCGGCTGCAGTGAAAAGTTCACAAGCTGTTTTTGTTCCACGCACAAACGCTTACTATTTAGTTGGTGATGTTGAGTTACCATATGGGGTAAGCCTTTACTCTAATAGCCGTAAAAGAGTTTACTATCCTGATTCCCTAGAAAAAATGAAAGGGAGTGGGACGATTGCCTACCATAGCAGTTATTCAAGAGGGATCTCATTCGCTGGTGGTAGCCGAGTCTCTAGGCTCAATTTTTATGGCCACAAAAGTTACAACGGTATTTCAAATCAAGATCAAATTTCAGACATGGTCTTTATCGATTGCTCGATGGCGGCGCATAAGATAGGTTGGGCGACTGCCAATGCATTAGTTAACTCTCGATTAGTGAGGTGTCATGCATCTTGTAACTCTATCGGCATTGGTGGATTAATTAACAGCCAAGTGATCCATGGTGAAATTAACTCTAACCGGGGTACTGGGATCTCTCAAAATTCGGGACATGATAATAACAGTTTTGTTGACTGCCGTGTTGAATGGAATGATGGAGCAAACTATCGTTTTCAACAATGCTTCAATAATTCCATCGTGGGAGGAATGTCAGACAGTGCAGGGAAACAAGGCATTTCAGTGATTGATGCAGAAATCCTCGCGAATGGGTTTACCAGTTATCGTCCAGGTAATAAAATTAAAGATAGCTCTGCTGAATCCTCTCATATTAATGTTTCAGGCTCGAGCAATTTAGTGATGAATGGTTGTCGTTTTCGTTATGGCCGTAATGACTATGGTGATGGTCATTATCGTCCAAACTATCTATTCTCAAATGGTGAGAGTAATAAGATTGATGGTCTACTTCAGATTATCGGTGGGGATGCGACTAACTCATACGGCATGAATGCTTATCATAATAGCCCGATATTTAGAGAGTCTAATGTTGAGATAATGCATCTCGCTGGAATTAATAATTTAGTGACAAGTGATAATTACCGTGAGAGTAATAGCGCTAACTATGTCGCTAAACAATCGACTTGGTTGAACCGTCGAGCAAGCAGTCAACGTGTAGATTTTGACTTAACTCAGTTCTCGACGTTTTCTGACTTGACTAAACCAATAAAATTAAAAGTTAATTTAAAAAGTGATGATGGGGTATCTCATGCTGCGGAAGTGATTTTCCCTAATTTAGATAATAACCAACAAAGCTACACTGTATATGAAACAAAAGAAGGTTTAGTTGATGCTTTGGGGTTGCACCTTGATAAGCGTTTTAATAATCAACTTTCTTTAACCACCTTTAATCAACTTGAACAGTCTGCTCAATGTTCTTTTTCTCTACACCAAGTTTAAAGTACATTTGTGTTTGCTGCGTCTGTTGACTCATTTGTCAACACGCAGCAAGTTCAATATTCCCTCTTATTTTTATCGTTAGTCAGTTTTCAAGAGAAAATGAGATTAATTAGAATAAATTTTAAATTAAATGATTTTATTTTTTCATACCATTTTTTAATTTTTACCGTTAGCTTGTATCATTGCTTATCGCTAATCTATTGTTTAATAAGCTATATTGATTGCCTATCCCATAGTGATTATTTTTACATCCCATCAATAGTGAAACTTTAGATCCCATTTATGACAAGTAGTATAAAAAAAAAGCACCGTATCTTTTTTATTCACGTCAGCAAATGAGTAACACAAATGAAACACACACTAACGAAAACGAAAATTGCATCTCTCTTATCAGTTATCTTATTAGCAGGTTGTAATCCAGATAACTCTCCACCGGTAGAAGTACAGCAAAGCGATGTAAAGCTGATCTCTAAAGGTACAAATTTAAAGTTTCAATGGCAATCAACCTTAAATGAAGAAGAACGTTATACCGTTCAGATTGCAGATGAAAATAGTAATACATGGAGTGATGTTGCCGTTTTTGGTGCTGTTAAAGAAGGTGTTATTTCGGAGAAGCGCTTTGCTCGTGTTTCTGGTCAATACCGTATTATGGCGGATATGCCAAATGGTACTCAGCGTTTACTTGCATCTAAGAATGGCACAACGGTATTTGATTTTGATAAACAAGCAGCAGATAGTGTACAAATTGATGCACCAGCAGGAATTTACAGTGGCACATTGAATGATACGATCAATTTTAATGTTGAAGGCCCTATCGCATTAGCTAAATGGGAAATGGATAATCAAACCGTTTGTTTAGATGAAGCAAATAGTTGTGATGAACAAAGCTTAACACTATCTACTGAAGGTTATTCAGCCGGTAAGCATATTGTCTCGGTAATGGGTGAAGTTTCACCTGGTGTTTATGTTGAGAAAGATAAAGAGATCGAAATTTTTAATAACAACCCTATTGTATCTCTTGGTCTGTTAGACGAATTCTGTGGCTGTGATTTAACGACTATTCTAGCTGATGCGAGTGGATTTTCTGAAGTCACTGATGTTATTTATACGATTGATGGTGAATATTTAGCTCAACAATCAACATTGAAAGAAAAAACATTAATTGATGGTCGAACTTGGGGCAGTCATTTTACTAACTCTGAACACCGTCCTTTCTCTACTGGCGAACATACCTTTAAAGTAGAAATGCTTGGTGTAGAGAAAAGTGCAAGTAAAGAGATGACAACCTACATTACTAATGCGCCTAAAATTAATATTTTACATCCTCGCAAGAATGAGATTATCACAGGCAATACTTTAGTTATTGAAGGTGAAATACAGAATGAAGATGATGAACTAACGACAGTATTCTATTTAGGTAATGAACGTCTACCTAAGCCTGAAGGCTTTACTGGCCGTGGTAAGTTCAAAATTGAGTACGATCTAACAGATAAAATTGCAGCCGATCACACAATAACTATTCATTCAGTGGATACACGTACTGAAGTTGAAAAGGTGATTGAAAGCCAGGAGAGTGTGGTCTTTAGTTATACACCTAAATTTGCAGAGACAAGAGATTCGGCTAATGCAGAACTTGTGCATACTTTAGATCTGGGACATAACGTTATTCAAATTAATGGCCAACATTTATTATCTGCTGATTTAGGTATTATCAATGAGTTAGATAGAACTTACAATTATACGATAACAGACCTGATTGAACAGAGTGATACAGTAATAGAGACGCATTTAAAAAATTACCAAGCGGATATGCATAATGCTCGTATTAATGAACAAGGTCAATTAGCGGTATATTCACAAGATTTCTCTAATGGTGAAGAGGGCTTATTACTTTACACAAATGGCAAAAGCGATCTACATTCAGATATCGATGTATCAAAGAAAGCTAACTTCACATTTAAAGATAACTTATTGATTGAAATATCAGAACAGAACTTAAATATTTGGAATACTGAAACAGAAAATAACGCATTAATGCCAACTCAAGTTCCAGCTCCTGAAGGCTATACTTGGAATAGCAATAAATCAACAAGCCATAGTAACAATTGGGTTTGTGCTGTTGCGACAAGTACAACAGATTCAACTGAAGGTGTTTCGGATCTATTTTTAATCGATACAATGGGTGAGATGACGCCAATTAAAGTAACTGGTGATCACGACGGTCAATCTGTTAGCTGTTTAGGTAACGATGAGCAGTTTGCATTCTATAAAGTGAGTGAGTATAACTCTGCAGACTACAGTATCTTTAAGTTTGACATTGCAAATAATGTATCAGAGCTGGTCACTGACAATGCCGTTGGTTTTATTAAAGGGAATATTCTTGCATCAAATGAAGTGATTCTTGGGTCTGAAAATGTTGCTTATAAAAATGGCACCATCGCTTGGCAAGAAAATGTAGCAGGTTCTCGTACCATTAACTTTTACCGTCCAGATGGTACTGGTGTTGAAAGTATTGAAAATGCAACATTACTAAAAATGGGTCAAAACAAAGTTAGCTATTCGACGCAACAAGGGCTATTCGTTTTAGATTTAGAAAGCCAAGAGGCTCATAAGCTATGGAATAAAAATGTAAAACACTTCTTAAATGATCAGGGTGCTTATATCATTAATGGTAATAAAGTTTACCAAGTGAAGTTCTAATCTTCTCATTCAATCTCACTATTCTAAAGACGGCTGCGTAATGTGGCCGTTTTTTTATCTATACCCTTCATACTTGAAGCTGCTAGGTTGTTGGCGTCACTCGTTCACCCCAATCATATAGAGCCTCTATACTCATGGGGCCTCACTCACTCGCTTGCCGCCTACTAGCAACTCCAATTACTTTAGGTATATAAATTAACACTGCTTCCTTATCTATTCCTCTATACTCGTCTTACTTGAAGTTGCTAGGTTGTTGGCTGGCTCATTCACTTGCCGCCTACTAGCAACTCCAATTACTTTAGATATAGATTCATCATGTCTTAATATACCCTTTATACTTGAAGCACTCAGGTATCGATGACTATTTTTTATCAGGAACTTTACTCATTTGTTGGTAACTAATATTGTCAATGATGTTAGGTACCTAACACTAGCCTGTTCAGGCTATAACTTTATTCCAATTTGTTATATTATCTTCAGATTATTGAAATTTCGTTATTGAATGAAAATTGAAAACTATAATCATAATTTAATCAATGACTTAACAAAAAACATCATTTTTTTTCATTAATTTATTGATATTAGCGAATTATTAAATTAATGTATACGCATATCCATATATGAGGTGTTGGGATGTTACCCCATCAATTTTTTAAATTACTCTCGGATGAAACTCGAGTTCGTTGCTTATTAATGATTGCGCGTGAAGGGCAGTTGTGTGTGGCTGAGTTAACGGAAACCTTAAAATTAAGCCAGCCTAAAGTCTCTCGACATTTAGCGATGTTACGTTCTAGTGGGGTGGTAGTAGATAATCGTCAAGGTCAATGGGTTTTCTATAGTATCTCGGCGGATTTACCGGGTTGGATGAGAAAGCAGATCCAAGATTTGGTGAATTCAAACTGTTTAAGAAAAGAGTATCAGCAAGATATAGATAACCTTGAACAGATGAATAATCGACCTGAAAGCAACTAGTGATAAGTCGTGAGTCGATGGTTTTTGTGCTGCATTAGTGCCTAGTTCAACGTAGAGTCAAAATTTAAAAAGTTAAGCGACACTCTATTTAAAATTATTATAGGAAGTCATCATGACAATAAAAGTTGGTATTAACGGTTTTGGTCGTATCGGTCGTTTAGCTCTTCGTGCAGCTTTTGACTGGCCAGAGTTAGAATTTGTTCAGGTTAATGATGTGGCGGGTGATGCTGCAACTTTAGCTCACCTTCTTGAGTTTGATTCTATTCAAGGCCGTTGGCATCATGAAGTGTCTGCTGCAGAGAATCAGATTATTGTTGCAGGTCAAGTGATGAGAACCACCCAAGAGCGCGATATTGATGCTATTGATTGGTCAGGTTGTGATGTGGTCATCGAAGCAACGGGTGTTCATCGTGATGTTGAATTACTGAATAAATACTTAGCTCAAGGCGTTAAACGTGTTGTTGTGTCTGCACCTGTAAAGCATGACTCGGTTGCTAATATTGTTGTTGGTGTTAATGATGCAATTTTTGATCCAACAAAACATCAAATTGTGACAGCGGCTTCGTGTACGACCAACTGCCTTGCACCTGTAGTGAAAGTGATTCAAGAGAAATTAGGCATTGAGCAAGCGGCATTTACCACCATTCATGATTTAACTAATACTCAAACTATTTTAGATGCGCCACATAAAGATCTTCGTCGAGCAAGAGCGTGTGGTATGAGTTTAATACCTACGACAACGGGTTCAGCAAAAGCCATTGTTGAGATCTTCCCTGAATTAAACGGTCGTATTAACGGCCATGCGGTTCGTGTTCCTTTAGCAAATGCTTCTTTGACCGATATTATTTTTGATGTTCAGCGTGACACCACAGCAGAAGAGGTGAATGCGTTACTGAAAGAAGCGTCTGAAAATGAGCTAAAAGGCATTTTAGGCTATGAAGAGCGTCCATTGGTTTCTATTGATTACAAAGGTGATCAACGTTCAACCATCGTCGATGCGCAATCAACCATGTTAGTTGGTAAACGTATGGTTAAAATCTATGCGTGGTATGATAATGAAATGGGCTATGCAACGCGTACCGCTGAACTTGTTCGTATCGTAGGAGAGGCATAATGAGTCAGCATCCAACTTGGCAATTGCCATTACAAGAGAGTGGCGGGCTAATTCTTACTCCTTGCCCAGGGACAAAAGATGTTGCTCTGATTGAGAGTCTTCAACAGTTGAAAGAGCAGGGTGCAAGCATTGTTATTACGGCGATTAATCAACAAGAGATGGCCAAGCATCAAGTTGAAACGTTAGGGAAAGAAGTTAAAGCTTTAGGGATGCAGTGGATTCATTTACCAATCGAAGATGATTGTGCCCCTGATGAACAGTTTTTAACTCAATGGTTAGCCGTTAAAGACCAAGTGAAAGCTGATTTAGCACAAGGCAATCAAGTCGTTTTGCACTGCCTTGGTGGTTCTGGTCGTACGGGGCTGCTCGCTGCGCATATCCTGCTAGACCACGGTTGGCAATTACAAAATATTATTGAACAAGTTCAAGCTCGTCGCCCGGGAGCATTCACCAAACCGGTACAACTTGAGTATATCAATACGCTTTAAGCGCCATGTGTTGGTGATTTTTATTGCTATTATTTGTGCCATAAGTAGAGAGCTGCGTAGGTAGCTCTTTTTTATTAGCTATACCCAAAGTAATTGGCGTTGCTAGTAGGCGGTAAGTGAATGAGGCTTCATGAGTATAGATGTACTCTATGATTGGGGCGAATGAGCGACGCCAACAACCTAGCAACTTCAAGTAAGAAAGGTATACATTTTTCTAGATTTAAATATCAATGCTCTTATTTCTAGGGACATTTGGACGTTAAATATGTTTTCAAACCTTAATCAAAATATCCGTCAATATATGTTGGTGACGTTTAATTACTGGAATTTTACCGTCACGGATGGCGCACTAAGAATGTTGGTGGTGCTCTATTTTCATGACCTTGGCTACTCGACGCTTGCGATTGCTTCTCTTTTTCTATTTTACGAATTCTTTGGTGTCGTGACTAACTTGATTGGCGGTTGGTTAGGGGCAAGGTTAGGGCTGAATCGAACCATGAATATTGGTTTAGCGATGCAAATTATTGCGCTATTAATGTTAGCACTGCCAATAGGTTGGTTGACGATTCCATGGGTGATGGCGTCTCAAGCGATCTCAGGGGTCGCCAAAGATCTTAATAAGATGAGTGCCAAAAGTGCCATTAAAACCTTAGTTCCTGATGATGCTCAAGGTGCGCTTTATAAATGGATCGCGATTCTGACGGGATCGAAAAATAGTCTCAAAGGGGCTGGGTTTTTCCTTGGTGGCCTGTTATTAACGACGATTGGCTTTCAATATGCAGTATTAGCCATGGCGGCAGTGTTAACCTTCGTTTTTATTGGCAGTGTTCTCTCGTTAAAAGCCGATATTGGAAAAGCGAAAACTAAACCGAAATTTTCGGAGATCTTTTCAAAATCAGCCAGTATTAATATTCTATCTGCGGCGAGAATGTTTTTATTTGGCGCTCGTGATGTCTGGTTTGTGATTGCACTCCCAGTATATTTAGGATCGGTATTTGGCTGGGATCATACGGAAGTAGGTGGATTTTTAGCGCTTTGGGTCATTGGTTACGGAGTGGTGCAGGGAATTGCGCCTAACATTACCGGTAAAGCCTCAGGAAAGTTACCTGATGGACATGCTGCAACGCGTTGGGCTCTACTTTTAGCAATAATCACCGGCGTATTATCCCTGACGATTCAATTCAATTGGCAGCCAGAGTTCGCCATTATTGTTGGTTTACTTATTTTTGGTGCGGCTTTTGCGGTTAACTCTTCTTTGCACTCTTACTTAATTGTCAGTTATGCAAAAGGGGATGGCGTATCTCTGGATGTTGGCTTTTATTATATGGCTAATGCGATGGGTCGCTTAATTGGTACCATTCTTTCTGGTTGGGTTTATCAAGCTGCTGGCCTCGCAGCATGTTTATGGGTCTCATTTGGGTTTTTAGTTATCACAACGATTATTTCATTGTGGTTGCCTAAACTAGATACTTGTAAAGCTAGAATATAAATTTTAAGAGCTGAATGAAGCGAAGGGAGAATAATGAATTATTATCATTATTCTCCTTTTTCTGTTAGGTTTATCCACATTAATAGATAAAGCTTATTAAGGTTTAGGCATATTATGGCAAAGAAAAAATTTGAGTTAATTGCTCAAGACCTGTTAAGTAAAATCTATCAACATCACTTTTCTGACAAGCTTCCTTCTGAAAGAGAATTAGCCGCATCTTATAGTGTATTTTCCCAACGCCAGTATTGTTCTTGTGTATTTGTCATATTATAGGCTCCTATTCACTGCCATCGGTGGGATTAAAACGAATACCGATCGGGTTAACGACTTCGATGGCTTGTTTTAATCGATCGCTCACTATGATTGAGGTAAAACGGTGATGCAGTCGAAAAATGTCATACCCGGCACGATCGGCTTTTTCGGTGTCCAACACCAGCTTTCTGAGAAAACGAATCTTGCCATTATTTCGTAATTTCAATGTAGACGCGTTAAAGTCGATGCAATCCACATAGGCTGACACCGTCACTTCACACCAATTAGTATTCAATGTGCCATCGGGCAGTTTTAGTGTTATGGGGTAGGTGGTCACACCTTCTGGGTTCAATTGCAACATTGCCGTTACTAGGCGATGACTAAATACCTCTTCTGATGGGCCAAAAAAGAGGGGGTAATCGTCATTTAAATTACCTTTTACTTCCCCTTCTTTTCCTGTGGTGTCGGCGAATATGGTTTGGTTAACATAATCCTTTGTTACATCAACAAAAATTTGTGCGCCTTCATTTGTCACATAAAGCTCCCAATATTTCATTATGTTTCCTCTTTTATTATCTGTTTAAGATCATCTCTTACGCTACTGAGTGACATGAGGGTATCTGCCATCTGTTCTGCTACGGAGCTAACTTTATATACTGTGGTTCCCGCTGACGCAGTCATCGTGGTGATGATCCCCCCAGGCCCAATGATCATGGTGCCAAGCGCGCCTGCTGTGGCCACCACCGCGAAATCCGTGCCTGTTTGGGTAGTCTGAGCCGCGGCGAGTTCCACGAGAGCGTCTGTGGGAGCCTCTTCTAAAAAGCGTTGCGGTAAGCTCAATAACGTTTCTCTGGTTTGTGGGTCTTTTAATAATATGATGATGATTTCCATTTGTGCGGAAGCTTCTTCATATCCTTCGCTGGCGCGGGCTTGCCATTGCTGAAAGACCCGCTCCAGTTCATCCACATCGCCATTCACAAGCGCTTTTATAAATATTTGTGGCTCAAGATCAAGTTGCATCTTATCCAGCAGTTCACCAAATGCCCCTAAGTCAGGCAAGTAATTGGTGATGCCATCGGCCATGCCTCCGCCCGCCGCTAAGGTTACATCCCACAGTTGTTCGTACCATGCTTGCGCATCAAATTCGAAAGATTGCTGCTTTAATTTGTTAATCTCTTCTTCTATTGCTTCTTTAAAATCCGCTGTGACTTGGCTTACTTTATTTTCTTCTTCATCTTGGTCTGTATGAATGGGGGCATAGTTGGCTTTAATCTCGTCTGCGGCAGCTCGGGCATACTGTGTTATGGTCTCGTCGAGGAATTGGTTCAGTTCACGCAGTATGGCATGAATCTCTTCTTCACTGTCGTGTGGGTAAAACTCAATCTCTTTTGCTGCCGCAGGAAGAGGGCCAATCACCAACGTGCCATCTGCATTGGTGGTGCCTTCGTAAGTATCCCCGTTTTCGAGGGTCACTCGATAAGGGGTTTGATGAACTGGGGTATTTTCTAAGTCGTCGTAATAATGTGTTAGCACTAAGGAATCAAGCACGATATGGCGGTAATCGTTTATTTTGATGCGTTGTTGTTTTACGTTCTCGGTTGTAAAACCTGATCTGGGGGGAAGACAATATTCCAATAAATAAGAGCCTTCTGGTGACAGATCTTGAACAAGCAAACTGCCACTTTGATCACTTGTGCCTGCGGCAATCTCCACATTGTTTTGCAGTAATCGCCAAGAGACATCAGGCACATAGATACGCTCTCCCGTCCAATTACCGTATTCCATGATCTTGCCCTGGCTACTGCGGTAGTGAAAACGGGCTTGGACTTGGTTTGTTTTGTGGTTATCTTGCTCTCGTCGTTGTTTTTTAAGTCGTTCCGCAAGGGGAAGTGGTTTTTTGTCTTGGGGGATAGAAGGCTCTGTCGCGCCGTATGCTGAAGAGTCTGCTATGTGAAAGTATGAGCCGATATTTTCTTGAGAGACGGTTTTATTTAGAGCGGTTTCATCAGACTTTCTTTTGTACGAAATGTGCCCTAGATTGAAGGCCAGTTGAGGATCGGCTTTGGGGTTGAGCAACCAATTCTGTTTGCGATGCATACCATGAGAGAATTCGCTAGATGACTCTTTAAAAGGCGCTTTAAGAAATAGAGGGATGCTAGGCTGATCGCATAATAATAGATAATCACCACGCTTTAACTGAGCAACCATTCTTTCATAAGATTGACCCGTCGGCACAATGATATTTAACTCGAGTTGAGGAACATTGTCGATATCTGCCTCAATCAGGGCTATTTCATGGTCAAGGATGAACTCGGGCGTTGTGATTAGCTGATAAGACATCATAATATCCTTATGTATTGACTGTCCTTCGTTAGTGAGTTGTCTTCTATGTCATAGTGTCTATTTTTTAATCAGTCGTCAATGGCCGACCAACGTCAAGTAAGGGGATAGGTAAAACAGTTACGTCGTTGTCCAATATTCGGGAATTAATATTGGTTAATGCAGCACTTAATCCTGATTTTTTATATACCTAAAATAATTGGAATTGCGAGTAGGCGGTAAGTGAGTGAGGAGGGGATGAGTATAGGTTTTCTATATGATAGGGGGAATAAGCGACGTCAACCCTTTAGCAACTTCATGTATGAAGGGTATAAACGTCGCATCTTCAATTATCTCATCATGTAATCTGAAATAAAGAGCAAAATTACGCTTCAGTCGGTTGATGATTGACTTTCTTTGACCAACTAAAGATAACAATCAAAGCGACAATATAAGTCGCCAACTGTAAAAGGCTTGGTTTTTCGGTATAACCAAATAGCACGTGAAGTACTAATGCAAACCAGTTACTGTGGTGGTCAAAGTATGGCGTAGTATCCCATAATTGAGGAATAATTGAAGGAAGAACGCCAGCAGAAATAAACTTAGAGACTGCCGAAGCCATCATGCCTGCCGATAAGAAAGTCATAACCACGGCGAAGAAATTAAACACCTTGCTGATATTGACGCGAACCAGCCCTAAATACATCAATATACCGACAACAATGGCACCAGCGGCACCCATTAAACTGCCTAGGAAAATAGAGTGAACAGAGGCGTTGTCTTGTGATGCTAGCCCTAAAAGAAACAACACTATTTCCCCTCCTTCACGGACGACGGTAAGAAATGCCACTAAGGTCAAACTTTTAAGTGGTGAGCTGCTTTCTACGGTACTTTTTAATTTCTCACTAAGCTGCTTACCTTGTGATTTCATCCAGATAACGGTCCAAGCAATCAATAAGCTAGCAAACACAAGAATGACAGCACCTGTAATTTTTGCTTCAATTAACCGATGTATCGTTTCATTTGATAATGCTAAGTAAGCTATAAAAGCAGAGAAAATGACGCCGGCAATCCCTCCTGAGATAATCCAACGTTTAGATCCTTTTAAAGAACGTGAAGCGGCTAATAACAGTGTGATGATTAACACCATTTCAAAACCTTCACGGAATACAATTGCCAAGCTAGCGTACATAATAACCCTATTGATAATACAAGTGAGAATGATTGTCATTAAATCATTTATTTGTTTTTATTTATATTAGAAATTAGGTAACTTATGTTTGCATTAATGATCTATCCAGCTTTTCTTTTTGACGTTTTTTTGTTTTTAAACCTTCTTTTTCTTCGCATTACTTTGTGTTTAAATTTTTTACCCTTTAAACAGAGTGTTAAGTCACTCACTTCTCAATTTCAGCTCTGCATGATAATATTTATGTAATTTACAATAATGATTAGAAAGTGAGAAAGAGATGTCTTCTGATTTTTATGGCACTAGTGCCAGTTATGCAAAACAAGAGAGTGGATATCGTGAAAAAGCGTTAAAGCTCTACCCTTGGGTATGTGGTCATTGCGCGCGTGAATTTGTTTATTCCAATTTAAGAGAGTTAACGGTCCATCATGTCGATCATGATCATACAAATAACCCTAATGATGGAAGTAATTGGGAGTTATTGTGTTTATTTTGTCATGATCATGAACACTCAAAATATACGGAGCATGATCAATATGGCACTAATGTTGTTGCTGGTGAAGATGATCATGAAGCAGCCACGCATAACCCATTTGCTGATTTGAAAAAAATGATGAAAAAATAAGCTGGAAAGTGATATTTTTCAATAAAAGCAGTCTTGATAAGAGCGGTTATACTCTTATTAATACTGCTTTTTTTATGATATTTACGATACTTTTACCCTCTTCTTACTTGACGTCGCTAGGTTGTTGCTGCACTTATTCACTTGCTGTCTACTAGAAACCCAGATTACATTGGATATAGATCTTATTACGGATTATTCGTATTATCAGTTGTATAAATATTAACCGAAATATATTCGATATTTTTCATGTAACCATTGAAATTATTAAATAAAAATATGTAGGTTAGTTCAAGTAATGCGCAAATGTTGTTCTGTTTTTTTCGTTAGCTATTGATTTTTTGTACGCGCAAGAGAATGATATGTTTATAACAGTGACGCTAACCAATAAACAATAATAAAAATATATCTTTGATGAAAGGGGGAAATTATTAATTGATCCTATCAACTCGTCAAGGTAAGTAAGGTAAGTGATAGTACCTTGCTTTTGTCATCGTTGATTACTCAATGTAGAAAGGGCTATATGAGTTATTAATAATAGGTGATAAATTTGTCACCTTTGGGTATCACAAGTTACTAAATACCTCAGCAGAGATGCTGCAGAACCCTTCTCTTTTCAGTTCCATAGATAGAATAATTTGAGAAAGTAAAATTAGAATATTTTAAAACAACAAGATACTAAATAGTGTCTTGGTATTTTTACATCTATTCAACTATTGGCGTGTCATTTAGATCAAAGCCATAAGCAAATAACATGTTGATAATCAAATATATTGTCATCATTTATTCTGCTTTTTTGCGCTTTATCAATTATGGTAGAACGTTAGTGCTCAAATTTATATGCCTTTCAATTTCAAATTATAAAGGTATCGCTATCGAATCTGCCTTTCGTCTATGTAAAGGAGATTACAATAATGGTTTCAATTTTATCCTCAGAACAGAATGGTAATGCAACTCCCGCTTATCCGGGAATGAATATGGTTATGCATGGGAATGGTGCTGTTGCTCATGTGATGGAACATGTCTGCGGTGGGGTAATCGGATACCCAATCACGCCTTCGACTGAAATCGCAGAGATCTATGAAGCATTTAGAGCCCAAGGCGGGTGCAATGTATGGGATCAACACTCATTCTTTTTCGAACCTGAAGGGGAACACTCCGCGCAAAGTGGTGCATTAGGTGCCGTTTTAACGGGGGGAAATACATTTCAAATGCCTCATCAAGTCAAGGGATTCTCTATGCCCTTGAATCTCACTATGTGACGGTAGGTAAAAAAGCCGCTGGATTTGTATTACACGTTGCTGCACGTTCTGTTTCTCGTCACTCTTTAAATGTGATGGCCGGTCATGATGATGTTTATGCATTATTATCAGCAGGCTATACCACCTTATTTGGAAGTAATGCTCAAGAAGCGGCAGATTTAGCGGCCATCTCTTATCGTGTCAGTGCGCTTTCGTTGATCCCAGTGGCGAATACCATGGATGGTTTTGCAACCAGTCATATTCAGAGTGAAGTCAAACTTCCTGAACCTGAGTTGTTGAAAGAGTACATCGGTGATCCCGCAGAGCGTATCGTTGCACCAACAGAAGCACAGAAGATGCTGTATGGCGCAAAAGGACGAGTTTGGCACTTAACACAATTTATTGAGAAAAATCGAGACCAGATTTGGCAGGAACAATTTGCGAATTTAGAACAGTTCTTATCAAATCAAGAAGAAAAGATTGAGAAAGACACTCAAGGTGAATTATTAGCATCAACTTATGCAATGTTGCCTGAATTGCTCCATGGAAAGTGGCGTCGAGCTTGGTTAAACGCTTATGAAAAAGGGACGCGTCAACGAGTTCCAGCGTTAGTGGATGTAAATAACCCAGGTTTAACCGGGGGAGTTCAAAATCAACCCGATTATCAAGCGGGTATTGTCGATCATCGAACTCACTTTATGGCTGATGTGCCTCGTTTTGTTCAACAAGCTATGGATGATTATACAGAGTTAACTGGGCGTCAGTATCAACCTGTCATGGAGTTTATGTGCGATGATGCTGAAGAGGTGGTCATCGGGTTAGGCTCTGTCACCGATGATGCAGAAGTGGTTGCGCAATACCTTCGTACTCAAGGTAAAAAAGTGGGTGTTATCTCTATTAAGTTACTTTATCCATTCCCTGAAAAAGAGCTGGTGGAGTCATTGCAAGGCAAAAAAGTTGTCACTGTATTAGAGCGTTGTGATGAAACCCGTTTAACAGAAAAAGTGACAAGAGCATTATTTAAAGCACGAGAAAATCACTTGAAAGCAACAGAATATCACTTAGATATTCCAGCGATGCGTGATCTGCCAATTATCTGTACGGGTGTATTTGGTTTAGGTGGCCATGATTTACAGCCTCGCCATTTAGTGGCTGCGTTCGAAAATATGAGCGATGAAAATTGTAAGCCTTTCTATTATGTTGGTACTCAATTTTTCTCGGCTGATAAACCATTAAGTGACGTTGAACAGCGTTTACAAGCAGCGTATCCAGAAACACAATTAATGGCGTTAGAAACGAAAGAGAACCCACATTTATTACCTGAAGATGCAATGAGAATTAGATTCCATTCAGTCGGTGGATATGGAACGATTGCAACAGGGAAATTATTGACTGATATTTTATCTGGTGTGTTAAGTCTACACTCAAAATCAATGCCAAAATATGGTTCAGAGAAGAGTGGTGCGCCGACCAATTTCTTTATTACGTTATCTCCAGAGCCAATTAAACTAACCAATGCCGAGCTACAACAGGTTGAAGTGGTATTGTCTCCTGACCATAAAGTCTTTATGCATACCGATCCATTAGCGGGCTTAGAAAAAGGCGGTACGTTTATCTTACAAAGCTCTAGTAGTTCAGAAGAAGTTTGGCAAAGCTTACCAAGAGCAGCACGTGCTTATATTCGAGAAAATCAGATCAAATTCTATATTGTTGATGCCTTTAAAGTGGCGAAACAGCATGCACCAAGTCCTGAGTTAGAGATCCGTATGATGGGTATCGCCTTTATTGGAGCATTATGCGGTAATGTGAAGCAGATTAAGAGTGAAGATAAAGATCAAGTCTTAGCAAGAATTCGTCAGCAGATTGAATATAAATTTGGTGCAAAAGGGGAGAAAGTGATTGAAGGTAATATGTCGGTTATTATTGACGGTATTGCTGCAACACAACCTGTTGATTACCTCAAGTTCCCTGCGGTTTATGCCAATGAGAGCAGTGAAAGTGCAACGATTGCGGCTAAGCCGACTTCTGCAAGTTGCGGTCTTTTTGACGCAGAATATTTTGATAATATCGCAGGACAATATTACGCAGATGGAACCATTGGTGAGGCACCGGTTATTCCAGGCTCTGGCATGTTTATTCCACCATCAAGCGCAATCACTAAGAATAAGGGAATATTCCGCTTGAATGTACCTGAGTTTGATGCCCAAAAATGTACTGGTTGTATGGAGTGTTCGCTGGCTTGTCCTGATGGTGCGATGCCAAATGCGGTTCATGACTTGACGGATATTCTTTCTACCGCCATCAAGCAAGTTAACCTACCAATGGGTATTCAAGAGCAGCTTAGTCGAATGGTTCCACAAATCAGCGATGAAGTTCGTCATATTTATCGTCAAGTCGGTAAAGGTGATGCGCCATTATTGCACCAAGCCGTCACTCAAGCTGTGGATGCCTTGCCACAAACAGAGCAAGTATTACAACAACCTTTAGCCGCACTTTGTGTGGTGGTTGAAAACTTACCGATGAGTAAAACTAAACCGTTCTTTGACGCGATGGAGAAGCATCGCCCAGGTTCAGGTGGCCTATTCTCGGTTGCGGTTGATTCAACCAAATGTAGCGGTTGTATGGAGTGTGTCGAAGTCTGTGGCCCTAATGCACTGAAGAAAACGGTACAAACCAATGAATTAACTCAAAAAATGAAGTATCAGTTTGAGTTTATTAATAAAATGGAAAAAACCCCGATTCGCTTTATTGATGGCGCGATTGAATCTGCTCAAGAAGCTAAGCGAATTCTACTTGATCGAGACCATTATAATGCAATGGGATCAGGTCATGGTGCATGTCGTGGTTGTGGTGAGGTGACTGTACTTCGTTTGGTCTCTTCGATTAACCGTGCAATTAAGCAGAACAGCTATCAAGCTCATAGTCAGCAGTTAGAAACGTTAATTGATAAGTTAAATAGTAAGTTATCTCAGCAAGATTTGGTGAACAGTGATCCAACTAGAGCCGCGCGTATTACTCAAACGCTGGCTCAGTTAGAAAAACGCCTGTATGAATTTGAGTTTGGTCCTACGGGTGAAGGTCGTGCCAATGCGATGATCGCCAATGCGACGGGATGTAGTAGTGTTTATGCGTCAACATTCCCTGCTAATCCATATCAAGAACCTTGGATCAACAGCCTATTCCAAGATACGCCTGCATTAGCAAAAGGTATTTTTGAAGGTGAAATGGCCAATCAATTGGTTCAGATCCGTGCTCTACATACAGCACAATTGGAAGTTGAAGATCTTTATCAGCCAGAGGCTCATGATAACCAATTACGCTATTTAGACTGGACACAATTAAGCGATAAAGAGTTATCACTGATGCCCGCTATTTTAAGTATTGGTGGTGATGGTGCGGTTTATGATATCGGTTTTGGTGCGCTATCTCGTGTGCTTTCTACTCGTACACCCATGAAAATATTAGTCTTAAATACCGGTAGTTACTCAAATACGGGAGGACAAGCATCGACGGCAAGTTTTACCGCACAAGACTCAGATTTAAGTCGCTTTGGTAAAGTGCATAGTGGTAAGCAAGAGGAGCGTAAAGAGTTAGGATTGATTGCAACCTTCCATCCTAAAGTGTTTGTTGCCCAAAGTACCACCGCGCTACAAGGACACTTTATGTCGAGTGTCATTGAGTACTTAAACTATCAAGATTCACCGGCCTTACTTGATGTCTATACGCCTTGTATGGGTGAGCATGGTATTGCCGATGATATGAGTACCAAACATGCTCGTTTAGCCCTTGAAAGTAGAATGAGTCCTGTTTTTGTTCATGATCCTCGTCAAGGCGAAACCTTAACTGAGCGTTTTTCTATTGAAGGGAACCCTGAGTTGACTCAAGATTGGACAAGCCAAACCATTAGCTTTGTTGACCAAGATGGTATGACACAACTGAAAGAATGTAGCTTTACGCCTGCTGATTTTGCGCTGTATGAGGGACGCTTTGCAAAACACTTCAAAGTTGCAACAGAGCAACAAAGCCTAATCTCGGTGCCAGAATATTTGGCAATGAGTGACAGTGATCGTTACAGCCATACGCCATTTATATGGGCGACCAATAAGAAGAATCAACTTATTCAATTGACGGTGTCTGAGTCGATTATTGCGCTATGTGAAGAGCGCCTTAAGAATTGGCATATGTTGCAGTATTTGAGTGGTCAAGAGAACATTGCAATGGAACGTGGTTATCAGCAGCAAATTACTGATTTAGAACAACGTTACCAAGCGTCTCAAGCTGATAAAGAGCAGACGATTGATGATATTGCCAATGGTTTAGCTGAATTGGCATTAACATCGGATGTTTTTGCTGGTGGTGATTTTGTGAGTTCTAGTCACAATATCCCTGTCAAACAGGTTGAATCCTCAGTAACAACAAGCTCTGCGCCAATATCAACCGATACTCAACCATTAGTGAATATTGCGGAAGAAAATATCAGTCAATGTACCGATTGTAAAACCTGCTATCAGCAATTGGGCGAGCTGTTTGAAAAAGTGACGATTGTTGATGATGGACAGCCTAAAGTTGTCAGTAAAGTGATTGAAAACGCATTATCTACGGTATCAATAACACCTGAACTCATCGATCGAGCAGAACGAATTGCCGATGAGTGTGATGCAGAGATCATCGAATTCTGTGCACCGAAAGTCACGGAGGCATAAAATGAATATGACGTTATCTCAAGCTCAGCAAGATCTGCTATTACGATCTGCAGAGCAACAATCAAGAAAATACAGCAACTTATTAGCCAAGCAGAGTATGGAGTTGATTCAAAAAACTTTGAAAAAAGGTGATTTGAGTGAAAATTTTATTACCGGTTTATGGAATGCTTTGCTAGAAGATAACCCGTTGAGTCAGGTACTTCAACGTTATCTATGGCGTGTGCCTCTAAAGCAGAAGCGTCATTTTATCCGCGGTATAGATCAGCACTTATCTGAGCGCTACCCAATGTTTAAAGGGCTATCAAAAGGGTGGCCAGGAAGTAATAATATTCCACCTTATGTCCGTCCTGCTGAAGAGCGTAATCGTGATTTCGATTTAGTGAGTCAAGGTTATTTAGGGTATATGGGGTTAGGCTATAGCCTGCGTGAGGTTGAACTGTTTGTTTGGTTAGAAGTGATTCGCGATAAGCAGTGTGAAGATCGCCCTTGTGAAATTGGTGCGCCTTTATGTAACGATAAAGGGGAAGAGACCAATGAAATGGATGGTGGGTGTCCTGTAAAAATTCATATTCCTGAAGTGCTTGATCTTATGGGAGATGGAAAATTAAAAGAGGCGTTTGAGTTGATTCAGAGCGCAAACCCTCTTCCTAATGTGACAGGACGTGTTTGTCCTCAAGAGTTACAGTGCCAAGGTGTTTGTACTCATAACGATCGCCCGATTGAAATTGGGCAGTTAGAGTGGTTCTTGCCTCAATATGACAAACTAAGTTCGAAAGAAGAGAGTGATGCGGGTAAACAACGTCGTCTTGATAAGAAAAATTGCTTGCCTAATCCTTGGGCTGTCGCTAATAAAGCGCCGATTGCGATCGTCGGATCTGGGCCTTCTGGATTGATCAATGCCTACTTATTAGCGAAGGAAGGTTACCCTGTCACGGTGTTTGAAGCGTTCCATGCTTTAGGTGGTGTATTACGCTATGGTATTCCTGAGTTTAGATTACCAAATAGCTTGATTGATGATGTTGTCGAGAAGATCCGCCAATTAGGTGGACGCTTTGTCACCAACTATATTGTTGGCAAAACAGCAACATTGGATGATCTTAAAAAAGCAGGCTTTGCAAAGATCTTTATCGGTACAGGGGCCGGGTTACCGCGCTTTATGAATGTACCCGGTGAACATTTAGTTAATATCATGTCGGCTAATGAATTTTTGACGCGAGTTAACTTAATGCATGCCAACCTGCCCGATTACGAGACACCATTACCTGCAGTTAAAGGTAAGCAAGTGATGGTGATTGGTGGAGGTAATACCGCGATGGATGCCGCCCGTACCGCTTGTCGTTTAGGTGCTGAAGTGACCATCGTTTACCGTCGAACTAAGCAAGAGATGCCGGCTCGAGTTGAGGAGCTACATCATGCGTTAGAAGAAGGCATTAACGTTTGCGAGCTACGATCACCAAGTGAATTCTTAGGGGATAAAAATCATCACCTCAACGGTGTTAAAGTCGAAGTGATGGCATTGGGAGAGGCGGATAGTTCTGGCCGTCGTCGTCCCGTTGCAACTGGTGAGGTTGAACACCTTCCTGTTGACTTAGCCATTATGGCATTAGGTAATAACGCCAATCCTATTGTTAAAGATTCAGAACCCAAACTGACGACATCTAAATGGGGAACATTACTGGTTAATAATGACTCCCAAGAAACATCGATTGATGATGTCTATAGTGGTGGTGATGCAACACGAGGTGGATCTACGGCGATTAAAGCCGCGGGAGATGGACAAGCGGCCGCAAAAGAGATCATGTCGACCCTTGATCTTAATCCAAGCCAAATTAAGCAGCTGGTGGCGAGTGCAGATAAATATACATCCATTGGTCAAACTAAGCCGACAATTGTTAAAAGACGTCAACTTACTGATGAGATCGTAGAGTTGACTATCACTGCACCTTTAATTGCTCAGTCAGCCAAAGCTGGGCAGTTTGTTCGCGTGTTAGCAGATGAAAAAGGCGAGCTTATTCCATTGACCTTAGCGGACTGGAATGCAGAGCAAGGAACGATTGAGCTGGTTATTCAAGGTTTGGGTACGAGTTCAAAACTGATAAATCAAATGCAAGTCGGTGATGAGTTCTGTGCGATTGGTGGTCCATTGGGGCAGCAAAGTGCGGTACATAAATACCCTCAGAATACAAGGATTGTCTTTACTGCGGGGGGTGTTGGTCTACCTGCCGTTCATCCTATTCTTTGTGCTCACTTAGCTATCGGAAACAATGTTACCTTGATTTCAGGGTTTAGAAGTCAAGAGAACAGCTTCTGGGTTGCAAAAGATGAGCGTATTGAAGCGTTAAAACAACAATACCCTGATACATTAGACGTTATCTACACCAGTAATGATGGTTCATTGGGTATTGAGGGCTTTGTTACCACACCATTAGAGTCAATGTTAAAGTTGTCGCAACAGAAGGTGAAAGAGAGCGAAGCTCACTCTTCATTAGATAATTCAGATATTATTGCGGAAGTGGTGACGATTGGTCCTCCATTGATGATGCGTGCCGTGAGTGACTTAACCAAAGAGTATGACACTTATTGTGTGGCAAGCTTAAACTCAATTATGGTTGACGCAACGGGTATGTGTGGAGCCTGTATGGTGCCAGTGATGGTCGATGGTAAACTGGTGCGGAAGCATGCTTGTATTGATGGCCCTGAACTAGATAGCCATTCCATTGAATGGGATAAATTTTTACCAAGATTTACTCAATTCAAACCACAAGAGTATCAAAGCCAGATTGAACATAAGTTGATTGAGGCTTGATCGATAATCTATCATTGATAGATTGGAAACATTAGTCATATATGTGATGTCATCGGTGGTTTAATGCTATTTCTGAATTAAACCACCGAATTTTGTATCATTATCGAAGAGCACTGTCGTTCTATAAGCTATAAACCCGTCCCTACTTGGAAATAGATTGCGCTATCTTCTTCACTTGCTGCTAAATCAATACCTGCATGTAAACCATAACGTCTTGCCATTAAGTAACGGAAACCAACACCACCCGAATAGTGATTGTCAGAAAACAGCCCATTGACATCTCTGGCCGTCGAACCAACGCCACCAAATGCCGAAACTAACCAGCGATGGGTAATACTCCACATAACTTGCCCTTCAACCGTAATGGTATTTTCACCTTGATAACGACCACGAGAAATACCACGAAGATTAACGTCAGGATAAACCGGAGGTGGCAAAAATCGCTCATCGCTAATCAAAGAATTGAATTCACTTTTCACACCTAAAATCCAATTTTTTTTCTCGTTAAGAGGAATATATTGAGTCCCTTTTAGCTGTAAAGTATCGTAATTATAATCACTGCCTATCCCTTCTCGAAAAAATTGATACTTAGCGGTGTAGTTGCCACCGTTCGTTGGGAATAAAAATGAGTTTAATGCATCATATTCGATTAATAGACCTAACCCTGAAATGGTCGGTGAGTAGTCAAAATGGTCAGATAAGGCTTCTTGTAATTTATTATTGTTTTGACTGGTAATATCGGCACCACCATATAGTTGAGTGATACCAATTAGTAAAGGTGTATCTTTTACCCTAAATTGTAGCTTTTGCATTACGCCATAACCTTTCATCGAAAGATCAAGGCTATAATCGTGAAGTTGGCTATTTTCACTATTAAAGGGGTAGTAACTCATATTAAAGTCACCGTAAATTGCGCCACCAGTATAACGGATGTGATCGCGGTTCCAAGAGTGACGGTGTCCACCAAACACCCCCCACGTTTTATTATCTGTACCAAAACCACCGACAACAGAAATGGCAGGCGTTAAAAGGTGAGCACCGCCGTTAAGTGATTTCTCTGCTAACTGTTTTCGTTTTTTCCTTTGCGCATCAGACTCATGTAAAAATAACCCCATAGCGCCACCCCCATACCCAATGGCAGGTTCGGTAATTAAAATAGGGACAGGCATAAATCCATATGCGTTCTCAGCCAGATACTCACCCATATCAAACTTACCATCGATAGGATCAGTAAAAGAGATTGCAGAGGAAGAAATTGGGATGGTTGCCAATACAAAGAACAGCGATCCTTGTTTGATATTTAAAAAATCCATATTGATACCAATGTATAGCCGTCTAATGATGATGTTTTATTATATACCCTTCTTACTTGAACTTGCTAGGTTGTTGGCGATACTCATTCGCCCCAATCATATAGAAAACCTAGACTCATGGGGCCTCATTCACTTGCCGCCTACTAGCAACTCCAATTACTTTGGGTATAGGATTAAATCGTGAAAATGGATAGAACGGTAGAGATATATGATTGATACAGTAGGTTTTTTATAACAGAACGCTTGTTGTCTCACTCACTTACCGACGACTAGCAATTCCAATTATTTTAGGTATATACTCATTGAGCCTTACTTACTTGCCGTCTACATAGTAACTCTAATTATTTTAGTTTATATTTTATAATTGAGTTTATCGTTCTTTAGTTAATAATGATAATTAAATTATAGAGTTATGTTTTTATTTTATTGTTATTTATTTTATATAAACTCTTTATTTTTGTGATAATTGTAGAGACTATATTAACTCGCACTTATCAGTGGTTGAAATCTGTAGTAATATATATCTTTCATACTTGAAGTTGCAAGGTTGTTGGCTGTATTCGTTCGCTCCAATCATATAATACACCTATACTCATGGGGCCTATCTCACTTGTCACCTACTAGCAACCCCAATTATTTTAGGTATAGTGATATCAATTAAAGGAATAACTATAATAATAATGGAAACTAAACTTTTTTTGTCAATTCTACCTCTATCAATCGGCAGTTTTTTGTATACAGAGCCTTCACTTTTGGGAGAAACAAGTATCATCATTAATACTGTATTGATATTCGTCAGTATGGTGGTTCTTTCTTCTTATATTTGGATGCGTGGGCAATTTTATTCAATTGTTATCGGTTCGTTGATTTTAGCTAAGTTAAGCTATATATCTATTCTTCTTGTCCTCAATACTGGTATTGTTGCGACGCTGGCTACCCAATCTTTAATCGCTTTAAATCTATTAATCTTTATTGTTGCTAGTATAGAAAAAGTTAACTTCTATAAGAAGGGTAAACTAGCTTTTTGTTATAAATAGATATTTTTAAATATATAAAAAAGCCCCCTTTTAAGTACCTATTACTGGTATTTAAAGGAGGGCTTTTTCCTGTTAGTGATTAATCCATCTTAATTCGATAGAAAACTCGATACAGTACAGGAACAACAACAAGAGTTAGAATTGTTGCAAATCCCAAACCAAACATAATGGTTACCGCCATTGGTTCAAAAAAGACGTCAGTTAATAGTGGTATCATACCGAGAATAGTAGTGATTGCCGCCATACAAACAGGTCTAACACGACTCACTGCCGCATTCATTACCGCATCGAGTTGAGATTTTCCTTCTGAAAGTTCTACCTTTATCTGATCGAGTAATACAATACCATTCTTTAAGATCATGCCTGATAAGCTTAATAAACCAAGTAACGCCATAAAACTAAATGGAGAGTTTAAGCTTAATAAACCGACCGTCACGCCGATTAATGCTAATGGCACGGTACACCATACGATTAGCGGTTCTCTAATTGAGTTAAACAAGAATACTGTAATTAAAAACATAAATAGATAACCCATTGGCATCGATGAGAATAACGCTTTACGAGATTTTTGCGATGACTCATATTCGCCACCCCATTCAAGAGAATAACCATCAGGTAAATCGACGGCTTCAATTAATGGTTGAATACGCTTTTGTAGTGTTGCGGCTGTTTCTTCACCTAAAATATCAGGATCGCTCATGACTGTAAGTACACGTTTTCGATCTTTACGTACCACAAGAGGGTCCTCCCAAATAATATCGTAGCCGTTAACGACCTGCCCTAAAGGCACGTAGTCACTGATCACCGGACTCCAAATCTGAATACGATCCATCTGTTCAATATTGGCTCGTTCTTGTTGAGGCAAACGAGCGACAATTGGGAGTAGGGATGTACCATCGCGGTAGATACCGACATTTAATCCTGAATAAGACATTTTTAATGCTTCATCAATATCAGGCTTTGTGACGCCGTAACGTCTAGCTTGGTTCTCGTTGAACTTCGGTTCGATAACTTTGGTCCTAGATCGCCAATCATGTCTGATACTTTTCGCGTTGGGATCCTGATTGAGGATAGTGGTGTATTGTTTAGCAATTTTTCTTAATATATCTGGATCTGGGCCAATAATTCTCGCTTCAATCTTCGCACCACCACCAGGACCAAATAACAGTTTATCTTGCTTTGCACTGATATCTGGGTAATAAGTTGCAATATGAGTACGTAGTTTTTTAATTAAAGGATCAAGGGCTTCGTAATCATCTGCTCGAACGACAATTTGTCCATAAGCGGGATAACTCTTCTCTTTTGCGTAAGTCAGCATAAAGCGTTCTAACCCTTGACCTGCTGTCGTCGCAACGTACTCAACATGATCTTGCTGTTGTAGCCATGATTCAATGTGATCAAGTTTTTTATTGGTGGTGCGAATATCTGTCCCTTCAGGTAACCAGACATCGGTTAAGAACATCGGGGTCATTGAATAAGGGAAGAAAGCTTGTTTCACGTGACCAAAGCCCCAAATACTGCCGCCTAAACTTAAGACTAAAACGAGAATAGTCAGCCACGCACGTTTCATACAGAAAGTGAGTAAAGATTTATATACAGTAAAGAAAATACCTTTATATGGATCTTGTTCTGATGCTTGGTTATCTTTAGTTACAGACTCTTTAAAGAGTAGATCTGCAAAAAATGGCGTAATGGAGATAGCAGTAAACCAACTCAACATTAATGAGATTAATAGAACATAAAATAACGAACCAACAAATTCACCCGTAGAGTCTTGAGATAGACCAATTGGAGCAAATGCAGTAATAGCAATGACGGTTGCTCCCAATAGTGGCCATTTAGTTTGTTTAACTACGTCAGTAGCCGCTTGTAGTTTAGTTCGACCCTTTTGAGTACCGATCAAAATCCCTTCAACCACCACAATGGCATTATCAACCAACATACCAAGGGCAATAACCAGTGCACCGAGAGAGATACGTTGTAGTTCTATTCCTTGAATCTTCATAAAGATAAAAGTACCAAGGACGGTCAATAATAGAATTAAACCAATTAATAACCCTGATCGTAAGCCCATAAAGAACAGTAAAACGACAATAACAATGGCGACGGCTTGAGCAAGACTGACAACAAACCCAGAGACAGATTTATCAACTTCTTTAGGTTGGTTGTATAGTTGGTTTATTTTTATTCCAATCGGCTGTTGGCCTAATAATTGGTTAAGTTTACTGTCTAATACATTGCCCACGTTGACAACATTAATACCTGATTGAAATGAAACTCCGACATTGAGCGCTAAATCACCGTTGTATTTTAATATATTGGTTGGGACTTCAACATAATCACGACTGATGGTTGCGACATCTCCTAAACGAATAAGGTTGTCGTTGCCACCCGAAATAATCAGATTATTTAATTCTGAAACGTTGGCAAAGTTTCCAGTCGGATGAATACGGATATATTCATTTCCGACTTTTAAACCGCCTGCATCATTAACAATATTTTGTGTAGAAAGTAAGTTATAAATATTATCTAATGATAAGCCAAGTTGACTGAGCTTATTCATTGATATTTCGATAATAACTTGCTCTTGCTGCATTCCTGAAACAGAGACTTTTCCAACGCCATCAATTAACTCAAGTTCTCGTCGTAAATAGTCGACATAATCTTGTAGTTCTTTGTAAGAGTAACTATTACCGGTCACTGAAAGCAACACGCCATAAACATCACCAAAATCATCAATGACTTTAGGAGGCTTTACCCCCGGTGCTAATGAGGGAGTAAGATCATTGATTTTTCGACGCAGTTCATCCCAAATTTGAGGGAGTACTTCAGCAGTAAAGTGGCTTTCTACCTCGATGCTTACTTGAGATAGTCCACGACTTGAGGTTGATGTTACCTCTTTAATATATGGTAGTTGACCAATGGCTTTTTCTATCGGGTAAGTAACTTCTTCCTCAACTTGTTGAGGGGTTGCTCCCGGATACTGGGTCACAACCATAGCTTGTTTAATGGTAAATGCCGGATCTTCTAATCGACCCAACCCTAAAAAGGCTTGAATACCGCCAATTAGCAGGATTAATGAAATCATCCAACTAATAACTCGATTTTTAATAAAGTAAGCCGCAATTCCGCGTTCTGAGTTGGGTTTACTTTGAGGGTTATTATTTATCATTATTATAACCTCCATTCATAATGGTGATTTCCATTCCATCTATTAACTTATCAATACCTGCTGTCACGACTCTTTGGTTATGGGTAACACCGGCAATAATTTGAACTTTATCCGCATAAATTGCAGCAATTTCCACTTTGGTTTTATGCACTCGATTTTGCTTATCAACAACCCATACATTTGAGTTTTCTACTGATAAAGTCTCACCATCTTGAGTAAACACAGCTTCGATGGGAAGGTAGATAATGGGAGCGAATTGCTTATTGTCTTTAGCTGAAACTTCAACGCCAATCCCTTCGGTTAATGATTTTCCATTTGGCATTGGCATTTCAAAGGTAGCCGTATAAACAGCCAGATCAGGGTCTTTTTGCGTTGTGTACTCTTTCAATCTTGCGCTATATTTTTCACCGGAGGATAAGCTAATCCAAGCTTCTAAATTATCTAAGCTTGTTTGATTTGAGTTGATAAATAAGGCATCAGAGATAGGCAGTTTTATCTCAATCATTTCAGGATTGTAGATAGACAAGATAGGTTGGCCGATATTTACAGATTCATAATTTTCAACATTAATAATTGAGATAATACCATCATAAGGTGCGGATAATTGGCTATATTGCAACCTCAATTCTGCTAGCTGATAAGCATCAAAACTGATATCTCGCTTTGCTTTTAATTCATCAAATTCTGATTGAGCTAATGAGCCACTATGATAGATATACTCAGCGCGTTTAAGATTATTTTCAGCAACCTGCAATTTTGATTTTGCATTTTCAAGAACAATATCAAGTTCGGTGGTATTTAAGGTTGCTAATAACTGACCTTTGTGAACTTTTTGCCCCTCTTTGACTAGAAGTGTTGTGATATCGCCTTTTAATTGAAAACTTAATTGGGCTTTATCTGCGACTTGAGTCATCGCAGGAAGACTTTTATTATTATTGGTCTCTGTTGTGACACTGATAACCTTGACAACCGGTGGCGTGATGTCATGAGTCTCGACCTCTTGCTGACAACCAGAAAGAAAGAGTAACGCAGAGGCGATAGGTAACAATTTCATCATTTTATAACCCTCGCTCTTTAATCCATTCTTTAACATGCATTCCATCTTTTAATTCTTCAATACCTGCTGTAACAATAACAGTGCCATTTTCGACACCACTAATAATGTTATTTTGGTCATTTAATTTAACTTCTACCTGTTTTACCTTGTTATCTGTTACTGTCCAAAGGTAGGTTTTATTGTCGATAGAAAGAACACTTTCCTTGTTCAATTGTATTGATTCAGAAGGTTTTCCTTTGAGCGTAATATGCCCAGTTAATCCTGATAGGATGCGTTTTCCTTTGGGTTTTGGCATTACAAAAGTAATATCATAAGTCCCTGTTTTTGGATTGATATTACTACTTAACTCTTGAAATTTAAGTGAGAACTCTTCATCTGGATAGGTATCAAATATTGCGGTTGCTTGCCATGAGTCATCATCTTGGTATTGAGATAATAAATTACTCGGCATAGAAAGAATAACTTGAACCATCTGGTGATTTTGAAGGTTTAAAATTGGATCGTTAGCAAAAATATACTCTTGCTGATTCAGGTAGGTATAAGAGATCACACCATCAAAAGGGGCATAAATCTTGGTTTCTTCAAAATCATTTTTTGCTTGTTCATAGTCAGATTTCGCACTGCTTAATGCTTCGACCATCTGATCGAAATCGCTTTCAGAGACAACTTGTACATGTTGGAGCTTTTTGACTCGTTCAAACTGCAGCTGAGTTAATGTTAGTTGTGCTTTTTTTGTTGCATTTTAAGCGCAAATTCTTTGTTATCAATTTCTGCTAGCAGCGTTCCTTTGCTCACTTTTTCTCCACTGTTAACATGGAGATGAGTAAGTAGACCTGGAACTTGAAAGGTGAGTGTTGCTCGATTCAATGCTTCTGCTCGGGCAGGAAAAGTACGTTCGCTTTGTTGATCCGCAAGAGAGATAGTCATTAACTTTGCTGGCCGTGTCACTACTGTGTTTAATTCAGTTGTTGAATTAAATACTGGGTCAGCAAACAAGGGAAAACTTATTATTGTTGAGAGTAGATAGGGCGCTAATTTATACATCCATTTCACTTATCTTATATACCTATAATGAGGAGGATATTAACCTAGTGAAATTAATAATTCTTATGTAAATATCTTATTTTGTAGGGCGTTATGCGATTCAGTTCACAAAGGAACAAGCTGAATAAAAGCTGTTAACCAAATAACTTATAATTATTTATTTGGTTAACAAATATCTATTGTTTGGTTTTTACATTTGCTTACATTCACTAAATTGATCACACTAAAAATTATTGATGTTGCTAGTCAGTCGGCAACAAGAGTGATACTCCATGCACATAGTTGTGTGTAATTGGGGAGAACGACCGCAACCAACAACCTACCGACTTCAAGTAAGAAACAGATAGAGGTGAATGACTTATTTTTATACGTATAAATGACAACGAACAAAGTGATTATCAGCTAGCTTAGTCACATTTGGTAATACTACTGAACAGATCTCAGTAGCTTGTAAACAGCGTTGCGAGAAAGGGCAGCCGATACTCTCTGGTGTCCATAATGGAATTTCACCTTGATTACCTTTCAATGGCGTATGGATCGATTTGTCTGGATCAGGAACGGCAGAAATTAACAATTGGGTATAAGGGTGATGTGGCTGATGAATAATGGTTTCAATCTCTCCCCACTCTACCATATGTCCAACATACATCACCGCCAAATCCTCCGCTATATAACGGGCGGTTGCAATATCATGAGTGATATAAAGCAACGCCATATTTTGTTTGGTTTTCATCTCTTCCATGAGATTAAGGACGCCTGCCCGAATGGATACATCAAGCATCGAGGTGGGTTCATCAGCTAAAACAACCTTTGCACCGACGGCGATATTTCTTGCGAGATTTACACGTTGTCGTTGTCCGCCAGAAAGTTGATGAGGAAATTTTCTGGCGGTCTCTTTTGCGGGAATTAATCCGACTTGCTCTAATAGCTGATGTACCTTATTTTCTAATCTTTTTTTTGTTTCGGATCGTGAAAGAGACTCACCCTGATCAAAAAGTTTGTTATGAATTAATAAAGGGCGCGCAATATGGTGATAAATCGTATGGGTTGGATTAAGAGAGCCAAAGGGATCTTGCCACACCATCTGAACCGATTGTCGATAGGTTAATAATCGCTTTCTCCCTTTGATCTCTTCAATGTTAATACCATTAAAGCGTACTTCGCCTGAGGTCGTTTGGTACATTTTGGCAATAATTTTTGCAATGGTCGACTTTCCTGAACCTGACTCACCGACAACCGCTAAGCCTCTTCCTTGATAGAGTTGAAAAGAGACATCATTAAGTGCTCGCATCATCGACTTTTGGATTGAATTACTATTCACTTGAAAGTCTTTACAAATGTTAACACCTTCTACGATCGGCTTATTTTCCATCTATCGCTCCTTTCGCTGATTGGCTGAGGTTTAATTGGGTATAAAGATGACAATTAGAGAAACGGTTCTCTTGAATTTGTTGTAAATGGGTTGTCGATTCAAAACAGCATGCAATGGCTTTCGGGCAACGGGCTTGAAAGCGACAACCTGGTGGAATATCGAGTAAATTGAGTGGTGAACCAGGAATGCCTGTTAATTTGGGCTTTTCACCCGTTAAAGGAGGGAAGGAGCTAGTAAGTCCTTCGGTGTAAGGATGATACGGGTTCTTTAAAATCGCTTTTGCAGGGGCGACTTCCACCAGTTCACCAGAATACATTATTCCAATTCGATCAGAAAACTCCATCATTAAAGAGAGATCGTGAGTGATAAAGAGAATGGAAAAACCAAACTCTTCTTTTAATGCATAAATTTTCTGTAATATCTCTCTCTGTACGACAACATCAAGAGCGGTTGTTGGCTCATCCATAATGATCATTTTAGGATTAAGCGCGAGGGCAATCGCGATCACTAAACGTTGTCGCATACCACCAGAAAATTGATGAGGATAATCACGCAATCGATTTGGATGAATATCGACAATCTTCAGTAACTCTTGTGCTCTTAAGATAGCTTGTTTTCGACTCATGGTAGTGTGGGTCATGATGACATCGCAAAACTGCTCTTCCATCGTTAAAACGGGGTTTAACGCATTCATTGCACTTTGGAACACCATTGACATCTCTTTCCAACGAAAGCTAGCCATTTGAGACTCTGAGTATTTGAGAAGATCACCAAAGCCTTCGAAGAGAATCTCACCTTGAGAAATATAGGCGGGTGGCTTATGCAACCCCATCAATGAGAAAGCAACGGTAGATTTCCCACAACCTGACTCGCCAGCTAGCCCAAAAATTTCACCTTTGCCAATATCAAAGCTCACATCACTGACTGCACGCACATCGCCATCATCAATAATGTAATCGACACATAAATTACGAATAGAAACCTGATTTTGCATAAGTTATCCTTTTTG
Organism: Vibrio sp. SS-MA-C1-2; assembly: GCF_021513135.1. NCBI lineage: Bacteria > Pseudomonadati > Pseudomonadota > Gammaproteobacteria > Vibrionales > Vibrionaceae > Vibrio > Vibrio sp. SS-MA-C1-2. The sequence goes on from NZ_CP090980.1 coordinate 1,005,579, forward strand.
GTTCTCAATCATCATCTTGTTCCAGCGTTTCATTCCTTTATGAGAACGAAGTTGTGGGTTAGCAATTTCATCGACAGCAAAGTTGAGTAGGGCTAAACCAATAGCAACAAAGGTTAACGCCAAACAAGGGGCTAATAACTCCCACCAAGCTCCGACTAACATTGAAGAGGATGTTTGCACGTTGTAGAGCATAATTCCCCAACTGATTGAGTTTGGATCACCTAAACCTAAGAAGGAGAGGGTCGCTTCGGTCATAATGGCAAGCATCACAGAACCAATAAAGCTAGCACCAACGATAGAGATTAAATTCGGCAAAATTTCCACTAAGATAATGCGCCAAGCGGGTTCACCTAAGACTTCAGCCGCTTTAATAAACTCTTTTTCTCGTATCGATAAGGTTTGCGCTCTCACGACCCTTGCACCCCACGCCCAAGAGGTGAGCGCAATCACCAGAGCAATAGTAAATGGCCCTGCTTGACCAATAAACGCGGCGATAACAAAAAGTAAAGGAAGCTGAGGGATCACTAACATAATATTCATTGCCGCAGTGAGGAAATCGTCAATTCGACCACCAAAATAACCCGAAGAGACACCGATAATAGTGGCAAGGAAACAGACCATGATGCCAGCTCCAAATCCAACGGCTAATGAGGTTCTTGTTCCATAAACCAGTTGTGACCAAATATCACGCCCCATTCTTGAGGTTCCCATTGAATGTTCTGCTTTTTTAGACATTAACAAGGTACGTCGATTGTCGGCTAACTGGGTAGCAATAAACCCATCAGGATTATTTTGACTCGCTTTAACAATAAACGCTGGATATTCATGAGGATTACCTGTCCGTTTGTCTGGAGGATATTTAGTTAATAAAGGGGCGAAAATAGCAATAAATAGAAAGATTGAAATAATAACAATTCCCGTCATCGCTTTAGGGTTACCTTTTAGTAGGCGCCATAGTGCTGAAAACATTATTGACCTCCTTTACGAAGACGAGGATCAAGGATCACAATTAATATATCGGCTAAGAAGTTAAAGAACAGCATAAACAAGGTCATAATAATCAATTGCCCTTGAAGAACTTGATAATCACGAGATTGAATTGCATTAAGTAATACGGTGCCAAGACCGGGGTAATTGAAGATGATTTCGATAATTAATTGACCGCCAATGGCCATTCCTAACGCCATAGAGAGAGAGGTCACACTCGGTAACAATGCATTTCGAGCCGCATAGTTAAAGACGATCCGTTTTTCATTCAATCCTTTGCCTTTTGCCATGGTGATGTAATCTTCATTTAGCAGGTTAATCATGTTATTGCGCATGTTAATTAAGAATCCTCCAATTTGAATCAGAGTGGCACAAAATAGGGGCAGAGCAGCATGATAAAGTAGGTCGAGATAAAAAGCGGGGCTACTCCAATCGGGAAGTTCGCCTGGCGTATAAGCATAACTGGTCGGAAACCAGCGTAAACCGATAGCAAAGGTAAATAACATTAACATGGCGACGACAACAGGAGGAATGGCTTGGATCATTAGCATACCGGGAGAGACAATAGAGTCATAACGACTTCCTCGTTTCCAAGCGGCAAAAATGCCTAAAACTGAACCGATACAGAAAGCAACAATCACTGCAGTTCCTGCTAAAAAGAGTGACCAACCGACAGCATTGCCTAACAATTGATTGACGGTTTGTGGATAGAATTGTATCGACGTCCCGAGATCCCAGCTAAGAATACTTTTAATATAGATATAATACTGTTGATACCATGGACCATCGACAAAACCTAATAGTTGGCGCATTGCTTCGATTCTTTCTGGTGTCACTTGGACGCTGGCATTGGCAAACATCATGGTGACGGGATCGCCCGGCATGGCACGAGGAATGATAAAATTGATAGTAGCAGCAACCAAAAGGGCAATAAAATAAAAGAGTAAACGACGTAAGAAAAATCCCATATGAGTTCCTTAATGGGGAATTGAATATCTATGAAGTTATAGCCTTTTTATAGAAAGAAACGACATAATCGTGGACTTAAGTATCATGTCGCTTCTTTTTCATATTAGGCTAATTTATGGCCTATTTTACGGTAAATGGAATAATCACTGTTGCGATCAAATCATTTTGGTTTTGAAATGCATTAGTATACGCACCATAGGTAGGAGAATCGGAACTATTGACATAGCTTGTATAATGAAGACCTAGCTTAGCGCCTTCCAATGCACCGCCTTGAATATCATAATTGACAAATACACTACCTGCATATTCAATTAGCTCATCATAACCTTCTGCTTTGGCGCCAAATCCGTAAGCGCCACTAAAGCCAGCACTTAACCCTGGCGCATTAAGGTCTGAGAAATCACGACTAATTGAACTGAATAAGGCCATTTCTCCATCATGGTTGTAATCTGATGAGTTTTTCCATGAAACTTCATATGGACCATTAGCACCGCCATATTGCTTAGTTAATCGATAAGCAATCCAGCCCACTTTTCCGCTATCACCAGAGTCAGCAGATGAGTAAGTACCGTCAGCTCTAAAGGTAAATTGACCAAACTTCTTAGACGTGATTAATGCTAGCTGAAATGCATTATCTTCATATTGCTTGTCATCAGCGACAAAGTAAAATTGAGGAGAAAGCTTCCAACCGTTTGCTAATTGAGTCTTATATTTAAGATGGAATGTTGAACGATTGCCATCGGTTAAACCTGAATATGCACCATCTAAGGTTGAGTTATTGGCAAATTTATAAATGGCACCTAAAGAGTAGAGCATTCCTGCATCTTCTCCATTTGTTGTTCTAAAGTCATAACGATTTTTGATCCAAGGTGCACGATACTTATCCGCTAAAACTAAACCAAGGTCTAAATTATTAAATGTAGCCCCAATTTCACCACCGGTATAAGTACCCGCAGCAAAAGACCAGTTAGGTGCTACACCACTCGGTACCGAAGGTTGGAATAAACCTAATTTAGCTCTGACATTATCACCAAATTTAAATTTTAGTGCCGCTGTTTGCACCGCGGCACTATTATCTGTGCAGTCTGAGTTCCATTCAGCATATTCTCCTTCAATTTCGGAACAACCACTTGAGTCAGTTGGATCCCAATCATATGGATTATTGACACCCCAAAAATTCATTTCATGGTCAGGGGAGGCGTTATTCCACATATCAAAGGTGCCATAAATACTAACATCGGCACCAACCACATCGTTGATGTAACCAGAGTTAAAACCTAAACCTAGATAGATGGAACCATGATCTAAATTTGGTACTTTAGCACCACCATCAGTGGCGGCTCTGATTCTGTCCCTCATAAAGAAGTTTAAGCCACCACTAATGGTTGATTCATTAAAAAAAGCGGTCGCAGCATTCGCGTATTCTGGACCAATTGGATCTTGCTGAGCCATTGTTTGATAAGAGAATAGTGCTGATGTAATGGCAACACTGATCAGTGTTAATTTTACTTTTTGAATTCTCATATGAACTCCAAATTTATAGTTATAATTTAAATGATATTTGTGAGTGTAAAATTACGTTTAAAGTTTTGCTGTCTAAGTGTATCTTTCTGAATTTGAACTCATTTTTTAATGACAGGTTCTAAATCTAATACCTGTAATAAACGTTCTGGAATCCCCGCCCAAACCATCGGACGACCTTTTGGCTTGTCGGCATTCCACCAGCCAGTGAAGCGAGTTTCGTTGTACTGGAACATGCTGGCTGCAGACATCATGGGAACCGTGACTTGATTCTCTGCGATGATTTTTTGGATTTGATGAGCAATGGAGAGCTGCTCTTCTTTATCGGCAGTTTTGTAAAAGCTATCTAGTAAGGTGTCTAGTTCTGCATTACTAAAGAAGTGCATTGAAAAACGAGGCATCCCTTCACCTTTTTGTAGATGAGAGTTGAAAGCACTGTTCCAATAGAGATGCGGGTCTGCACCATGTAGATAATTGGTGTACGAGACATCGTAGCTGCCATCTAACATTGAAGAGTTATAAACAGAAAAGTCTGGGGTTTTAGCTTTGGCGTTAATGCCAGCATCATTGAGCTGCTCAACTGCTAGCTGGACGGTGTTATTAAAGTCACTCCAGCCATTTGGCGATTGAATTTCTAACTCAATTTTTTCACCACTAGGGGTTTCGACAAATTTGTCATTATCGATATCTTTAAAGCCTGTTTTTTTCAATAACGCTTTTGCGCCCTCTAAATCAAAGGTATTAAATTTTTTATATTGATTATATACCGCGTTATCAGACCAAGATTTAAAGCTGTCACCTAAGCCAGAGGCATAGTCATTTGGGATGCCGCTGCCATAAAATGCAATATCAATAATGGTTTGACGATCGATTGCCATTGAGAATGCACGACGGAAATCGATATTATTTATTGCCTCATTGTTACCTTTTTTCGGGGTTTTAAAGTTGAGCATAAAGGATTGAGTACCAGAAGCAGGATACCAATACTTGTGGTTAGGGTTTTTAGCCGCGTAAGTACTATCAATGTCTGGAACAAATGAAGAACTCCAGTCTAGTTCAGAGTTAATAATCTTATTGAGCAGTTGATCATTATTAGCAATTTGTGGCACACGTAAACAATCGACTTTGAGATTATCATTATCCCAATAGTTAGGATTACGACACTGAATATAAAGTTGTGGTGTGAATGTTGCTATTTCCGTGAATGGACCAGTTCCAACGGGGTTATCATTGGTAAAGCTGGCTGGTTTTTCAACATCTTGCCAAATATGTTTAGGTACAATGGGGATGAAAGAGAGTTCAAAAGGTACATTTGAGTTACCTTCTGTAAGGGTGAAGATGACTTTATTGTCTGACTTTTTGACCTCCTTAAGCCACTTATTAATCCCTCGCTGATCAAGTTCTGGATTCTCCTTGATCAAGTTAAAACTAAAGATCACATCATCAACAGAGAAAGGTTTACCATCAGACCATTTGACATCATCTCGGAGTGTAAAGGTGACAGTGAGAAGATCATCACTCATTGAGAAGTTTTCAGCTAACCGCATCACAGGTTCATTACCGTGCATTTGGTTGAAAATCACTAACGGCTCAAAGATGAAATCCGTTGTCGTCTTAAGATGGGTATTAAGATAAGGGTTAAAGTTTTTGACCATTGTTGGATAGAAATCGGGAACTATCGTCAGTTGGTTTTGGTCTGCACTAGGAGCTGCAAGGGTTGAGAGGCTGATTAAAGAGGCCGCTGCGATAATTGCGCCACTGATAAATGTCCGTTTGAAATTAATTAACATGAGTTATCCTTATTTAAATAGTATTTAACTCTTATATCTAAAGTTTAATTTTTACATTTTCAAAGTAAGGTTGATAAAAGTGTTTATCTTTAATATGAAGTTATTTATTACTAATCTTTAATAACTATTTTTAATTATCGTTGAATTATTTCTAGTTGTTTTTTCGGTGTTATTAATAAAGTAAAAATAGAGGTTGTGCAACAGGGCAAATTAATGGCTTATTTTTTGTTAACGTGAATTTCTGTTTAACTCGTTGTTTTTAAGTTATTGTTTGTTTGTCTGGTCGTTTTTTAAGGTGTTTTAAATATATCTATATTGTGTGTTTTGTTATATTTCCAACTTATTTAAAGATAATTAATTTATATTTTAATTTTCAGTCTCTATATTTTTTTGTTAGAGGTTTTATTTGAGGTTTTTATTATTTAATAAGAATGATTAATAAAATTGGTGCGATTTATTTCGTGATTTCTGTATTTTAACATTTGTGGTCTATGCTTAAATTGATACTAGTAAATTTGAGGAGAATAAAATGGATTCATGGTTACCAACATTAATTACGGATACACCTGAAGAAGGGTATGAGTTAGCGATTAAATTGAGTCGAATGGGAGTAAAAAAAACACAGCCTAATATGGATGTGTTACATAAATTGAGACCGATGTACTCAGAGGATCCTGCGCTTTTGATTGAATCATCAAAAGTAATTGCAATGAACTTTCAAACTATTTCAGCAGCAAATAACTATTGGAAGTGATAGGTGTACTTTATTTGTCAAAATGAATGATGAATAATACCTTGATTCCTATGACTTGAAGTTGCTAGGTAGGTGACCTATTACATCTACTAGCAACTCCAATTATGATGGGGATATTAAGGTTAAAAATCGCGATTATTCACTTCAATTAAGTTTAAAATCATCTGCCTTTTTTGTCCTACAAAATCCATTCCAACGACACCAGAAACCATACCTGAGACTTTATTACCATGTTTAACAACTAAGCGTGTACTGGTACCAGACATAGCTAGGTCATACCATGAATCTACATACCTATTCATTTTTAGAACAAAACCTTCATTTAATTTTCTTACTAAACTTAAGTTTTCGATATTTTCTACACTTTTATATACACCAACCCAACTTGGCCAGGGATTGATGACCATTGGCGTACCAATATTTCCTAGTAGATAAACTAACCCCGCTCCCACATCACCTAAGAGTCGAGTTTTCTTGGTAGAGACACAAGGGATATTGAGAGAGATGACTTTTAACTTATGCTCTGTTGGTGGAATAACTTTATCAATATTTTTATTGACATATCTTTTATGTTTTCTTAACCAATGAGTATTCGAAAAACCACCGGACTTGTGATCTTTATAACTCATAAATAGATCTTCATCGATCTCTAATGAAGATTCTTTGGCTTTTTTGCATTGATAAAAAAAGCAAAGAATTTATCTCTTTTGACTAGGTTATAAAGTGGTTCTTCCCAATATTCGTTGTGAGAAATAAGATTTGAAGCATAACCTGAGGCGATATTTCTTAATATGGGGTAGGCTTTTACATTATGTTTGAATTTTATCACTATGGGTTCTTCGTTGAGTCTTGCAAGTAATAAAAGATCGCGTATTTCACGAGCCGCATCGACATGAGTAAACTTTATTTTTCCATGGACGCCGTATAAAAATCCTTTGCTATTCGCTTTAACTCGAATGTCAAAATAACGAATTCCGATTTTAAACTGTTCGACTAACCGTAAACTTTGAGTCTTAGTTCCTCCTTTTATGGCTGTATGACGAGTGAAAAAATTACCAGAGTATGCATAGGTCATTGCATCATGGGAACCTGGTAGAGTGAAGGATGCAAATGGTCTTAATCTTATACAACCTTTCTTTTTATTAACTAAGTCGTTAATCCATCGGTCAAATTTTCTAATATCGACAGCTTTAGAGCGATTTAAAAAATGAAAACCTTTAAAGCCACTGTTCATATTTGTGACAGTTGTTAACTTTTTTAAATCATTACCATATATCCTTTTTGCTGTATTAATATTTACATCATCCATTTTATTCTCCATGCGAATAATCGGTTACTTTATTTAAAACTAGCATTAGAGATAATTAACCTCAAAGAATTAACATAACTCTGACAAAAATATAATTGATAAATAGAGGTGGGGTTTAGTGTTATTATTCTATACGCATTCAATGATTCATTTAAACTGTAAATAAAGTGTTGAATGATAGGTGTTAATAATTAAATGCGTAAAATTGATATTCCACTTATTAATTTTTGGATATATTAACTATCACTAATCATGTAGAAATAACCAAAGATCAATTATATAGTACATCTATACTCATGGGGTCTCACTCATTTTCCTCCTATTAGCAACTCCAATTATTTTAGGTATCTGAGCTAAATTTTTAGAAATGGATTCATTAATCATGGTTGAATTGAAAGCTTAGCTTCAATGCTAATGTATACGGTTAAATTAATTGGTTATAATCTTCATATTGCTACTTGTATTTATTGAGATCACTTACTATCTTGTTTGAACTAATTTAAACATGAGATTCACAAATGGCAATGTTAACAACAAATATGATAGTAAATCGTGAAGAGAATGAGATGGAGATTAAAGCCTACTCCCCATTACAACAGATAAAAAGAGGTTATCGACTACAACGACTTCAAGAATCACTTAAAGAGTCCGATGAAGAGGGTGGTTATCATTTAATTAATCGTTGGAAAACGCGTTTTGCTACTGATTTTAATTGGCTCTAATCGTTATAAATGATGAAAAATGAACGAACCATTTTAGTTAACTATTTATAGTTCATTGAAATTTAATCTAACTATTTTTAAATTGATACAGAATACGACTTGTAAATATTTTATTGTATTCCTATCCTATTTACACTTAATTCTAAAAGGAAAATAAGATGTCAAACTTATCCGAGTATACGAAAGAGTTGTCTGATAAATTAGAACCAAAAAAAGAGAGATCGAGAGTTACTTTAAAAGCCAAGATTGGCAGGGAAAAGTCGATAAAATTGAAGACCTATATGATGATAAATCTCAAGAAGTGAAAGAGTTTTTTAAATCTATCGGTGAATCGGTACCGGATAGTCTTCATACAGAGGCGTATAATTCATTGTTTAAAAAATGGAATTTACTAAAAGCAGATATTGCTGATAAAGTTGAAGATGTTAAACACACTGAGTCTTTAAATAATACGTTGAATAATTTGAAAGGTAACTTGTTAGATATTGAAGATAAAGTGATAAAATAATTATCACCATAAAAATGACTTTTATTATAATAATGATTTACAAGTGAAAAGTATTAATTTTTGTTAAGTACTTTTCATTTTCTTGGAAAACAGATGACAATTGAGAATTATACTGAAGCTGAACTCTCAGTACAGGAGATCGCTTTAAAACAATACATAAATGAATTAAATAAGTCTAAAAATGAATTAAAGGCATTGAAACTACCGAAGGCGAGAGAGACACTAAATAGTGTAAATAATGCAATTTACGTTCTGGTTGGATTTATTATATTCTCAATCTGCTTATACCTTCTTTCACCTCTTCAATTCTCAACACATGATGTCGCTGTTTTAGAGTTCATTGTTATGGTTAGTTTAACCTGTTGGATGCTCGTTACTTTTAGTAATCTGAGGAAAAGAGCAAGAAGAGAAGAGTTAGAAGAGTTAATTGGGACTTTAAGTGGATATATCGTTGCTTTGGAAGATAAAATTAATCAAATAAAGTCTCATTTATAATACAGAGATATTGCTTCAGTATACGCCCTTCATACTTGAAGTCGCTAGGTTGCTAGCGCCCCAATCATATAGTACACCTATACTCATGGGGCCTCACTCATTTACCGCCTACTAGCAACACCAATGACTTTGGGTATAGAAGGATTGAAAGTTGCAGACAGAAATAATTTATTGGGTAAGGACTACTTGCGACCCCAAACAGTAACGACAGATGTGCCGCGACCATCTTTTGCAGAGCGGTAATATAGCGTTACTTTTTTAATAGCACGTTTACCACCACGTAAATCCATTACACGACTTTCACCTTTTGGTGCGATTAACGCACGAATAGGTAAGCTATCATGTGCGCCATTACTGTATTCAACAACAACTTTATTGATATGCACTGCGCTCTTACGAACGGTTAGTTTTAACTTGGTAAATCCACCTTTATACACAGTCACAGGAATAATATCCATGTCGCCATTCATTCTGACACTTTTGGTTCCTAATTGTTGCCACGTTGCTGCATAAGAGGTTGTACTAACTAATAAAACTGAAAATGCAAAAACAAGACTAATAATTTTTTTCATAAGATTCTCTGATAGTGATAAACCCAAATGACTTCAATGAAGGTGGGTATAAAAAGTAATACTGAGATAGTAATTATAGTTAGATTTTAAGAGTTGAAAAATTAATTTGTCAACTCTGACAAAAATATGACCTTTGTTAATATTAGGTTCTGACTTATAAGATCAATCGTAAAAAAAGAGTAGAAATGATACCTACTATTTTACATTAAACGTAAAATTAAATGACTTTCCTCATGGGTGAATTTGTCTAAAAGTGAGATTAATTCTAGGCCCTACTGATTTCTTGGTTTTTGCAACTGCGTGTTTCCATCTATGCTGTAACATCCCTGACATTAATATCAGATCATTGTGTTTTAGATCGAGCCTTAAGCTTTGAAATTGATTGTCATTATGCTTAACTAAAAAGCGTCTTGTTGCCCCCAAACTATAAGAGGCAATTGCAGGACAGGAACCTAGAATTGATTCATCATCAGCATGGTAGCCAACACCATCCTCTCCATCTCGATAAAGGTTCAATAGCAAACTGTTATATTGGTAGCCCGTTATTTGTTCAATTTTCGTTTTTAACTGTAATAAAAGCGGGGAGAATGGTATCGCGGTTGTCAATTTTTGATAACCTTTATCTGCTTTAACACCAAAGTCACCATACCAACAGGTTAATCTTGGCTGTTGGTGAGTTTGGTTAAATAAGGTAATGGATTCCTGTTGCCATTGGCTTTGATAATATAACTCTTGCCACAATTGATCCGTGAATTCTGTAGATAAAACGTTCTCCCAACAGGTCACTCGACCTTCATTATTGAGTAACTTTAATGGTTGATCACCAAAATCTAAAGGGAGTAGCATAATTAAAGCCTATAAAATGAAGATGAGGCTTAGATGATAACGGAAATTGATTATTCAAGCTATGAGTGGATAGTCAGTTAAAATGATATTTATTTCATTATTAACGTTAGGGCGCGTCTTTTTCTTTATGAAGGTATCCACCTCAATAACCATTTTTAATATAAGGCCTTTTTGAGTTCTTAACCCTTATTTAAATAAGGATAATTAACAATTTACCCTTTATTTTAATATGGTTTATATTTTAATGTTAATAAATATACCTCTTTAGTGTTAGTTGGGTGCATAAATAAATAATCCTCAATTTGATCTATCCTATTTTAATTAATTTCTTATTAAATAATTACTTAAAGAAAGAAAGAAAATTAAACACCAGAATTGAAATATATGATTTAGATCAACAAAGATAAAGATTGATTTGGATCAATATTACAATATGAACCTAAATCTATAATCCGCGTAATTTCTTTTTAACATTTCTTTTTCTTTTTTATTTTTATTTCAAATTAATTGGGCACCCTATGAGTAAAACAAACATTGTAATTGTCGGCAATGGTATGGTTGGACACCGTTATGTTGAAGAACTCGTTGAAAAAACAGGTTTAGATAACTTCAATATTACTATCTTCTGTGAAGAACCACGAATCGCTTATGATCGTGTTCATTTATCATCATATTTTTCACACCACACTGCAGATGAACTTTCTTTAGTTAAAGAGAATTTCTACCAAAAGCATGGTGTTGAAGTTCTGTTAAAAGAGCGTGCAATTAACATTGACCGTGAAAAACAAATTGTTTATTCAAACTCAGGGCGCGAAGTGAGTTACGACACGTTAATTATGGCAACGGGGTCTTATCCTTGGATTCCGCCAATTAAAGGTCGTGAGTCTCAAGACTGTTTTGTATATCGTACAATTGAAGATCTAAAAGCCATTGAAGCGACAGCAAAACGCAGTAAAAGTGGTGTTGTTATCGGTGGTGGTCTTCTTGGTTTAGAAGCCGCTGGTGCATTAAAAGCATTGGGTGTTGATACTCACGTTATTGAGTTTGCCCCTGTACTGATGGCTGAACAGCTAGATGCTCAAGGCGGTGCTCAACTTCGCGCTAAAATTGAAAAACTTGGTGTGCAAGTTCACACAAGTAAAAGTGCGCAAGAGATTACTGCAAATGGTGAAACTGCTCGCAACAAGATCAGTTTCCAAGATGGTACATCGTTGGATGTTGACTTTATCGTTTTCTCAACAGGTATTCGTCCACAAGATAAACTAGCCCGCCAAGCAGGTTTAGGTATTGCGCCTCGTGGCGGCATTGAAGTGAATGATTATTGTCAAACTACCGATCAAAATATTTACGCTGTTGGTGAATGTGCCGCTTGGGAACACAAGTGCTATGGCTTAGTGGCTCCGGGTTACAAAATGGCACAGGTTGCTGTTAGTCATATTACTGGTGGTGATGCGAAGTTTGCCGGTGCAGACATGAGTGCAAAACTAAAACTACTGGGTGTTAAAGTCGGTAGTATTGGTGATGCGCACGGTCGTACACCGGGATCTAAAAGCTTTGTTTACCAAAACGATGAGCAAGAAGTTTATAAGCGCATTATTGTTTCAGAAGATGGTAAGAAGCTACTCGGTGCTGTTCTTGTTGGTGACACCTCTGATTATGGCAACTTGTTACAGTTAGAGTTAAATGCAATTGAACTTCCTGAACACCCAGATACACTAATTCTTCCTGCTCATGCGGGTGGTGATAAGCCAGCAATGGGTGCAGACTCTTTGCCTGATACCGCAGTAATTTGTTCTTGCTTTGATGTGACTAAAGGAAAGATTGCGAGTGCAATTGCTGACGGACACACAACGCTAGCAAGTATTAAAGAAGTGACTGGTGCAGGTACAGGTTGTGGTGGTTGTTTGCCGCTTGTGACTCAAGTACTCAATGCAGAACTTGCGAAATCTGGCTTAGAAGTGAATCATTCGCTTTGTGAGCACTTTGCTTATTCTCGTCAAGAGCTATTACACCTGATTCGTATCGAGAAAATCAAAAACTTTGAAGATCTTCTGAAAAAGTATGGTACAGGTTATGGTTGTGAAATTTGTAAGCCAACGGTGGCATCAATTTTAGCATCTTGCTGGGGTGAGCATATTCTTAGCGATAATACCGTTAAGCTACAAGACTCAAATGATAGTTACTTAGGTAATATCCAGCGTGATGGTACTTATTCTGTTATTCCTCGTATGGCGGGTGGTGAAGTAACACCTGCAGGTCTATTAGCGCTTGCTGAAATTGCGCGTGACTTCTCGCTGTATACTAAAGTGACAGGTGCTCAACGTATCGGTCTATTTGGTGTTCAGAAAGGTGATCTGCCAATCGTATGGACTCGTTTAATTGATGCGGGCTTTGAGACTGGTCAAGCATACGGTAAATCATTACGTATGGTGAAAACCTGTCTAGGTAGCAGCTGGTGTCGTTTTGGTGTTCAAGATTCATCTTCATTAGGCGCGATTCTTGAAAACCGTTATAAAGGTATTCGTTCACCACACAAAATGAAGTTTGGTGTATCAGGCTGTACCCGTGAATGTTCTGAAGCACAAGGTAAAGATTTAGGTATTATCGCTACGGATAGTGGCTGGAACATGTATGTTGGTGGCAATGGCGGTATGACCCCTCGTCACGGTGATCTATTTGCGAGTGATTTAGATCAAGAGACACTAATTAAATATATTGACCGTTACCTGATGTTCTATATCCGTACCGCTGACAAACTACAGCGTACATCAGTATGGCTTGAAAGCTTATCAGGTGGTGTTGATTACCTACGTGAAGTTGTGATTAATGACAAACTGGGTATCAATGATCAATTAGAACATGATATCGAAGAACTGATCAGCAACTATAGTTGTGAATGGAAAGATACCATTAACGATTCAGAGAAACTTAAACGTTTCCCTAACTTCATCAACTGTGATGAAAATGATCCAAGTGTTGCTTTTGAAGCGGTTCGTGACCAACATCAACCAGCACTTATCACCCCAAGCCAAGAGAAAAGAACTGGCGATATCTTACACGTTGAATTAGGAGACGCATAATGAGTGCATGGACTAAAGTTTGTCAGCTAGATGACATTATCCCAGGTTTGGCGGTTTGTGCTCTGATTGAAGGTAAGCAAGTCGCTATCTTCCGTCCAAATAGTGACGATGCACTATTCGCTATCGATAACTGTGACCCGTTCTCAGGCGCAAACGTATTATCTCGTGGCCTTATTTGTGAACATAAAGATGATTTATGGGTAGCAAGCCCATTGAAGAAGCAACGTTTTCGTCTAACCGATGGACTGTGTTATGAAGACCAAAATAAAAGCGTAGCAAGTTATCCGATTCGTGTTGTTGATAATAACGTTGAAGTGAGTATCGCTTAGTAAAAAATATTTTAAAGTAATCGCTAGTTTGAGAATAGCTGATTCCTCATTCACGATATTAATGATGTGACGCCCAATCACATAAATATGTATCGTGGGTGAGTTAGAAGCTAAGACAGATTACTGACAAAGTGATACAAAGTTAAAGAAGAGCTAATGGCCGCTACCTTTTCTAGAAATAGATAAGTAGCCGTCGTTGGCTTTTTTATTATCTAAAATATAAGAATTGACACTATAGTTAAGATTGAGAATAAAAATATAATTAAAATTGCAGTGAATAGAGTGTTTAATGACGAATTCAAAAAAAGAAAAAACAGAAGAAAATAGCCACTATGGAATGATCTCATTAGTTGGAGCTGGGCCCGGTGATCCCGAATTATTAACGCTTAAAGCTTATCGTTTAATTCAGAATGCTGATGTTATCTTCTATGACCGTCTCGTTTCTGAACCGATCATGGCGATGGCAAATTCGGAAGCGGAATTAATCTATGTTGGGAAAAAAAGGGATCAACACTGCGTTCCCCAAGACCAAATCAATCTGTCTTTAATTGAGTGGGCTAAAACGGGGGTTGATGTCGTGCGTTTAAAAGGTGGTGATCCTTTCATCTTTGGTCGTGGCGGTGAAGAGTTAGAAGAGATTGTTGAAGAGGGAATTAGTTATCAAGTTGTCCCAGGCGTCACCGCGGCTTCTGGGTGTGCTTCTTACTCTGGAATACCTTTAACGCATCGAGATTACGCACAAAGTGTTCAGTTTGTCACTGGTCATCTCAAGCGAGATGGTGAAGAGTTAGATTGGTCATCATTGGCAAGAGTGAACCATACATTAGTCTTTTATATGGGGTTAACTCAGTGCGAAGAGATTGTTGCTAATTTAATGAGTCATGGATTACCAGAAACGACATCTTGCGCCATTGTAGAAAAAGGAACAACCCCAGAGCAAAGAGTATTAACTTGTCAGCTTGTTGATTTAGTCAAAACCTCATTTCAGGTGGAGAGTCCGTCACTCATCATTGTTGGTCGAGTGACAGAACTGCATCATAAGCTAAAGTGGCGTTAAAGGTGACTGCTTACTGAAGTTACTTTATTGGGGTTAGCGCTGTAACGGCTGTGATTTTTCGCCTACTAGAACTCCCATTCTTCTAGGTATAAGCAGTGGTAGGTATCAACAAGATTAATTATTTAATTCGGTAGCAACGTGTTTGATAAATGCATACCCATCATTGGCCGCACGTTGATTATCCTTTTTCTTGAGATCTTTTAACGTTAATACACTGTGATTATTATCTAAGACCCCATTGCCATTATAGACAGCGACTCGTTCTGCAATTAATTGATCAGTTTCACTGTCGACAAGTTTCAATACAGCAAAGAGTCGTACACTTTCATCTCTAAATCCCGCCGCTTCTCCTACAAGGCCTATTAATGCACCTACCGGAATAATCTCAGTGGGTTTCATATTCTCTCCATGCGTATTGGCTTTAGCTATTGTCACCACTAATTTTGCAACATCCTGTCCTTTTTTCTGTACAACAGGCATTGTCGTTGACTCTACCTGAGCGGTGAGTGAAAGATTGACTTGATTTGTTAATTCTAACAACACGTTATCTGGTATACGGTTAGTTTGAATATTCGCGCTATCTAATATGACAGGGGCAATCATTAACTTCTCATATTGATTATGTTTTGCCGCTGGAGAGATCCATTCTAATCCATGATTGCCTTTATCATAGTTCATCGGTTGTAATTGCAAGTCTTGTTTATCAACCATGGCCATTTCATCTTTAGTTGGCATCTTACTTGCACACCCAAATAAAAATAATACTGTTACGATTACAATGTGTTTTTGAAGAAAGATTCTCATGATTTTAGATACTTACTGAAGTTAAAGAATAGTGGAGTTCCATCAGGGTTAGCTTGAACGTTAAATAGAAAGCATATTCCGTTTTCTTATTTGACGTTGCTAGGTTGTTGGCTGCGTTAGCTCCAATCATATAGAACACCTATGATTATAGAGCCTCATTCTCTTGAAGCCTACGAATAACACCAATGACTCTGGGCATAGACTTATCAACAACCGATGACTTAAATCGTCCATTTAAGTCAAAATATTATATAACGTAGGTGATATATTAACCATGTTGATATTTGGATATCATATTTTCAAATTTGATGGTGTTGATGTGGCGTTCTTGAGCTGGCAATTGGCTAGCCAGTCCGATTATTTTAGGTAGGGTTTTAATAAAAGAGAGGAGTTAGTATTGTGTTAATGCTGACTATCTCCATCTTACTTGAAGTTGCTAAGTTGTTGACTACATTCGTTCGCCTACTAGCAACTCCCGTTAATTTAAGTCTGAATTAACTTTGATAGGGCTTTAGCTTGTTAATGTTTCGCCATATCGCTCTAGATAGAGGATCGTGACTTCTGTCCGCGAGGAGACATTCAGTTTTTTAAAAAGGCTCTTCAGATGAACTTTGACCGTCGCTTCAGAGATGAATAGATTAGTCGCAATATCTCGATTACGGTATCCTTTTGAGACTTCTTTTAATATTTGTGCTTCTCTTTCTGTTAGTTGATTAAAGGGATCATTTTCATCATTCAAGCTATCTAAAATATTTAAGACTTTAGCGCTATATCCTTTCTGGCCAGCAAGAACTTGACGAATAATGGCTAATAGCTCATCAAGCTCAGTATCCTTAAGGATATAACCATCCGCACCGGCTTTAAATAGAGTTTCAATATCAATGGCACTATCTGAAACGGTCAAGATGACAACCTTAGCTGATGAGTTATCAACTTGTAATGCTTTTAAGGTATCTAAGCCTGACATACCTTCCATATTAAGATCTAATAAAATAAGGTCTGGTTGTAGGATTTTTGCTTGAGCAATCGCTTCAGCCCCATTACTAATATCGGCAATGACATCAAAATCTTCTTCAAAACTAAGTAGCTGGTGGATCCCTTTACGCATTAAAGGGTGATCGTCAACAAGCATTATTTGATGTTTTTTCACATAAACCTCGGAGCTGTTATTATTTTTTAAAAGAAACTGATACTTTACTTCCATTGCCAACAGAAGATTGGATCGTTAAATGACTGTCTAAACGAGAAGCACGCTCTTTCATAATAGACAGACCAAAATGCCCATCTTTTAAGATATTTTGATCAAAGCCAATCCCGTTATCTTCGATGGTAACCATTATTGTATCATCATTTTCATTGCAATTAATTGAGATGTGATTCGGTTTTGCGTGTTTTATTGCATTGATGACCGCTTCTCTAATTAATTGTATTAAATGGACTTGTTGATTACTAGATAGATCAATGGTATTAATTTGATTGTTTAATGTGATTATAGCCTGACTCTGTTTTTGCAATAGGGTAACGACTTCAGTAAGAGCATCACTAAAATTCCCCTCTTTAAGCGATAATCTAAAGGTTGTGATCAATTCTCTTAATTGTGCATAAGCGGTATTCAAACCGGTTGCGAGCTCTTCCATGCAAGTATCACGCTGCTTAGCTACTTTTTCACTGGGTTCCATCGACATGGTGCGTTTTAAAATAGAGCTTTGAATTTTTAAATATGAGAGGGATTGTGCTAAAGAGTCATGAAGTTCTCTCGCTATCGTGGCGCGCTCTTCCATAATGAGAACATGATCAGATTGTTTTTGCACATGGATAAAATAGATTGATTTAGTGAAAATATCACGAATATTGGTCATAAATTCACGTTGTTGATCTGTTAGATCATCGACAGGTTGCCAATAAAGGTGTCCGTGTAGATTACCTTCGACCTCTAACGGAATTACCTTTATATTTTCTTCATCCAGTTTGCCGGATAGGAAGTGACGTGTTTGACCTTCTCTATCATTAATTTCCAGCTCAATACCTTGTAACCAAGTTAACTCTTGTAAATAGGATAAAACTAACTCAAATTCGACTTTACCTACCTTGGTCGAGGAGAGAGCTTGAGATGAGCGGTATAAGGTATTAATTAACTCATTTGCTTCCCTTAGGCTTTGATTCTTTTTATGTACGGTGAGTTCTAATCCTTTGTAGACGCGCTCTAATTCTGATGCCATTTTATTAAACGTACCATTTAAAACGCCGAGTTCAGAAAGTTCATTTTCATTTAATCGAATAGAAAAATTACGATTATGGATCTGTTCACTGGCTAACATTAATTCTTTCAGCGGTGCAATAATTCGTCGTCTTAAAAGATAAATAATATAAATGGAGATGAATAAGATACTTCCGAGGCCAAGACTTCCTAAATAAGCAAGTTGATTTAATGTGGTGACGGAATATCTTTCTAAACTATTAACAAAAGTATCAATTTGATTAACAAAGTGGGGGACTTGATTAATAAAAGGGTTTGGTTGATTAATATCTATTTGAGGCTTTAATTTTTTCCACTTAACAATGATTGCATTATATTCATTTTTTACATGGTCTGGCACCCACCATTCATTGAGTCCTTTCATTGCTGGAGAATATAAGGAATCTTCAAAGTGACGAATATGCTGATTTATTTTATCTGGGTTTTGAGTAAGCTCTAATCCTAGACGATAGCTTTGCATTCTCATTGATCCTGAGACATTAATCACTTTTCCATCATCTAAAATTAATGCAAATGAGATAAAAGAAAAGCTCGTTGTCACAACGGCTAAGAGCAAAATAGCTAATAAACTGGAGGCTATTTTAGCGGTAACGGAATGCATTGTTTTTTTCATTATGTAACCAATAAGTGGAATTCGAAGTCGGTATTAAAACTGAAATCTAAGTTAATGACAATATTTATTGATCTAGAACAATTTTAATCTTGTTTAACCCTTTTGGATTATATCAGTTAAAAAAGAGAAACTTATAATATTGTTATTCTATTTATTAGAAATAATAAAGTTTAAATTGATGGCTAATAGAGTAAGTTATTCACATAAATAAATGATTGACAAGATGATGAGATAACAAGTTCTGTGGTTATGGGTAACAAGTTTTTAACCTTTTGGTTGCTTTTTACTTAATTCGTTCATTTCTGAATATCATGATCGAAATAAATAATAATAAAATTAGAACAAACTTAGTTTAACTCAATGTGATTAGAGTGAAGTATGGAAAACCCATCTCGACGACGATTTTTTTCTCAGTTAGTTAAACCCAGTAGGCAAGCAGAATCTAAGCATACGACGATTCACCAATTACCGTGGTTGAAAAGCGATAATGGTTTTACGGATATTTGCACACGTTGTGAAAAGTGTATTCAATCGTGTGAAAGCAACATTATTGTCAAAGGTGTGGGAGGATTTCCAACGGTAGAGTTTTCAGTGGGGGAATGTACTTTCTGCTATCAATGCGCTGAAAATTGCCCTGAATCACTGTTTGACGAAAAAACAACGTTACCTTGGCAAATTAAAGCAGATATCTCTTCGGCATGTCTTGCTAAAAACAATATAGAGTGTCGAAGCTGTGCTGAACAGTGCGACCAAAATTCGATTCAATTTAAATTACAAATTGGCAAGGTAGCCCAACCTCAGGTGGATATAACAAGTTGTAATGGCTGTGGTGCATGTGTTGCTGGATGCCCCGTTTCAGCCATCTCCCTTTAAAGTACAAGTCAATATCTCAATGATCAGGTAAGGAATTCTGATGTTATTAAATGAAGTTCATATTTCAAGTTTAGTTGTTCATACCAATCCTGTTCATTTAGCTGTAATTGAACAACAAATTGCCCAATTTAACAATGCTGAAATTTATGGTTCGAATCCAGATGGCAAAATTGTGGTGGTATTAGAAACCGAAAATCAAGGCTTTGTGACAGAAACTATCGATGCGATAAACAATTTGCCAAATGTGTTAAGTACGGCGTTAGTTTATCACCAGATTGAAACGAATCTCGATGGCGATATCGTGAGTCAATAAATAGATTAAGTTAAAAATTATATTTCTTCATCAAGCATGAAGGAATGAATATTTTCACATCAACTGGAGTGAAGAATAACAATGAAAATGACACGTAGAGCATTTGTTAAAGCAAATGCAGCCGCCTCAGCATCTGCTGTTGCAGGTGTAACTCTGCCAGCATCGGCAACGAACTTAATTGCAAGTACAGATAAAACCAAAATCACATGGGATAAAGCACCTTGCCGTTTTTGTGGTACGGGTTGTTCGGTACTCATTGGTACTCAAAATGGTAAAGTTGTAGCGACTCAAGGTGATCCAGAGGCACCTGTTAATAAAGGCTTAAACTGTATCAAAGGATACTTCTTATCTAAGATCATGTACGGTCAAGATCGTTTGCAACAACCTCTTCTTCGCATGAAAGATGGTCAATATCATAAAGATGGTGATTTTCAGCCAGTTTCTTGGGATGTGGCATTTGATACCATGGCTGATAAGTGGAAACAAGCACTGAAAACTAAAGGTCCTGATGCCGTTGGTATGTTCGGTTCTGGCCAGTGGACAGTCATGGAAGGTTATGCCGCTGCTAAAATGATGAAAGCAGGTTTCCGTACCAATAATATCGATCCAAACGCTCGTCATTGTATGGCGTCTGCAGTAGGTGCATTTATGCGTACCTTCGGTATTGATGAACCAATGGGTTGTTATGATGACTTCGAGAATGCGGATGTGTTCGTACTTTGGGGTTCAAATATGGCGGAGATGCACCCAGTATTATGGACGCGAATTACTGACCGTCGATTAAGTCACCCGCACGTTAAAGTCAATGTGCTTTCTACTTATCATCACCGCTCTTTTGAACTGGCTGATCATGGGTATATTTTTACGCCACAATCTGATTTAGCGATTGCTAACTATATTGCTAATTACATTATTCAAAATGATGCAGTAAATTGGGATTTTGTTAACAAGCACACCAATTTCAAGCAAGCGACAACAGATATTGGTTATGGTCTGCGCGATTCTGATCCACTGCAGCAAGCAGCAAAGAACCCGAATTCAGGAAAAATGAGTAGTATCTCATTTGAAGAGTATAAAGCGTCAGTTGCCCCTTATACTGCTGAAAAAGCGTCTGAAATGTCTGGTGTTCCTGCAAAAGACCTTGAGGTTTTAGCTAAGCAGTATGCGGATCCAAATACGAAAGTGATGTCACTTTGGACCATGGGCATGAACCAACATACTCGTGGTGTTTGGATGAATAGCCTTGTTTATAACATTCACTTGCTAACGGGTAAAATCGCAACACCAGGAAATAGCCCATTCTCATTAACGGGTCAACCTTCTGCCTGTGGTACCGCTCGTGAAGTAGGGACATTCTCACACCGTCTACCTGCTGACATGGTTGTTGCGAATCCAAAGCACAGAAAGATTGCAGAGAAGATCTGGCAGCTTCCTGAAGGAACGATTCCACCAAAACCAGGTAAACATGCAGTAGCACAAGATCGTGCACTTCATGATGGTGAAATTAATGCCTATTGGGTAATGTGTAACAACAATATGCAAGCTGGGCCGAACATTAATGGTGAACGTTTACCGGGCTACCGTAACCCTGAAAACTTTGTCGTTTGTTCTGACCCATACCCAACGGTAACCGCACAAGCGTCAGATCTTATCCTTCCAACAGCAATGTGGATTGAGAAAGAGGGGGCTTATGGTAATGCAGAGCGTCGTACACAAGCTTGGTATCAACAAGTTAAATCAGTGGGCGAATCAAAATCTGACTTATGGCAGATTATGGAGTTCGCTAAACGCTTCAAGATGGAAGAGATTTGGGGTGAAGAGTTATTAGCTCAAGCACCTGAGTACAGAGGTAAAACAATGTACGACATGCTGTTTAAAAACGGCCAAGTTGATAAGTTCCCAATTGAAGAAGCAAAAGAGCTAAATGATGATGCACATGATCAAGGCTTTTATGTTCAAAAAGGTCTGTTCGAAGAGTACGCAGAATTTGGTCGTGGACACGGACACGATTTAGCCCCTTACGATGTTTATCACCAAACTCGCGGTCTTCGTTGGCCTGTTGTCGATGGTAAAGAAACCAAATGGCGTTATAAAGAAGGTTCAGATCCTTATGCCAAAGCAGGAACAGATTGGGACTTCTATGGTAAACCCGATGGTAAAGCATTAATTATCTCAGCACCTTATGAAGCGCCACCAGAAGTGCCAAACAGTGAATTCGATCTTTGGTTATGTACGGGGCGAGTACTAGAGCATTGGCACACAGGAACAATGACGCGTCGTGTCCCTGAACTGTATAAAGCAGTGCCTGATGCGCTATGTTACATCAACCCTGAAGATGCCAAACAACGTGGCTTACGTCGTGGTGAAGAAGTGTTAATTCAGAACAGTCGTGGTGAAGTGAGAGCGCGTGTTGAAACTCGTGGTCGTAACCGTCCACCAAAAGGGTTAGTTTTTGTTCCGTTCTTCGATGCGAAAATTTTGGTTAATAAGCTGATTTTAGATGCCACTGATCCGTTATCTAAACAGACAGATTTTAAAAAGTGTCCAGTGAAGATTACCAAGATTGCTTAATGACTCTTATCTCTATTTAAGATTATAAGAATAGTTAAATACTTTAATAAAAGACGGTGCTGTTAATTGCCTATCTGTTCATTGACGGATACAAATTAACAGCCCATCAAAATAGCGAATTAATAACATGAAAAAATTATTAGTAACTGTAATGACTTTTGTTGCGCTTCTTTCTGGTTCAGTGATGGCTGAAATTGAAAATACCGGCGGAATTGGTGGTGTTGAGTCACTTCGTGGTGCTTCAGAGTTAGAAACAACACGTCCAGCTGATGAGATGAAACGAGTTCCACGTTTTCAAGAACTAGAGAGTGATTTTGTTTATCAGCCACCACTTGTGCCACATACCGTACGTAATTATGAAGTTTCATTAAACTCTAACAAGTGTTTAGCCTGTCATAGCTGGAAAAATGCCAAAGAGATGAATGCGACGAAGATCAGTGTGACTCACTTTGTTAATCGTGAAGATGCTGTTCTCGCTGATGTTTCTCCTCGCCGCTATTTTTGTCTACAGTGTCACGTTACTCAATCTAGTGCTAAACCATTAGTGGAAAATGAGTTCGTACCTGTTGATGCATTGCGCTAATTAGCCATTTAAAGAGAGGCTATTTATGAAATTACTAAAAAACTTGTGGAAACGCGCAAGTACACCGAGTAAAGCGGCGGCAGGTATTGTCCTTTTTATGGGCTTTATGGGCGGCTTACTATTCTGGGGGGCATTTAATACTGGAATGGAAGCCACCAATACAGAAGAGTTTTGTTCTGATTGTCATGCGCCTTTAGTGAAAGAGATTCAAGAGACGATCCACTACTCAAACCGTTCAGGTGTTCGTGCGATCTGTTCAGATTGTCATGTACCGCATGAGTGGTCAGATAAAATCGTTCGTAAAGTTCAAGCATCAAAAGAACTGTTTGCTCACTACGTGTTAGATACGATTGGTACGCAAGAGAAGTTTGAAGAGCGTCGAGAATATCTCGCCAATCGAGAATGGTCTAGAATGAAAGAGAATGACTCATTAGAGTGTCGTAACTGTCACCAATTTGAGTACATGGATTTTTCAGAACAAGATCCACGTAGCCGTCAACAACACTCGACGTCGTTAGCTTCAGGTGAGAAGACCTGTATTGATTGTCATAAAGGGATTGCCCATAAATTACCTGATATGCATAACGTTGAAGGTTGGTAAGGAGTAGATATGAGTCAACTAGAATCATTTATTTGGCATCTGTTAGGTTATAGTGCAATGCCAGTGATTATCTTAGGAGGATTTGTGGTCGTCGCCATTTTTTCCCTCTGGATCCTGTCAATGACCAGTGATAAATAATATGACATTTTGTCAAAGGTAATGGCCGTTAATCTGGCAATTACCGAATAAGAAACCGCCGTTTGGTTAACTAAAAATAGTTTAATCAAGCGGCGGTTTTTTTGTTATGTTCTCGATAATTCATAGTCTTCCAACTTCTTCTATTGACATTAAAAATGAAAGATGTAAACTTTTTAAATGTTATAAGGTTTACATGATTTCTGTGTACCAAATCTAAAATAGTTAATTAACTTATGGATAAGCTGTTCTATGAATATTAAAGATATAGTATTGATCTCTCTTTTCGCTGCCATCATAGCAATATTGGCTATCTTTCCGCCAATAACATTACCCATTATCCCTGCACCGATTACCGCTCAAACCTTGGGGGTTCTATTGGCGGGTGGAATTTTAGGATGGAAGCGTGGGTTTTTATCTATTTCGTTGTTTCTATTCTTAGTGTTTATCGGTTTACCTTTATTACCTGGGGGCAATGGTGGCATTGGCGTTTTCTTTGGCCTAACTGGCGGTTTCTTAATTAGCTGGCCTTTTGCTGCGTTACTGATGGGATGGCTGGTAGAAAAAAATTGGGATTCATTAAATGCAACCAAAGTGTTTATTAGTTGCTTAATCAGTGGTATTGGTTTGATTAACGCAATTGGCGTCCCCTGGTTAGCTTATATGGCTAATATATCATTAGTTGAAGCGTTTACGGGTTCAATGGTGTTTATTATTGGTGGTGTGATTAAATGCATCATTGCCACTAGTGTCATCATGACAGTTTCACGATCTTATCCTGTTTTATGCCGTTAGTTTAAAAGAATAAGTTTAAAAGAATAAAAATGATAACTTGTAAAAACGTCACATTAATAAAAGATAATCACACTATTCTTTCTGATATTTCAGTTAATTTAACTGCAAAAAGAATAGGTATTATTGGCCACAATGGCAGTGGAAAAACTACGTTTAGTAAACTGTTAAATGGATTAGAAATACCAACGTCCGGAGAGGTGTCACTATTTAATCAAGAGATGGAGCCGATTGAAAAACAGCAACATGTGGGTTTTGTATTTCAAAATCCAGATAACCAAATTATCTTTCCCATTGTAGAGGAAGACATTGGATTTGGGCTGACTCAACTGGGCTTACCCAAAAAAGAGATTCAACAGCGAGTCGAAGATTTTCTTAATAAGTTTAATTTAGGTCATTTAAAACAACGTTTAACTCATCAATTAAGTGGTGGGGAAAAGCAGTTAATTGCACTGATTGGTGTGTTAATTATGCAACCTGAATACATTATTCTTGATGAACCGACGACATTGTTGGATTTAAAGAATCGCTTAGCATTGATTGAAATACTAAATGATCTTCAACAAAAACTGATTATTGTGAGCCATGATTTAGAATTGATGTCACAGATGGATCAATTAATTCTTTTTCATAGTGGATCGATTGTTGATAGCGGTGAACCGACCCGTATTCTTACTAAATATCAGGAACTATCAAGGTGTTAATTTCAATTTATAGCCAGCGTCAAAGCTGTATTCATCGTTTATCTGCAGCGATAAAATTAATGGCTTTAACTATAATTTGTACAATGGTATTTATTTTTGGTGGCTGGAAAATTTTAACCATAACAACCTTTATGACTCTTTTGATGTATAGGTTGGCAAAAATAGAAATTAACACTCTTTTTAAGGCATTAAAGCCGGCATTGTGGCCTGTTTTATTCATTTTTGTTGCTCAATGTGTCATTAATAATTACACGATAGCGATATATACCATTATAAGATTGCTCGTTATTCTCTCTTTAGCTTCATTAGTGACATTCACAACGACCACTAACCAAATGCTCGGTTCGATTGAAAAAGGGTTAAGTTATGTTGTTAACACTGAAAGAGCGAAGAAAATTAGTTTAGCTATTTCATTAACTATCCGTTTTATTCCTAAAGTACGAGAAACCTATTTAGAGATTCAAGATGCTCAAAAGGCGCGAGGAGTTAAAAATAATTGGTGGGCTTTAGCAACGGTGACCATAATTCGAGTATTAAAATCAGCAGATGACATTTCAGATGCTATTAATACTCGAAGTCGATTATTGAGCCAGAATGACAAGTCAGTGGTAATGAGCAAGTAGATATAAGCCTTATACTTGACGCTGCTAGGTTGTTGGCGTCGCTCGTTTGCAGCCTACTAGCAAATCCAATTATTTTAAGTATAAGTAAAAGAAAAGAATCTATTCAGCTTTCTTTGTAAATAGAGAGCAAGTCAAAGAGAATTAAGGAAAGTTGTGATAAAGCTACGTCCACACCATTTACTTTGTTGTTTAACATTTTCAGGAAAAGGGTATACCCAAGCATTTATTGATAATTACTATCAAATTATTGGGCGGTTAAAAAAGCAAGAAAAAGTCAAAATTGTGGCCAGCCCAGACGATATTTGTTCACCCGTTTGCCAAGATAAATCACATCACTGTTTTGAATCAAGAATTACAGCACGAGACCAAGCGGTGCTAGAAGACTTTGAGCGATATACTGACTTACATTTAAAAGTAGATTCAATCATCGAACCAAACTTATTATTTAACGACGAAATTCAAAAATTCTTTAAGCAAGATCTTATCCGAACCGGTTGTATTGATTGTCAGTGGAAAGATCTTTGTGATCTAGAGGCTGAGAATAACTTTAGTTCCGCTGTTTTAAATAGAAAAGAGGTTTAATTTCTTGTTTTCTTAATTAATTGTTATTAAAGTTATATAACAATGGAACGATAAAGGTGGATATTTAGGGATGAATAAAGGGATGGTTTATCCCTTCATACTTGAAGTCGTTAGGTTGTTAGCTGCATTCATTTGCCCCAATCATAGAGTACTCATGGGGCCTCACTCAATTTCCGCCGATTAGCAACGCCAAATATTTTAGATATAGCAGGGACTGTTAGCTGATTTAACGTTAATTCATTTTAATTAGGTGACAGTCTCTTGCGTGCTGTTTTATCTTTAGTATTTTTTTATCTTCAGTACCGCTGATTACTCATCTTCTAACACATGGGCTTCCATCTCTTCACCAATCTGTTTTCTCATCTCCATTAAACGAAGTGCTGACTGATGAAGTTTAATATCTCTGGCAGACTCTGGAATCCACTGAGGGACTTTGGTTGGCTTACCATTTTCATCAACAGCCACCATGATGACAATACAGTGCGTCGTTAAAGTTTTATTATTAACTGACGTTGGATCACTGGCTTTAACCGTCAATCCCACATGCATAGAAGAGGAGCCGGTGTGTATGATTTGAGCTTTTACTTCGACTAATTGGCCAACTTGAACGGGGGCAACAAAGCGAATTCCTCCAGCATAAACCGTAACACAATATTTACCACTCCAACCGGCTGCACAAGCGTAGGCGGCTAAATCGATCCACTTCATGACAACACCACCATGAACTTTGCCACCAAAATTAACATCTGTCGGTTCTGCTAAAAATTTAAGGGTGATTTCTCTTTGCTCTGATGACATGTCAATTCCTTTTATGTCAATTTGTTTAATGATTAATGAAGCTGCTAAGTAAAGCATGAAAAATAAGATAAAAATAGAGAGTAATGGTAAAAGTAGAAATACTCAACAGGGTTTTATTTATCACTAGATATATTAATTATATCAAGATATCCCTGCCATCCTTGTTATTGTTAGGCCAATCAAGGTTAGGTTGATCGTTGTAACTGTTGTATTCATTTGCCTACTCGTAATGACGATTATTTTAGACATCAGTCATTAAGTAAAAAACTCCATTATGCAAACAGTTGAACTTTTTTGTGTGCTAGCTCACAAAAATGTTAAATGAATGTTATATTTTATTTATGGGTTAAAAATTATTGATAAATGGAGTGTGATTATTGAGAGCTTTTTTAGATGTTCATTTTAAGCTAGTCGTAGCGGTTTGGTTTATCCTATTTTCAGTATTAAGCCTGCTCTGTTTAATTAATTTTATTAAGTTTGATAACTTAATGTCTCAGGTTATTTCATCAAAACTAGATGTCGTGGTGACCTCTTTAAATAGTTCAATTAAGCGTGTTGAGCGCTTAGGAATGTCATTAGATTCTTCACAAAATTTATTAACATCTATGGAGTCAGCACTGAATCGAAACCCTAATATTAAATCGATTATTGTGACAGACAGTCAAGGAAAAATTGTTCTATCAAGCGCTAGCCTTTCAAATCTTAATAATGCAGATACGAACTCCGTCAGCATAGACAGTAAAGTGATAAAAAAGTCCGTCACTACACAAGATGAAACTTGGCTTGTTACTCAGGGCGAACAGATCATTATAGGAAAAACATTATTTAATAATTTTTCTGAAAAAAGTGGCTCAATCATTATTGATTATGATAAATCGTCGCTCTTTTCGCTCTTTTCTTTAGTTAAATATCACTTGATACAGATGACATTAGCGATCTTTTTAGCCATTTCTCTTTTAGCTTTTTTAGTTATTCGTATTTCATTTAATGACATTACTCAAGTTATTCGCTTTATCCAAACGTATACGATTAACCGAAAAAATCATCATAAAATGGAGTTGAATAATAGCCAATCAAGCTATATCGCTGAAAAAATAACCCACAGTGAACAGATGAGAATAAAAGCAAAAACTGAATTAAAAAATATAAAACATCAAATCAGTCAAACATCAAAATAGTCATGGTATTGAATGAGCAAATTAAAAAGTCTTTCAAAAGTTATTAATAAGCGCCTCATCACAATCACGGTGATAAGTACACTATTAGCAACCATTTTAAGTTCACTTTACACACTAGTAGAGTTCAATTATGCGATTAAACCTGAATTGGTTCGTAAAACTGATGCTATTGGACAAGTGATTGTTGATGATCTCAATATCGCCTTAGAGGCGGGAATACCTCTGAATAAAATTAGAGGGATGGATATATATCTTCAAGAAAATTTGGATAAGTACCCTGAATTAAATTTTATAGCAGTGAGTTCGAATCGTGAAGTATTGTTCCATGCAGGCATAGTAGAAGATCTTACTGTGCCGGTAATTAATAGTCATTCGTTGCACAGTGAACCTTTTCTTCATGATACGTTATGGCAGCGTATTGAGCAGTCGGTTAGTACCCTCTATCATTTAATTGAGAGTAATTATGACAGCAATGCAAATAGAAGTGACATTTTAAAGATAGATATACCATCTAGCCTACAGCTTGGTAGTGCAGTCTATTTAGGGCTTGATAAACAATTTATACAACTTCAACTCACTGATATTTTCTTCGATATTGGTGTTATTTTAATTGCCGTTTTATTGATTTGCTTTGAAGTGATATTAGTGCTCATTATGCTCTATATCTCTAAACCTTTAGAGGAGTCGGAGCAAACATTAGAGCGGCATGCCAATGGTGATTTTTCTGTTTCAGATACCCCGCATCAACATGGCATCATCGGTCGCTTTTCTGCCAGTTTAAATAAAGATTCACAAAAATTACAGAATGAGTTTCAACAAATTGAATCTGCGCAACATGGCTTAAGTGAAAAGAGTCAGCAACAATTACATGCGATTTCATCAAAATATCATTTAAATCAGAAGATTAAACATGTGGGGGAAGTGATAGACGTTCGGATCCCATTATTTATTTTTTCATTTGCAGAAGAATTACAGAAATCATTTATGCCTCTTTATATTGATGAACTTTATACGCCAATCTGGGGGTTATCTCGTGATGTTATTTTAGGGTTACCTATTTCTATCTTTATGTTGGTTATTGCTTTAATAACTCCCTTTTCTGCTAAATGGGTTGATCGCCTAGGTCAACGACAATGTTTTATATGGGGATTAATTCCAGCGATCTTAGGCTATTTAGGGTGTGCTTTTGCCACCAATAGCACAGATATTATTATCTCTAGAGGCATTACGGCTATTGGGTACGCGATTATATTAATGAGTAGCCAAAGTTATATTGCGGCGGTTATTACTGCGGATAATCGGGCCAAAGGGATGTCTATCTTTGTTGGAATATTAATGACGGCAACGATGTGTGGAACCGCATTGGGTGGCATTATCGCTGACAGAATAGGGTATTCACCGGTATTTCTGATCTCGACTGGATTAGCTGTTGTAGCGGGGATTTTAACTTGGTTTATGTTTTCGAAAGATCTTAATAATCAGTCTGGAAAACAGTCGAATAACAAAAGTAATCAACGTAGCAATACCTTGACTCAAATTCTAAAAAATCGTCGCTTTGTCACCATCGTGCTTTGTGGCGCAATTCCAACCAAAATTGTATTAACCGGCTTTCTCTATTTTATGGTTCCATTATTTTTAGTCTCGTTAGATTCCAGTCAAGCTGAGATTGGACGTGTAATGATGGTCTATTCTCTGCTAATCATTCCATTTAGCCCTATTGCTTCAGGAATCGCCGATAGGTTAAACAAATCACGTGAGCTGGTGGTTTTAGGAACAATTTTATCTGGTGCTGTCCTTATCTCTCTTTATGGTGAAGCATCGATATTAAAAGTCACATTGGCCGTAGGTTTAATGGGGGTCGCGCATGCTATTTTGAAAGCCCCCCTAATCGCTTGTGCTTTGGAAGCGGCAGAAAAAAGTCCAGAAGTACCGAGAACAGAAGTTTTAGCTCTTTTGAGAACAGCCGAAAGAGCAGGCAGTGTTTTTGGACCGATTATTGTGGCAGGACTAATATCAGTTTATAGCTATGGGGTCTCGATGGCCATCATGGGGATGGGGATCATGCTTTCTGGTATTGTAATGTTGTTATTATTGAATAGACGTAAAATTCCACAGCATCAAGGAGAGCGATCATGAGTATTATCTCTAATTATTTGCGAATATTAATCTATAACTCTCTTCTTTTTCTGTCTATGTTGAGTTTCAACTCGATAGCCGAAAACTCGTCTTTTTATTCCGTTGAACACAACCTGAATGGAGAAGCTCGGCAACAGGTTATTATGGTGACGTGGCGAGGTTGTGAAGAGGCGTGTTTAGGTTTCAAGTCTTACCTACAGAAGAGAGGTTATCCTATTGATGTGTCTGTTATTGATGTCGCTCGAGATAAACGTCGATTAAAGACATTGCCCAACCAACTAAAACGGTTAAACCCTGATCTTGTCGTGACTTGGGGCACCAGTGTCAGTAAAGCGTTAATTGGCAGTGTTGATCAATATGGCAAAAGTAGTGTATTGGGCGATATACCCACCTTATTTATGATTGTCGCTGATCCATTAGGTGCAGGAATTATTACTGATGGTGCAGCCTCAGGGCGTGACAACGTCACAGGCGTTCGAAATCGTATCAGTGAAGATGTCCAGATTCGGGCGATGCGTGAATATATTCCTGTTCATAAAATTGGTGTTATCTATTCTGATGCCGAGCTTAACTCAGTCCTAAATGCAAAACGGTTGAAAAACCTTGCTAGCAAAATGAAGTTTGATCTTGTAGAGCTACATTATCAACTAGATAGCACGGGTAAACCTATAGCGAATCAATTTGATCTTAAAATTAGAGAATTAGCCGATCGTGGTGTAGATTTTATTTATGTGGGATCAAGTTCATATAATTTAGCTCATCGAGATCAGTTTACACAAACGGCCTTAACATATGGGATCCCTGTAGCCAGTGCTTATGAGGCGATGGTATCGAAATCATCAGCATTAATGTCTGTTTCCAATAAATATTTTCAAGTTGGAGAGTTGGCGGCAAATCAAGCTGTAAAAATATTGATCGAAAAAGAGCAACCAGGTTCTCTGAATATTGCAGAGTTAGGCAGCTATTCAGTATCTATTAACATGTCTGTTGCACAATCACTCTCACTCTACCCACCCATACAGCTAATTAGAATAGCCAATTTAATTAAGGTGAAATAGCGTCATTATAAGGTAGATAAAAAGGGATTGGATCAGAGGTGAGTAGGAAAAAAGAGGCAAATTATGAATGAGTTATTAGAGTTAAGTGGTAGTTACTTAACGGTCAAGGATGCAAATAACAAAGAGTATGTTGCATCAAAATTAAAGGTGATGGAAGCATTAAACGGTGACTATCAATGGACTGTCTCTGCAATGAGTTCCTCAGCCAGTGCTGCCGATTGGATAGGTCAACAAATTACCACGGATGTTTATGATCTTTTGGGTGATGATCGGAAAGGTTGCCGCCAATACTCTGGTTATGTCGTCAAAGCGGAACGAGAATCTGACCATACAGAGAAAGGCTACTATTCTATTAGGTTAACCGTAAAGCCATGGTTCTATCTATTAAAATATTCTAAGTCCTCAAGGGTTTTTCAAGAATTAAGTGTACAGTCCATTGTTACTTCTATTTTTGATGATTTGGGTTTTAAAGGGTGCTATCAAGTTTCAAGCATGCCAACAACGAAAAGAACCTATTGTATTCAATTTAACGAGAGTGATTTTGATTTTGTGACTCGATTATTGTCAGAAGAAGGTGTTCACTTTTACTTTGGCAAAAATGATAAAAATGAGACGTTATACCTACAGACAGCAACCAACCCTTTCTCTAAGGATGGACTGACGACATTAGACTCTATTACTTCTCCGACTGGAGAGTATGAAATCTTAGATAGTTGGGAACCTCAACATCAATTTCATACCGCTTCTGTGGAGTTAACAGCCTATGATTATAATCAAAGTAAATTGGTAACCAGTAAAACTCAGAAGTCTAAATATAGTTTATCAGGGAATAGCAAGCTCACTCAAACACATTACCCCGTTGCCAGTTTATCTCAAAGTTATGATGATTTAGCAAAACCGTTAGCACAGACTGCCATTGGACAAAATGATTCTAACTACAGCTTAATTAATGCAACTACACAAAGTTATCAATTGGTTGCGGGCGCTTATATTACCTTGAATAGCCATTTTAATTCAGCAGATAAGGGGAATTATATCGTCATCGCGGTGCAGTATGAATTTTCCTCTGACTCTGATAATCAATTTACGACTTCAGCCTCTCTTACTGCTATCCCAGAAGATCAAGTTTTCTATCCTGATCCTAAAAGTAAACCCACTTTGCATGGGCTTCAATCAGCTGTTGTCGCAGGCACGACGGCAGGTGAACCCGCAAGTGACAAAATGGGCAGAGTTCGAATTAAATTTCATTGGGATAGTGAAACCGGCGATAAAACGAGTTGTTGGGTAAGGGTGGCACAAGGAATGTCAGGAAAAAGCTACGGTTCTCAATTTTTACCTAGGGCGGGGCAAGAAGTGTTAGTGAGCTTTATTGATGGTGATCCAGATAGACCTGTCGTCGTGTCTTCACTTTATAATAGTCAAAATCCGCCTCCTTATGTGACTGAAAATACGACCCAAAGCGGGATAAAAACCAAATTAAGTGGTGAATCGAATGAGTTGAGGTTCGATGACAAGAAAGACAATGAAGAACTGTATCTCAAAGCCGCAAAAGATTTTAATACTGAAGTGTTAAATAATGAAACCAAGACTGTCGCCGGTGATTCTACCGTTGCGATAACCAAAAACCTCACACATACCATTGATGAGACCTGTAATTTAACTGCAAAAAAAGACATTACTATTGCGACTGATACGAATCACACCTTAACCGCGACCGAGTCTATAACAGAAAAAACCAAAACTGTGTTGGTTGAAGGGAGTGAAACCATTACTTTAAAAGTTGGAGACAGTAAATTGGTGATTTCATCATCGAAAATAGAACTTTCGAGTTCTGAAATAGCCATCTCAGGAAGCTCTAAAATATCCCTTGATGGAGGTTCGATATCACAATCAGGTTCATCGATTAGCCTCTCTTCTGACGGCTCATTAAGTGCGAAAGCAGGTTCATCGATGTCACTTTCTGCTTCAAGTAGTTTTAGCGCAAAAGGAACCAGTGGAGCAACGATAAAAGGGTTGAATGTCACGGTTCAAGGCGATGTTGGTGCGACTCTAAAGGGAAGTGCTACTGCAGAAGTGAGTGCCAGTGGTCAAACCACAGTGAAAGGCGCGATTGTAATGGTGAATTAAATGAAAAAAATGCCTTATAAAAATAGTGTGTCAATTTGTTCTCGATTTGAATTTTCAGAGGATGCGGCAATGGTTGTCGATGTTGAATCTTTACCAGAAGCCGTAATGAAAAAACTTTTTGAAAGCCAGCAATATATTGATTTAATGCACTTTATTGCACATGCATTACCAATGAGAGAGTCAATTTGGTTTGCAGCAAAAGCCTTGAAATTAAGAGAGAATGATTGGTCTCAACAAGAAGTTAATACCTTAAATCAAGTCATGCAATGGATTATGGAACCGAATGAAACCTTGCGACGTCAGATCGAGTCTCAAATTTTAGTCTATGCTGAAACTAGTGCCGCAAAATGGCTAGGACAAGCTGTTGTTTGGAGTGGAACTGGAAGCATTGCACCGATAGATAGCCCAATGGTTATGCCCGCTGACTTTCTTTATGCGAAAGCTGTCGCGGGAGCTGTTAATACCGCCGCTGTATTACCCGAGTGGCAAGGGCGAGAAAAATATTATACATCGACCTTCGATATCGCGTTAGATATCTCAAAGGGTGGATCAGGAAATATTTAAAAGGAGCCGCTATGCCATGTGCTGCGAGATTAACTGATATGCATACTTGTCCGATGCAAACCCCGGGCACACCTCCCATCCCTCATGTTGGCGGCCCGATTGTTGGTCCTGGCGCTGTGACGGTTTTA